>CANRHN010000003.1 GCA_947630425.1 uncultured Clostridia bacterium | reverse complement strand
CTGAAAAAGGAAGGCATATTTGCAAGAGGGCTGGGCGTAAATGTTGTCGTTCACGGATTGTTTGTGGCAGGCATAACCCTTGCCGCCTACTTTGTGGGGGCGCACCTCGAAAACGCAGATTGGCGCACAACGCAACAGGGAATGACAATGGCGTTTCTTGCCATGAGCATGACGGAAATTTTCCACGCGTACAACGCGCGCAGCATGACGGGAAGCATTTTCCGCCTGCGCAATCAAAATTGGCTGCTGTGGGGCGCAATGGTACTTAGCTTGGCTCTTACCACCGCCGTCATTTACATTCCCGGACTGAACACCGCATTCGAGCTTGTAAGCCTTGACGCCGTGGAGTACTTTACCGCCCTTGCGCTTGCCTTTGCGATAATCCCCTTGGTGGAAATTCAAAAGCTGATTACAAATTTGATACGACGCAAACGCAAAAAGTGACAAGGAACACTTAACGCACAAACGCGACACCCTTCGCAAACAACAAACAAGTCGGAAGAAAACTTCCGACTTGTTTTGTTGCAGTAGCTTTTACTATAAATTACTCCATAGGTTTTATCATGGACTCGATGAAGGAGATTTCATCGGGGGACAAACCATATTTTGCATAGAGTTGTTTGTCAATATCTGGGATAGGCTTGCTCCAATCGATATCCGATTGCGGCGTAAAGTCTTGCATGGGAACAAATTCCCAAACTTTTTTTGTGTTATCTTGTGTGACTTTTAATATTCCAAGTAGAGCGCGTGCAAATTTACTCTTGATATACTTTAATACTGCTTCTGCATATTGTAAACTGTCGGTTGCCCCAGCAGATATGAATGTTTCCGTATATCCTGTTAATGGTTCACCGATAACAGGTTCTCCAATTAAAGGAGTTTTATCTATTTCGCCGATTGCCCCAGATCCATTAGCCTTGGGGAAGACAACCTTATATTTATAAAGATTGTCAATAGGAGACAAATAATCTTTTCTAAACCATTTATAAACTCTTGTTGAGCTCCCACAATTCCCATACATTCTTATATAATCGTGCCCATCACATGGTTTTTCATCTGTAAATAACTTCGGCATGCGTTCAAATGCACTCGTTGAGATTCTTCTATCAGAAGTTTTTTTCATTTCTTCAGGGTGTTCTTGATATGCTTTATCCGAATATCTATATTGTCCTCTATTTAGAATTAGATTTGCAAAACTTATGGTGCTTATTGCCCATGTTTTTATTTTAATAGATTCTAATTCTTGAAACGCACAAAACATCTTAATCGCTCCAAATGTTGTAGCTTCATCTCTGAAAGTTATTGCCACCCCTCCTTTTATATCTACATTTGGAAACATATCGGCACTCTTTGATGCATATTTTACAACTTTTAGATGTTCATCGTTAAGCATCTTTTCATTCCATTTCGTTAGTGTAGCTCCTGCATTAAATAAAAATCTTGCGGGTGTTACGAGACAAACTTTCGAGGAAAGATGATAGGCACAATCCATAAAAATATTATATATAGGCTTGTCATTTACTGTACTATTTACGGTTTCCTGATACGGCGGGTTGCCGACTACTGCATCGAATGTTATCATATTTGTCTCTCCTTGTGAAAGGTCGTCTGTCAATTTTATAGTATTGAACGGCTTGTTTTGCGTTAAAACCCGCTTGATTTTATCGTAGTCGATTTTGTCATCGGTCTTTACTTCCAACAGGTCTGCGGCGACAAATTCCGAAGCGATATTCTCCACGTTCAGCCCGAGCATCTCATACAGTTTTCTGATGAGTTCATAGCAGACGGACGATTTCGGGATCGTAAAAATCATGCTTGCAATTTTCTCTTTTTCTATGCCAAGTGCGGAGAGCCGCTTTTGCAAAGCCACGGCATATTCTCCCGCCGTTCCCGCAATATCCAAAATACGCCCGCCCTTGTTTGCGGTTTCGTGCATGAACTCATCAGGCAAGAGGGCGACCATATCGTCGCAAATGTTTGCAGGAGTTATAACAATGGCATCGCCGAGCTTGCCGAATTTGCTCATGGCAACGCTTGCTCTTTCCGCAGGGAGCATTTCTGAAGCGAGGGAAAGATCGTTCAAGTCTTGTATTTTGTAGTCCAAATCACTTAAAGCAAACTTGTTGCACTTGTCAAACAAACGCAACAAAATATCCTTGCTTAATCCGAGATTTTTTGCAATACGCCGATTGTCGCCCGCGTCGATATTTGCAATAATATCCGATACGGAAATTACTCTCTCCTTCGTCAAATACGCAAACAGTAAAATACGGACATAGTAGCTTTGAATTTTCTTCTTTAAGCTGTTTTCGAGCTTTTTCTGCTCGTCCTCCGTTTTAGGAGACCCGTCGGGGATGGTTGCGGACGAATTGGTATCCTCGGTGTTTTCGGAACCGTCGGGGAACTTATAATCATTGCCTTCGTCACCCTCGTCTTTGCCTTTGTGCGCGGGAGTAGACAGCCCCGCCTTTGAACCAATCTCGTTTTCACGTTCTATCGCCGCTCGAATTATCGGGTCTTTGAGAATGCTCAAATCCGTCGGGATTTCAATGGCTTCTTCGCGTATTCCCTTGTCTTTTTGATAGTTGCTTACGACTTTTAGAATATCTACCGCTTTTACTTCCACAATCTTGTCTGCGTTCAATGTGACAATTGGAGAAATACGGAGTTCTTCCCGAATACGCTTTTCAAGCTCGGCATTGCCGCCCGTATCCACATTGACGTTGTAAATTTTCGACTTGGTTTCTTGCATTACAAACATTCTGTTTGGGTCAAAGTCCACAAGCAGCGTTTGCGGCTTCATATTGAATTTTATCGTGTCGCCATTTTCATCCACGAAGGTCTTTATGTATTGATTTTGCAGGCGGAAAATCGCTTGGTCGTATTCCTGCGGGGAAGCCGTATCTTTGAGATATATCATCGTGTCCCATTCGGGAACGGTGCTGCCTGTCAACATACGGTTTACGGTCAAAGTGATCGTCTTTTTGCCTTTCGCCTCGCAATCTCGAATCGCTTTCTTGATATCATCGGGCGACTTATAAGCATTTGGTTTCTCTACGCCCGAAATATTGATAATTTCGTATTCATGAAGGTTGCGAAATTTATCGGTGTTATTTTTAATCAAAGCCTCGAGCGCATCGCAGGAAGCACAATAAGGCAAGACAATCACAATATGGCGACACATCTTGCCGTCTTTGATTTTATCGTAGTCCAAGAAACCCAAAAGATTTTCATCTTCTTTCCTTCCGTCGATTACTTCAAACAAATCAAGAACTTCGCTTTCGTATTCAAACTCTTTATGCTTTCCCGCACTGTCTTTCTTGATAGACTTCGGCTTCAAAAGTGCCGAAAAGGCATACGTCGTTCCCGCCTTTTTCAGCTCTTCCAAACGCTTGCGGGCGCGCTCGCTCGGATGAAACGCAAAACGCACCATTTGCGGGAAACCGTAGTAAGGGTTATCCCACTCTTTATATTTGTCGTCTAAAACGTGTTCTTTGTCCCACGCTTCTTTATCGGCAATAATATCCGTAAATTGATAGAACGCGATGATGTCCTCTTTCTTGAACTCACTTCCCATCAGAATGCGGTAAGGTGTTCCCGAAAGGTGGATCGTCGTATCGGCTTTCAATACCTTAATCAGCGCGTCCGCTTCTTCGGTATCGACAAAATCTTCATCATCATTCTTGCGCTTGACGTCGGGCTGATAGTTCTTGGTGTTCAGAACAGCACCATATTTGTCGGCACGAGCGCCGAAGTGTGTTTCGTCCACAAGCAAGAGGTCAATATCTTGCCCGAAAACTTCTTGATGCTTGTCCTTTATCGTGTCGCCTTGAAGGTCTTGCAAAGTGAGAAAAACGACAACTCTTTTGCCTGCGGCAAGCGTTTTGGTAATAACGTGATTGTCCTCGACCAATTTTTCACTTGTCAAATATTCGTATTCGGCAAATTTAACATGGCTTTGAACCGTTTTCTGCCATTCGCGCTTGACGTCAGCTTTTCCCGAAACGACAACAACAAGCCGCGCACTCATATCTAGCGCACAACACATTGCGGTAAAGGACTTCCCGAAACGCATAACGGCATACATCAAAAGATTTTTATGCCCGTTCGCTCTTGCTTCGTGGAAGGCGGCAACTGTCTTTTTTTGATTTGGTCGCAGTTCGTAGGTTTCCGTCCGAGAATAGGTGTATGTTTCGGGCAAGCGACTTTCCGCATTGTAAAACTGATACTTGTTTGTTCTTTCACGGTAATCTTTCTCAATATCGGCAACAGCTTCCTCTACATCGGTCTTTTCGGTATCTTTGAAAAATTCCCTAGAATAGTAAATTCCTGTAGCAATATCCGTAGGCAACAATCTAACTTTTTTCTTGTCGGTTTCCAAAAATTGATGCACGGCAAAATCACGAAAATAAACACCGTCGCCTACTATCGCCGTTTGTTCATATTTTTTTTCAAGCTCCGGAAAATAATCTCGCCACTCGCGCAATCTTACTGCGACAGGACGGTATGTGTCCCCAACCTTTAAGTAGTTAGGGATTGTATTTGTCGTAAACGCATAAATATGCGGCTCGACGCGTCCGATTATGATATCATCCAAAATCGACTTGTCAATCATTCTTTTTCCCCCTTAGTTGCTTAATAAACAATTCGGGCTTTCTCGTATTCCAATCCATAATTTTACAGTAGACACCTGTGTGCTTGGTGTTATCGCCCTTTTTGCACCCTTCGCACTCCTCAAGCTGTTCTTCGTCATCGAAAATCGACATTTGCAACCTTGGCATGGGCTTGCAGCTGTTGGGAATTACAAATTTCAGTCCGTCCATCTGCCAAATGTTCCAAGAAAGCACCGTTGCCACCTCTTTCAGGTAGTCCTTTATGGGCGGCACGTCAAACTTGTCTACGTAGGCGTCTACAAACGCAAACAAAAGGTTTTCGCGAGCGATAAGCACGTTGTCGCCTTGCCACTCAAAGCCGTAAACGGATTTGAGAGCGGCTACAGCCCAACTGTACCACTCCGGTTCACTATCGACATTCTCACTCACGACGCGAAGCTTTCGGTCTAAAAGCCCAATTCGGTTTTTGACGTCGATAAATTCTCCCGTTACAGTGTCGTAGCGGCTGGTGAGATAGGGTGCTTCGCCGCAGGTGATTTCAAGACGGTTCGCCTTTACATAGTCTTGCCATGTTTTGCCATCGGTGTCGGGGAAAATGATTTTCTCGTGCGAAACCACCCAACCCTTTTCCGTTTCGGTGTTGAAAACGTTTTCTCGCCCGAACCACGCACTGTCTACAAGGTTGTTTTGCTTGTTACACACCCACGACGGCGTAAAAACTTCGGCTTTGTTCTTTATTCTGTCCTGCTGCTCGCGCTTGGATTTTTCCGTGCGGGGCTTTATGATACAGCCGCGTTTGCCCGTGATGAGTGCGGGCGTGATTTGATCCTGACTGCCAAACCCGACTCCGTAAGATGAGTATGTGTCCGTCGCCCAAATGATATTTTTGCCCGAGCTGCGGTCTTTCAAGAGAATAGCCAAAAGGCTTCCATCAAGATGTTTGATGAAATTCTCTTTGATATCTACACCGTAAAGCTGCTTTATTGTGTCCATTCTCTTTTCCGCTTGTTAGAATATATAGCTTATTATATCATACATTGCGACAACATTCAAAGGGTATTTGCTCCTTTTAGACAAAATATTCTCAAAATAAACGCGCCGGCAAGCTGCTTGGCTGTGTGCGCAACTGCATGCTTACAAAAACACGGCAAAACGATTGGTTTTGCCGTGTTTTACTTGGTTTTACTTGGTTAGGTCGCGGAGGACCTCGCCGGCGAGGAGCAGTCCTGCCACCGACGGCACAAAGGACACGCTGCCCGGCGTTTGGCGTTTGGAAGTGGCTTCCAGCTGCCGAGGCACAAGGGGCGGTTCGGGCGAAAACACCACCTTTACCCCGCGCTCTATGCCGCGCGCACGAAGCTCCTTGCGCATCACCTTTGCCAGCGGGCACACGTCCGTTTGAGAAATGTCCGCCACTCGCAGCGCGCTTGCGTTCAGCTTGTTGCCCGTGCCCATGCAGGAAATGACGGGAACGTGAGCGTTTAAGCACATCTCGATGAGCAACAGCTTGCTCGTTACCGTGTCGATTGCGTCCACAACGTAGTCGAAAAGGGCAAGCTCGAAATTCTCCGCCGTGCTTTTGTCAAACCGCACCGCCCGTGCGTCCACCCTGCAATCGGGGTTGATGTCGGCAACACGCTCCGCCGCCACCTGCACCTTGAGCCTTCCCAATGTGGAGTGCAGCGCGTACAGCTGTCTGTTGAGGTTGCTTTCCGCAACAACGTCGTCGTCCACCACCGTCAAATGTCCCACGCCTGCGCGCGCCAACGCCTCGACGGTGTAGCTGCCCACGCCGCCCAATCCGAACACCGCAACGTGAGCGTTGTGCAATTTTTCCATGTTTTCCTCACCGAGGAGCATTTCGCTTCGGCAAAATTGTGTTTTACTCATACCTGTTTTTTTGCCCCATACCCCCAAAAACACGACATGGGGTAGCGTTTTTTTACTGTATCAGTCGAGTTGCCGTCTTGTCAGACGGACGACGGTCTCCACTTGGTCTGTTTGTGGAAACATATCGTAAGGCTCGGAATAGGTTACGGCGTACATGTCGGAAAGCATGCTCAAATCTCGCGCAAGCGTTGCCGAGTCGCAGCTGACGTACACAATGTTGCTTGGCGCGGCTTGTTTTAAGGTGTTGCATATTTTTTCGTTCAAGCCCTTTCTGGGCGGATCTACCACCACCGTAAAGCGTTTGCCTTTGTTTGCCGCAACAATTTTGGGCAACTCCTCCGTAACGTCGCCGCAAATGTTTGTCAAGCGCGGCGTGTTGTTGAGCTTTGCCATGTCGTCGGCGTCCTTCACTGCCGACGGTTCGATTTCTATCGCGTAGGTGTCAAAGCGGTCGCTTGCAAGCACGTTGGTAAGCACGCCCACTCCGCTGAAGCAATCCACAAGTACGTCCGTTTCCGACAAATCGAGCAGCTCCTTCACTTTTGCGTAAATCAAATCCTTAACGCCGTCGTTGACCTGAAAAAAGCTGTCCGGACGCAAACGGAATTTTACCCCGAGATGCTCGCCCTCGATGTACTCCAATCCGCACACGTGCTTGGTGGTTTTGCCCAATATCACGTTGTTACGAGCCGTGTTGACGTTTACAAACAGTCCGAAACGTCCAAAGTGTTTGCCGAGTTCTTGTTCAAAAGGTCGCAAATCCGCCGTAAATTCGCCGTTACTTACCACCGTTACAAGCAGTTGTCCGTCCACATACCTCGCCACCAAATGCCGCACGCAGCCGCCAAAAGTCCTTTCGTTGTACGGTTCGATGCCGTTGTCGTTGCAGTACCTGACAAATGTCGAGGTGAGCGCGCTTGCCCACTCCCCGCCCAATGCGCAGCTTTTTGTTTGCACCAAGTTGTGACTGTTGCGCTCAAACATACCCACAACCACCGCTCCGCGCCTGCCGCGAACGGGAAGGCTGAGCTTGTTGCGGTAACCCAATTGTAACGGCGACGGCACGCAGGGCAGCACGTCCACGCACAGCTTGCCCAGCTTGCGCAGATTGTTCTCCACCTTGTTGCGTTTGAAAACCAGCTGTTGGGCGTAGTTGAGGTGCGCCAAAGTGCAACCGCCGCATTTGCCGAAATGGGCGCATGGCGGCAAAACTCGCGCCGAAGAACGCTCGAGAATTTCCTCGGGCACGCCGTAGGCGACCTTCTTTTTGACGTAGGTGATTTTGACGCGCGCAAGCTCGCCGACAATCAGCTGCGGCACAAACAGAGCGTAGTCCTCCACCGTGCCCACCGTTTCGGAATTTGCGTAGCTCTGCGCCCTGTAGGTGACGATATCGTTTACCTTAAGCACGCTACACACCCTTCAGCAGCAAGACGGTAAACTTGCTGCCTTCGCCCAGCTTGCTCTCCACAAAAATTTGTCCGCCCAGCAGCTCGACGATTTTTTTGGCTATGCACAGTCCCAAACCGTTACCCGCAGTTGTGTGGGACTTGTCTCCCTGATAAAATTTGTTAAAAATGTTGCTTCTCGTTTCCTCGTCCATGCCGCAACCCGTGTCGGAAACAACGATCATCGCGTTTAGCCCCACCGTCTTGCAGGAGACGTCAATGTGTCCCGCGTCCGTAAACTTGACGGCGTTGCTCAACAAATTGACCACCACTTGGCTCAACAGCTTGTAGTTGCTGTTGATTTGCACGTCATCGCAGTCCACGTAAAGCTCCAAGCCCTTGTCCTCGCATTGCTGTTCAAACATCAGCACGCACTGCCGCAGTTGCTCGTCCAGCTGATAAGTTTGCTTTTCTATCTCCGTGGACGCGTCCAGACGGTTCAAAAGCAAAACGCTTTCGGAAAGTTCCACCAAGCGTTTTGATTCGTCAATGATGACGTCCAGGTACTCGTTGCGCTGTTCGGGAGAAAGGTTGGGGTTTTTGAGTAGCTTGGCAAAGCCGGAAATGGAGCTTATGGGCGTTTTGAACTCGTGCGAAAAGTCGGACACAAAGTTTTCGCGCAACGTTTCCACACTTTGCAATTGGCTTGTCATATAGTTAAAGTTGTTGGCAATGTTAAAGTTGGCAAAGACGGGGCTGTCCTCTATGCGCACGGAAAAATCCCCTTCCGCCACCTTTTGCAGAGCGTCAAGGTAGGGGCGGCTGGCTTTGACGATGATCGCCGAGTATGCAAAGGAAAGCGCAACGCCGAAAACAATGCTTATTGCCAAAATTATCGTGCCGAAAAGCAACACATTGTCGCTGTCTATGTCCCAATACTGCGTTATGAGGGAAGTAAGACCCAAAGTGGCTATCATCGTTACCATCAGCAAAACAAACAGGCACATCACCACAATAAAGGTGATGCGTGTAAAAATGTTGTGTTTTTTTCGTTTTTGCTTACTCATCGTGCCTCACCGCCTTGTAACCCAATCCGCGTATTGTGACGATTTCGAAGTCGGGCGTGTCCGCAAACCGCGTGCGCAATCTGTTGATATGCACGTTGACGGTGTGTTCGTCGCTTTCGGCGTCCATACCCCAAATTTCGTCCATAAGCTGCAATCGCGTAAACACCACGTTGGGGTAGCTGAGCAGCTTGAACAACAACAAAAATTCCTTTTGCGGCAGCTGTTCTTCCCACTCGGGCGTTTTTACCGTGTAGGAATTGTAGTCCAACGTGACGTTGCCCACCGTCAGCTTGTTTTCCGTTACGATTTTGCTTCGGCGAAGCAACGCTTTTATGCGCAAAAGCAGCACGTCAAAGTCGAACGGCTTGGTAAGATAGTCGTCGATACCCACCAAAAAACCGCGTTTGATGTCTCCTACGTTTTGCTTGGCGGAAAGTATCAATATGGGCAGCTGACTGCCCGATTCGCGCAGCGTTTCGGTGAGGGTGAACCCGTCCATCTTCGGCATCATCACGTCCAACACCATCAGATCCACGTGATTGTGTTCCAACATTTCCAACGCTTCTTCGCCGTTTTTTGCTTCTGACACGTTGTAGCCGTCGCCGCTGATAACGGCAGTCAACAGCTTCCGCGTGTTTTTGTCATCTTCCACAACGAGAATGTCAAACATAATTCCACCCTTGTTTGTTGATTACATTATATTTTAGCGTAAAACCGTCAAAAGGTAAATAGTTTGCGCCCAATTTTGTAAGTCACGTTACCAAAAGTATTTACAAAACGCAAAAATGGGTATACAATACTTGACAATTGTGAAATGTCCTCGACAAAGAAAGAAAATCGACCGATTGAGCAAGCAAAATGGCAAAAAAGAAGGGTAACAACAAAACAAGAAAACGTCAGCCTGTGTGGAAATGCGTCAAAAAGGTTTTGAAGCTGTTTTTCAAAGAGCCTCACATTGTGAGCCTTTCGGGAGAGCTGCCTCAAAAGGCAATTTACGTTGCCAACCACGCCGCGATGTTCGGACCGTTGATTTACAGTCTGCACCTGCCCGTAAGCCTTTGTCTTTGGGGCGCGTGGCCCATGTTGGGCACTTGGAAACAGCGTTATCGATATCTACGAGACGTCTACTTTGTACAAAAACGACACAAAAGCAAGCTTGCCGCCTCTTTTTTGGCGTTTTTCGAGACGGGTTTTGTTCCGATGTTTTACAAGGGAATGCGCGTGTTGCCAAGCTACAACGACCAACGCTTCATTTCCACGCTGCACAAAAGTCTGAACGCGCTGAACAACGGTTTTGGCATACTCATTTTTCCCGAAAACAGCAGTGACGGCTACCACGAAACATTGACGGAGTTCTACGCGGGATTTGTGGAGCTTGCCAAGTACTACCGCAGAAGAAACGGCGAGGACGTGCCCATCTACCCCGTTTACTACCACCCCGCAAGCAAAAAGATGGTGATAGGTTTTCCCTCCTACTACTCCGACTACGAGCAAAAGGGAATGAACCGCAAACAAATAGCCAACGAGTTTTGCAGACAGGTAAACGAGCTGTTTGAACAGCACATAAAAGAATAACTTTGTGCTTATGCACAAACATAGAGTCAAAAAAACTTGCCCCAAGTCGTCATTTTGACGTTTGGGGCAAGTTTTGTAATATTATTTTTTGCGTTTGACAACGAGGACGACCACTGTCGCCGCGACAGCGCACAGGATCATGGTGTATATTGTATAAAAAGATACCGACTTCAGACGGGGAAGTCGGTATCTTAAATGTTGTAAACTTAACCGTTGATTGCGCATGCGTTACGCAGTAGCAAGCAATCAACCGCCGCACAGGGGTCGGAGTCTATCATGACAGTTCGAACATTCCCGTGTACAATTGGTAATACTTGCCCTTTTGCGCGATAAGGTCGTCGTGATTGCCGCGCTCTATGATAACGCCATGCTCCAGCACCATTATGGCGTCGCTGTTGCGCACGGTGGAAAGTCGGTGCGCGATCACAAACGTCGTGCGCCCTTCCATAAGCGCGTCCATGCCCTTTTCGATGAGCCATTCGGTACGCGTGTCGATACTGCTTGTCGCCTCGTCCAATATCAGCACGGGCGGATCGGCAACGGCGGCTCGGGCAATGGCAATCAGCTGTCGCTGTCCCTGCGAAAGGTTTTCGCCGTCGCGCGTGAGCATTGTGTTGTAGCCCTCGGGCAGGTGCTTGATGAATTGGTGCGCGTTTGCCGACTTGGCTGCCGCGACGCATTCCTCGTCGGTGGCGTCCAACCGTCCGTAGCGAATGTTGTCTAAAACCGTGCCCGTAAACAGGTGCGTGTCCTGCAGCACCATTGCAAGCGAACGTCGCAAATCGGCTTTTTTGATTTTGTTGATGTTGATACCGTCGTAGCGAATTTTGCCGTCGGGCACGTCGTAGAACCTGTTGATAAGGTTGGTTATGGTGGTTTTGCCCGCGCCCGTGCTGCCCACAAAGGCTATCTTTTGCCCCGGGTGGGCGTACAGCGACACGTCGTGCAGTACCGTTTTGCCTTCCTCGTAGCCGAAAGTTACGTCCTCGAACACCACGTCGCCCTTCAGCTCCGTATAGGTAACCGTACCGTCGCCGTGAGGATGCTTCCAAGCCCAATGACCTGTGCGCGCTTCGCTCTCGGTGATGTTGCCCTGTTCGTCGACAATGGCGTTTACCAACGTTACGTAGCCCTCGTCCGTTTCCGCAGGCGTATCCATAAGCGCAAACACGCGTTCGCCGCCCGCAACCGCCATAAACAGCAAATTGATTTGTTGAGAAACTTGCTGTATGGGCATTGTGATCGTACGCACGTACAGCAAAAATGCCGCAATTGTGCCCACATAGTTGAGGGCGTTGCCGGATTGGACGGCTATCAGCGCGCCGAAAATGGCAATTCCCGCGTAGAAGAAGTGGGACATGTTGTTCATTATCGGTCCCATGATGTTGGCGTAGCTGTTGGCGCGCGTCGAAACCGTCGCCCAATGACCGTTGATTTTTTCAAATTCTTCTGCGGCGATCTTTTCGTGGTTAAACACCTTTACCACCTTTTGCCCTTCCGTCATCTCCTCGATGTAGCCGTTGAGCTTGCCCACCGCCGCTTGCTGCGCCACAAAGTTCTTTTTGGAGCGTCCGCCGATCACCTTGACGAGAATGCCCATCACAATCAGCATGCCCACCATTACCAACGCCAATCTCCACTCCATCACGAACATCACCGTAAACACGCCCAAAATGGTAACAAAACTGCTGACAAATTGCGGCAAAGCGCGGGCAATAAACTCGTTCATCATGTCGATATCGTTGGTGTAGCGACTCATCAATTCGCCGTGAGTTGTGCCGTCAAACACCTTTACGGGCAATGACTGCATGTGCGTGAACAGCTCGTCGCGCAAACGCTTGATCGTAGAGGTGGAAACGGCGATCAACAAACGGTTGGACAGGTAGTTGGAGAGCAAAGCAAACACGTATACCGCCGCCATAAGCCCCACTACCGCGCCGAGGTATGTCAATTTTTCGCCCGAAATGGCGTACTTGTCTATGAAATCCAAGCCCGTAAGGGCAACCTCGTCCGGCGATTGAGCGTTCATTGCCAAGCCGTTGATGAGCGGCTTGAGCAGCGACGTTGCCAAAACGTTGGCAATGCTTTGTACAAACACGCACAAAAACACCACCACCATGCGCCACTTGAAGGGCTTAAGGTAGCCTAACAATCTGCCCAATGTTCCTTTGATGTTTCTTGCGCGATGCAATTTTTGTTGTTTAGCCTGCGATTTTTCGAAAAGTCTATCGTGTTTGCGGCGTTTTTTTATAAGTAGATAACCTATTATTATAAACTGCACTACTATCAGCACACACAGTATAACCAGCAATGCAATTTGACCGTTACTGAATTTTAGCACTGTCCTCACCTCACTGATTTTCCATTTGTTCCGCCGCCCCTTTTTGTTGCGAGCGGTAAATTTCGCGGTAAATGGAGTTGGTGGCAAGCAATTCGTCGTGAGTGCCCACGGCGTTGATTTTGCCGTCGTCCAAAATTACTATCTTGTCGCAATCTTCCACAGAGGACAGGCGTTGAGCGATTATGATCGTGGTCATATCGGCGGAAAGCTCTTTGAGTCCCTTGCGTATCTGCGCGTCCGTTGCCGTGTCTACCGCGCTGGTAGAGTCGTCCAAAATCATAATTTTGGGTTTTTTGAGCAGAGCGCGCGCAATGCACAGACGCTGTTTTTGTCCGCCGGAAACGTTTACGCCGCCCTGACCGAGGTCCGTTTCGTACCCGTCGGGGAAAGACATGATAAAGTCGTGCGCGCAAGCCGCCTTGCAAGCTGCCTCTATTTCCTCCTGCGTGGCGTCCTTGTTGCCCCACAGAAGGTTTTCCCGTATCGTGCCGCTGAACAGCACGTTCTTTTGCAGCACCATCGACACGCCCTCGCGCAGGTTGTACAGAGAGTAGTCCCTCACGTCCGTGCCGTCCACAAGCACACGCCCGTTGAACACGTCGTAGAAACGGGGTATAAGCTGTACCAGACTGCTTTTGCCGTCGCCCGTGCCGCCGATGATACCTACCGTTTCGCCGGGGGCAATGGAAAGATTGATGTTTTCCAAAGTGAGGTTTTCGGCATTGTCGGAGTAGCTGAAATCGACGCTTTGAAACTCTATGCTGCCGCTGTTGACGGTTTTGTCGCTCTGTTCGCCGTCCTTGATCGTGGAATCCGTTTCCAACACCTCGTAAATACGGTCGATGCTGGCGCGGGACATTACAAGCTGCACCGCAATGAAGCATATCATCATCACGCTGCTGAGTATCTGCGTGCAGTAGTTCATCATGGCGGTAAGCGTGCCGCCCTGCATGTTGCCCACGGCTATATCT
This sequence comes from uncultured Clostridia bacterium, assembly GCA_947630425.1. Lineage (GTDB taxonomy): Bacteria > Bacillota > Clostridia > Christensenellales > CAG-314 > Fimimonas. The sequence continues at coordinate 63,871 of CANRHN010000003.1, read as the reverse complement.
TTGCCGCCGATGATGAGCAAGCCGATGATCGTCGCGTACATTATAAGGCTGGTAAGCGGGTTCATCAAAATCATCAATTTTTCCGCTTTGAGCTGCGCCTTACGCACCTGCTCTGTCGATTCGCGGTACTTTTGCTCCTCGTAGTCCTCTCTCACAAACGCTTTGACGACGCGTATAGCAACCAAATCCTCCTGCACGTCGGCGTTCATCTTGTCGTAGCGTTTGAGCATGGCTTTGAACAGCGGGTGTACGCGCGTGGCAATGAGGAACATCACCAAGCCCAATGCCGGTATCGCCCCGAGGAACACCCACGCCATTTTCGGTTCGGTTTTGAACGCCATCACCGTGCTGAAAACAAGCATTGCGGGCGCGCGAATGACGGTGCGAATGATCATCATAAAGGCGTTTTGAGCATTGTTCACGTCCGTCGTGGAACGCGTGACAAGGCTTGCCGTGCTGAATTTGTCTACGTTTGCAAAGCTGAAGCCCTGAATTTTGTCAAACAACCGAGCGCGCATGTTTTTGGAAAAGCCCGCGCCGGCAACGGCGCATAGCCAACCTGCCAAACTGCCGAACGTCAAAGACAACACAGCGCAAACCACCATCAAAATGCCGTAGCTGTACACGGTGTTAAGCAAAATGCTTTTGTCTCCCAACACAAGCGTGCCGGCGGCATAGGTCTTTAAGGCGTGCGTGCCGCCCTGAAAATCAAAGACGGTCATTGCCGACGTCAAGCCCTTCAACTCCTTGTCTACCGCAAAAAGCTGCATGGTGTTGAGAATGTTTGCCATAAAAATGGGCAACACCACTTCCAATGCCGTTTCGCACAACACCAACAGTACGGTAAAAACGGACGGAACTTCGTAGCCCTTTGCACCTTTCAAAAGTTTTCTTATCAAATTTTTGCCCCCTTTCGTCCCGTTCTTCTTCCCCGAAGAACAAAGGCGCAAACAACTAAGTAATATTTCGTATATTATAGTACAAAATTATATTTTATGCAAATCTATTTGTACTTTGCCGACAAAATTCTTTTGATTGTATTTGACGTAGTCGTTAAAAAGGGACGCATTTCAAAGTGCGTCCCGAAAATTTTGATTTTTTTGACCCCATGTGCTATTTTTCGAAGAAAATCACGTTCTTTTCCCCCAAAATGCCCGCCAGCTCGTAGGTGACTCCGGGGCAGTTGCGAACGCGCGTTTCCATTTGGTAGGACACGCCCTCGATCTTTATTTTGACGGGAACGTCTCCCTCGTAGCGTTGCAGCGTTTCAATCACGCGCGCGTACTTGTCCTCGTCGCGCTCTTCCATTTTGAGCCACAACGTAAGGTTGTGCGGACGTTCGGTTGCGACAACTTCCTTCTGCTCGTCGGCGCGGGGGTTGATGATTTCCCGCACATTTATTTTGTAGGCGTCGCGAGACTCGGTGAGGCTGCCGCGCACCACAAGGAATGCGTCCTCGGCAAACAGCCCCTTGTACTTTTCGTAATTTGCGCCGTACAGTCCCACTTCTATGGTGTCGTACTTGTCCTCCAACACGCCGAAAGCCAACCGCTGATTGTCCTTGCCCACGGTTACGCGAATGTTGCGCAAAATGCCGCCCGTGGTGACAAAGCGTTTGTTGACTTGCGGACGAACAGGCTCGCCGTCCTCCGAACCCTCGGGTACGTAAGCCATTGTTTCGGATGTGTCAAAGTCAAAGGCGTAGCGGCGGGCAATTTCGTCGTAGTCGTCCAAAGGCGAACCCGTCATGTACACTCCCAGCACTTCGTTTTCGTAAGTGTACAGAATTTCCTTGCCGAACTCCTTCAGTTGCTTGTGCGAGGGGCGGGAGCTTGTTTTGATGTCGGGCGCCAAATCGAAAATAGACATTTGCCCCGTCAGACGCGTTTTGACGCTTTCGGCGGCGTCGGTGTACTCCTCGCCGTAGTATTGCAGCATGTCCGCGCGCGTCCTTCCAAAGCAGTCGAAAGCTCCGCCCTTGATAAAGTTTTCCACCATACGCTTGTTGATAAAACTGATTTTTTCGTTAGGGTTGTTTTCGTCCGTCTCGTAGCAACGCTCGAACAGATCCTGCATATCCTTAAATTCGCCGTTGCGCTCACGCTCCGCGACCAATTTTTTTACAACGCCCACGCCGATGTTGCGTATGCCGCCCAAGCCGAAACGAATTGCTCCGTTTTCCACGCGGAACTCGTCGCGGCTCTTGTTGATGTCCGGCGGAAGCACCTCGATACCCTGAGATTTGGCGTAAGCCATATATTTTTTTATCTGCGAAATGTCGTTTATGCGATTGTTGAGCAACGCGCATATAAATTCCACGGGGTAGTAGTTTTTGAGCCACGCCGTCTGATAGGTGACGTACGCATAGCAGGTGGCGTGCGATTTGTTGAACGCGTACTGCGAAAAATCGTCCAGCTGCTTGTAAATTTCCAGCGCGATCTCCTCGGGAATGCCGTTTTTTACGCAGCCGGGGACGGTTTCGCCGTTGGTCCAAGTGCCGCCGTGTACAAACAGCTCGCCAAGGTCTTTCATCATCTGCGCCTTCTTTTTGCTCATGGCGTAGCGAACGTTGTCCGCCAAAGCCATGGAAAATCCCGCGAGCTTCTGTACAAGCTGCATCACCTGCTCCTGATAGACAATGCACCCGTTTGTCACGGCAAGAATGGATTCCATCGAGGGGTGCAGGTACTTGATTTTGCTTTTGTCAAACTTGCAGTCGATGTAGTCGCCTATGTACTGCATGGGTCCGGGGCGGTAAAGGCTGATACCTGCGATAATTTCTTCCAAATGGGCGGGCTTCATTTTGCGCATAAGGTCGCACATGCCGCCGCTTTCAAGCTGGAATATGCACATCGTGTCGCCGCCGGAAATAAGGTTGAACACGTTGGGGTCGTCGTAGTTGTCCGCGCCGAACTCCACCTTTACGCCGTGGTCCTCCAAAATGTAGTCGCAGGCTTTTTTGATGTCCGTCAAGGTGCGGAGTCCCAAAAAGTCCATTTTCAGCAGTCCCAGTTCTTCCACTTCCGTCATGGTGTACTGCGTTGTGACAATGCCGCCCTTTGCCAAAGAGCCGCCGTTTGTCTGAAGGGGAACGTGATCGCTTACCTTTTCGCGGCAGATGACAACGCCCGCGGCGTGCATGCCCGTTTGTCGGGGCGAGCCTTCTATGCGCATTGCAATGTCTATCAGCTTGTGGGTGTTGGGGTCGTTGTAGGCGCGCTGCAGTTCCTCGGAGACGTAGGCGTCCTCCTTCTTTTTGTATGGAACAAGCCCCAACAGGTGGCGCAAGGTGTACTTGAAGTTGTCCGGCACCATTTTTGCCAGACGGTTGGATTCGCTGATGGGGAAGCGCATCACGCGCGCAACGTCTCTGATGGCGTTTTTTGCCGCCATCGTGCCGAAGGTGACAATTTGGCACACGTTGTCGTTGCCGTACTTGCGGTGAACGTAGTCTATCACCTCGCCTCGGCGATCCATGCAAAAGTCCACGTCGAAGTCGGGCATGGATTTACGCTCGGGGTTCAAAAAGCGTTCGAACATCAGATTGTAACGGAAGGGCTCAACCTCGGTGATACCGATAAGGTAAGCAATGACGCTGCCCGCTCCGCTACCGCGCCCCGGTCCGACGGGAATACCGTTGGTCTTGGCGTAGTTTATAAAATCCCACACGATGAGGTAGTAGTCCACAAAGCCCATACGACAAATAACGTCGTATTCGTACTTGATACGGTCAAGAATTTCCTCTGTCGGGTTGGGGTACTTTTTGGCAAGCCCCTCTTCCACCAATTGCCACAAATATTCCTGCGAAGACATTCCGTGCGGGGGAGTGTAGAGGGGAAGCAGCTTTTCCTTGCCGAAATTTACGTTGCACTTTTCCGCTATTTCCAAGGTGGTTTCCATGGCGTCGGGCAGATTGGGGAAAAGCATAGCCATTTCGTCGTAGTCCTTCAGGTAAAATTCCTCTCCCTGAAACTTCATTCTGTCCGTGTCGTCAATGTACTTTCCCATCTGAACGCACATCATCACGTCCTGAATTTCCGCGTCCTCTCTGTTCAGATAGTGAACGTCGTTGGTGACGACGATTTTTATGTCAAGCTCCCGCGCAAGCTGCACAAGTTGAGGCATGACCTCGTCCTCTTCCGCTATGCCGTGACGCTGAATTTCGATGTAGTAGTCCTCGCCAAACAGCTCCTTGTACTGCATGGCAAGCTCCCGCGCTTCGTCGAGGCGGTCGGCAAGCAGCAAACGGGGAAGCTGTCCCGCAATGCACGCCGAAAGACACACAAGCCCCTCCGAGTAGGTTTTGAGCGTTTCAAAATCGATACGAGGCTTGTAGTAGAAGCCCTCCACAAAGGCTATGGAATTCAGGCGGCAAAGGTTGTAGTAACCCGTGTTGTTTTTGGCAAGCAGTATCAGGTGAAAGTATTCCTTGTTTTCAAAGCCGACGTTGTGGAGATTTTCGCACATGTAAAACTCGCACCCGATGATAGGCTTGATGTGGGCGGCTTTGGCTGCTTTCAAAAACTTCCAAGCGCAGTACATGTTGCCGTGGTCGGTGACGGCTACGGCGGGCATGTTCAACTCCTTGCAACGGGCAAGCAGCTCGTCTATGCGTGTCGCGCCGTCCAAAAGGCTGTATTCGGTGTGTAAATGCAAATGTACAAACGGTTTCATTTTGTTTTCCTTTGTTTTTCGGCAAGCTCCGCGAGCTTTGCAAAACGGTGATTTGCGCCGCTTTTCGACACGTGCAACTGAGCGGCAATTTCTTCCAGCGTTGCCTCGGGCGAGGCTTCGCGCAACAAAGCGATTTCCTTCAGATTGTCGGGCAAGGAGTCAAACGCTCCGCCGCTACGCAAAACTTCTATCGCTTTCAGCTGTTTGGCGGACGCCGCAACGGTTTTTTCTATGTTGGCGACTTCGCAATTGTTTTGCCTGTTCATGTCGTTGCGCATACTGCGAGTGATGATCACGTTTTCCAGATCCAGCTTGGCGCGCGTGGCATTGACGTACACCAAAAAGTCCGCTATGCGCTCGCTGTCCTTCAGGTACAGCACGGTGTGGTTTTTGCGGGGCATTTGTCTGAATTGCGCCAAAGAGTAGCTTTCGGCAACCGCATTTGCAAATTCCGGATCGGTAAAGCGCAGCTCGAGGTGGTACTTGGCTTTTGCGTTGTCCGTCAACTGCTCCGTTTGCGGTATGACCACCGAACCGCAGGAAACAAACAGCCCCTGCATAAAGGCGCGGCGGCAACAGGACAAGTTGGGCAAAAGCGTCCGCACGTCGGCAAAGTTCAGCATGCCCTCTTCCCGCGTGACAAGCCCCAACTTTTCCCCCAACGAAGCGGGAAATTTGCAAGAAAACATCTCCGTCCCTTTGGACGTGCGGTAGCTTGTCAACTGCGAGTCCGTTTTAAGGTGTTCGCGCGCAAGCAGCGCGCACAACGCAAGGAAATCGCGGTTGTCGCTTTCCGCAACAAACGAGTAGCCCGCATGCTCGAGCGTAAGCGTGCCCATCGACTTCAGCACGGCAGTCAAAAAGGACGTCGCGCAACAGCTTTTGACGTTACGAACGGATTTGAATATTTCGTTTTTTACGCTTTGAGAAAATGTCATTTTTCCGTAAAATTGATGAGAGCAAGCTCTGTTTTGGCGCAAATTCCGTAGCGCGTCAACAATTCCGACTTAAGATACCGTATCAATAAGTATATATCCAAAGAGGTGGATTTGTCAATGTTTAGAACAAAACCCGCGTGTTTTGTTGACACCGCCGCGCCGCCCATACGAAAGCCCTTCAGACCCATTTCGTCCACAAGAGCCGACACCGCAACGCTGTCGTGAAAAAGCACGCACCCTGCCGAACGCGCGCCAAGCGGCTGCGTTTGCGCCTTGCGACGGCGCATGTTTGCAATTTTTTCGCCGACAAGCTCGGGTGTGCTGCGCGTAAAGTGCAATTTGACCTCGAGAATGACCCAATCGACGTGCTTGAACACGCTTTCACGCTTGGCAAAACGACATTGCTCCCTTTTTACGCGTCGCACCCTTCCGTTTGCCAACACCGTTACCCGTTTGACAATGCGCGCCATGTCCTGACCGAAGCAGCCCGCATTGCCCACCGTCGAGCCGCCCACCGTCGCGGGCAGACAGGCAAGAAATTCGCCGTCGGCAAGTCCCCTTTTTGCGCACGCGGCGGCAATGGCTGCAGAGGACGCTCCGCATTGAGCGAGTACGGTGCTGCCGCGCAGACGAAAACCGTTAAGTTTGGTTGTAACCACGACAACGCCGTCGAAAAAATCGTCGGAGGCAAGCACGTTGCTTCCCCTGCCCACCACCACGCTCCGCACGGACAGCTTGCGCAACAAACGCGCCGTTTTGACAAGTTTGCGCTTTGTGTCGGGAAAGACCGTCAGACGAATTTTGCCGCCCGTGCCGAAGGTGGTCAATTGGTCGAAGCTCATGTCGGAACGAGCTTCGACGCGCCATTTGCCGAGCTTTAAGAGCAGTTCGTTCCAAATTGCGTCCATATCACACCGCCAGAGTGTCTATCGCCGTTTGGCGTTGACGCGCAATCGCTTCCGCGTCGCCGAACACGTTGGGCACGTAGGCTTGAGGCAGCAACGCTTCCGATTCGCGGTATCTGTCGGAGGTGTAAAAGCTCTGCTGCAACACGGAAAACAGGCTCAACTCCGTAAGCGACGACTGCGTTTCTTCCTGCAAAAGATATTGTAAAAAGCTGTTGCACGCGGCGGATTTTTCCGCGTCCGTAACGCCTATACCCACGTACTGTACCAAATCGGTGTAACCGCCGAGGGGCGCAAAGGCAAGGGCTTCTATTTTGCCGTTGGCTTCTCTTTGGGACAGTCGGTACATGTCTCTTTGCGTGCCCAACAGCGTTACCGCCGTGCGGTTGGCGAGAAACTGCTCGTAAGCCTCGTACTGCGTAAGCTCGCTCTGCAGCTGCGCCTTGCCCTGTCCGCCGGACATTGCCAAAGCGGACAAAGGGCTGTTGTAGGGGGTAAAGCCGCAAACAAGTGGCGCAAGCGTGACGGTGGTTTTGCCCACCTTGCGCTCGTAAGTTTGAGAAAGCGCGCCTTGCACCAAACGGTCTGCGGAAAGCATTTCGGCACGGGCAAACAGGCAGTAAGCCCCCGCATAGAGAGGAACCGCGTACTGCAAGCCGCCTACCTGTCCCGAAAGGGCAAAATTGTTTTTGACCGCGCCAACGTCAACGTCCGCTGCGCACAGTCTGCTTTGAAGGAGCGCGCCCGCCCCTCGGGAAAAGCAGACCATATCGAAGTTTTCTCCCTGCTCCAATTTGGAGCGGAGCTGTTCGACGTTCAGCGTGGTGACATGCACGTACAAGCCGGCGTTTTGCTTTTCGAATTTGGCTGCGCGACCCACCAACCAGGATTCGCGGCTGCCTACGCCGCCTTCGAAGGTTTCCACGTTCCACATCTCCACCACACCCTTAAAGCTCGCGCTGTTTTGCGTTTGGGGCTTGACGGGCAGATGCGGCAACGCCCAAACGAGCGCGCCGACTGCCATTGCCACCACCAAAACGATGGGCAAAATCAGGCGAAGCTTGCCTTTTTTCGACCCCATGTGCTGTTTTTTGGTGTTTTTTTCTTTTTTCTGCCCCGACGACGGCTGCTTGACGGTTTTCCACTTTGTCACAATTTGTTGCCTCCCGACAAAATTTTACGCTACATTGTATGCCACGACAAAACGCAAAATGGCTGTCGCCGCGCATACAAAGGCACTCTATTTGAAAATTTTTGTCGAGCGCACAAGCGCAAAACGCAATTGCAAAGGGAATTTTAAAAGCGTATTTACAAAGGACGGTTTTTAATATATAATAGTAAAAGAAGCATTGTTATCTTGCGCAAACGCGCACATCGGCAATTTACGAGCAAGACCGTTTCAAAAAAGGTTTTTTATGAAATTAAATTACAAACGCACAATTCTTGTAGGCTTTGCATTCTTTCTCATTTCCGCATTTTGGCAAGCATACGACACCATTGTACCGTTGATGCTCACCAACAAGTTCGGATTGGATCAAACTTGGTCGGGCGTCATCATGTCCCTCGACAACGTGCTGGCATTGTTTATGCTGCCGCTGTTCGGCGCGCTCTCCGACAAAAAGGAAACGCGCTTTGGCAAGCGCACGCCCTTCATTGTGATAGGCGCAATCGCGGCGATAGTTTGCTTTGTGGGATTGAGCTTTGTAGACAACGCGCAACTAAAGAAACTTTCCGACGGTTCAAAAGAGACATATTGGAGTACAAACTACGTTGTGGAAAACCGCGAGTACCACAACATCACCAACAAGGACGTCCCCGAAAGCTACAAAGTGTGGGACTATGCCGCAAAGGTGTACTACAACAAGACATTCGACGAGCTGTCCCAAGAGGAACAGGCAACTGTGCGAGATTGGTACAAAAACGAACTTGACTACGACACCGTGTACGTTTACTCCAAACCCACCAAGGACGCGGAAGAAAACTACCGCTTGTGCAAAACGGAAAACAACAAGCTGGTGTACGCCGACGACGGAAGTCCCGTCACCGCTCGCACCACCAACGCCTACTCCTCCCTCGTTTCCGACGCCGAAGCGCAGTTTGCAAAGGGCGTTACCCAAGCAAATTGGTGGATCTTGGTTGTTTACATCATTGTGTTGCTTGCGTTGTTGGTGGCAATGGCAACCTTCCGCAGCCCTGCCGTCGCGCTGATGCCCGACGTCACCGTCAAGCCTCTAAGGAGCAAGGGCAACGCCATAATCAATCTGATGGGCACGGCGGGCGGATTGTTGGTGTTGGTACTCGGCATGCTGTTCGGCACGGGCAAGGTGGCAAATCAGATGATGAAATACACTTGGTTTGTGTTGGCGGTGTGCGGTATCATGTTGGCTGCGCTCATCGTGTTTGTGCTGACTGTAAAGGAAAAGCGTTGGAACGGCGAAATGCTCCAACAGCAAGCGTTGTTGGACGAACAAGAGGCAAATGAGCAGCCCGCGGAGGAACAGTCCGCGCAAACAAAGCTCGACAAGGGCAGACTGCGCTCGCTTATACTGATACTTGCATCCGTTGCGCTTTGGTTTACAGGCTACAACGCCATTACAAGCAAGTACAGCGTGTACGCGCTTAACGTGCTCAACAAGGACTACAACACCACGCTGATGATCGCGCAGGGTGCGGCAATAGTAGCTTACGTGCCTGTGGGTATCATCGCAAGCAAAATCGGGCGCAAAAAGTCCATTTTGGGCGGCATTGTAATGCTGACGGCGGCGTTTTTCGGAGCGATATTCATCACCGCTGCCAGCCCCTCTTGGCTGCTGTGGCTGCTGTTTGCGTTGGCGGGCATTGGTTGGGCAACGATAAACGTCAACAGCTTCCCGATGGTCGTGGAACTTTCCAAGGGCGGCAACATCGGCAAATACACGGGCTACTACTACACCGCTTCCATGGCGGCGCAGGTCATCACCCCGATACTCTCCGGCGCGCTGATGGACGCGTTCGGCACGATGTCCATTTTGTTCCCCTACGGCGCGATATTCGCCGCCGCGTCCTTTGTGACGATGCTGTTTGTTCGCCACGGCGACAGCAAGCCCGTCACGCCCAAGTCCAAATTGGAAATGCTTTCGGGCGGCGACGACTAATCCGACCAAACGTTTGGCGAGCGTATCGTTCGCTTTACAAATCGGTTTCTCCGTAAAAGTCGATTCTTCCCATTTACCATATTTCCGTCTTTGGGTAAGTTCTCACGATACTGCCACTTCGTGCGCGAAGCGTCGCCAAAGTCGGACTACTAAGGAAGCCGCTGCACGCGGCTTCTTTTAATTTGACCTTCGCTGGGGTCTCCCGTACCCCCAGCACCCCCGGGGTGGATTGCAAGTGCCGCGCAGGTCGCCACTTGCAAACGGAATTTTCGCTTTTTCCGCTACTACGGACGAAACGTCCGTCTCCGCGCGCGAAAACACCGAGTTAATATAGAAGTCGGCTTCTATATTTGATTACTTTCACGTTTGAACATTTGTTTCTTAGTCTTTTTTTGACTTTTTACCATAAAAAAATAGCTTCCCCGAGACAAACTTTGTCTCAAAACAAACAGTTCAAATCAAAATTCCAGACCTTGTTCAACAAGAAGCGCGGGTATTCGTCGCAAAACGGCTTTGTTTCTGGCAAAAAAACAGGCTTCTCTGTATAGGGAAGCCTTCTTTGTACATTTTATCTGCTTTGTTGCGCAATGAAGAAAAGGTGGCAGCGTTTTTTTTAATTGCGTGTCGCTCTCACGATTGATTTTCGTCAAAATCCGAAACGCCGACAAACAGCTTGGTGGGCACGGTTCGCAAAACAAACCACACCGCAAAGCCGACGATAATGCCCGCCACAACGCCTATAAGCGCAAGCCAAGGCATATATGCAAACATTTCGGGAGTGTTGCTTACCAAACAGAACACAACGTTTTGCGCCAAATTGTGCATCACCGCCGCCACCACGGAAACGGAAACTATGCTGATACGCGGGTAGACAAATTCCACCAACAACGTAGACACGGCAACGGACGTCAGTCCCGCCGTCATGCTGTAAATAAGCGTTGACACGTTGCCCGTAAACACGCTGCCCAATGTTGTGCGCACAATTACAAGTATAAACGCTTCCGTCGGTCCAAGCACAAACAGCGCAAGCAGCGAAAAGATGTTGGAAAGCCCCATTTTCGCCCCCGGCAAAAACAGCGGCGGAAACAAACTTTCCACCATAAACATTATCAGTCCCATTGCTGTCAAAACGGACAGCAGCGCGATACGGCGCGCGGAGAAAAAGTTGGTTTTGTTTTTCATGCCGTCACCACCTTTAGCCTGTTGGGGCTACACACAATTGCTCCGTTCGGTTTGGTAAGGGCGGGAAAGTTTTTGACGCAATCCTGATGATAGCCGCAACGGGAATCAATCATCTTTACGGAAAAGTCGTTGCCGCGTGTAATTTTCAGCTCGTTAAAGCGTTCCTCGCCATCCATTTCGCAGCTGAAACGCACCGTCACGCCGTTTGCGGAGGACTTCACTTCTATCTTCCAATTGCGAAAGTTGTCGTCGTTTTGTACAAGCTCGTTTCTGACAGGGTTGTACACAAACAGCGTTTCTCCCGTTTGTTCGTCTATCACCGTTACCAATTGCACGGCGTTTTTGTCCGAGTCGAACACGAACACGCAAAACAGCACCACAATTACCAACGCCACAACAACGTACACTGCCAAGTCGCCCATTCTGAAGGGCTTGTCCTTTTTGGCGTGCCGAACGTTGGAAAGCGTGCGGTTGCGCCCCTTTACAAAGTGGTAAATTACCAGCGCAATCAACGCCGCGCCCAACAGGCAGCCCAAAACAATGAGCAGCACCTTGTAAACGTCCGTTTTGCCCTTGAATTGCGCGTTTGCGTCGTAGTAGAAAACGCCGTTTTCGTCCAACTTCAACGCCCAGCCCAATTGCTCAAGCTCGCCGTCCTGACTTACAAGCTCGTCTGTCGTGCAATTTGTCAACAGCTGTTTTTTGCCGTCCAACGTTTCGTACTGCACCACGATTTTTATGTCAAGTCCATTTTCCTTCAGATAGTTGGCATAGTCCACAATGCCCGTCCTGCCCATCACCGTCAACGCCGTCGTAAGACAGTCGCTTTTTGCCGCGCCGTACATTTCGCCGTCGGGCACAACAACCGTCACCGCCTTGACGCCCGTTTGCGCAGGCTCGCCGCTCACGCCGTCCAGAATGTGAGAGTACTCCACGCCGTCAACATAGTACTTGCGCACGTACTGTCCGCTTGTGGAAACGCTGCAGTCGGCAACACAAATGCTCGCAAAGGAAAAGTACATGTTGAACGCGCTTTCTATGCCGAGATCGAAGCTTTTGCCGTCGTATCCCTTGCCGTAGCCCATGCTGCTGCCGCCGGCGTTGACGCTTACCCTGTCAAAGCCTTCTTCGCGCATCATCGCCCTGATACAGTCCACAACATAGCCCTTGGCAATGCCGCCGAGGTCGATCCACTGCGAGTAGCTGACGCCGTCTACGGTTACGGGTTCAACCCTTTTGGTAACGTAAAAGTTGCCGTTCTCCAGAGACAAATGCACCGCTTTGTCGGAAAAATCCGTAAAAGCGGGGTCGGAAAACGCCTTGACGTACTTTTGGTCGGGCAATGGGTAGCCGCCGCCCGTGTCTCTGCTGAAAAACACGTCCGCGCCGACTTTTCTGTCGTAAGGCATGGTGTAAAAGGAAGAGTCGTAAATTGCGTTGCTGTAAACACGGGAGGAAAAGCCCCACAGATCCACCAAACGGTAAACGGCAGGGTTAAACGCCCCCTCCGTTGCCGTGTACATCTCCTGCGCAATTTTTAGCATTTCGTATGTGTGTTCGTCTATTTGCAACACGTAGCCGTCCGCGGTTTGACGACCGAATTTTTCGATGTTGTTGTACTTGTACACGTCGGACGTGGGCACGCTTTCGTTGCTGCCGTCGTAGCTTGTGTTTGCCAGATCGTCCACCTCGCGTATAAAGCTGTGTACCCTTTTGAACAGCTGAACCAACGTTTCGCGCTCTGCCGTTTGCGCACTCGTAAGCGCGCTGCCGTTGACGTTGAAACCAAGGTCGTGAGTCGGATTTGTGTACACGTACATATCTATGGGTATGCCCGCCGCGCTGAAGTACGCTCCGCCGAAATATACCCCAACGTTGCTGCCATTGCTCGTCACGTTTAGCATAGACAGCTTGTCGCCGTTGTCCGCTTGGAAAGGAAAGAGCGTTTCTCTGTCCGAGTCCGTTTGACTGTACGGTACGACATCGCCGTAAGCAGCGTTCGGCGTGCCCCGACAAGCCGCACACAGCGCCATGACAAGCAATATTGAAATCAGCAAACAAACAGACTTTTTCATAACCTTTCGATGTCTCAATTTTACTATATTTGGCGCATTTTGGCAAGCGGTGAAGCGACATATTCCCCTTGCCGCGCAAAGGCAAGGCAAACAAAAAAATTCCGCCCCTTTACGCGCTTTTCGACAACGAACAAGCCCTTTTACGGTTGCATAATGCGGAAATGGGGTGTATAATTGTTTGTCGTAAACAAGGAGGTTTCAAAATGTCTAAAGTAAATCAAAATTTACGCGAAGAAAACGAACGTATCAAAAAGAAAATACGCACAATCAGTCCGGCGCGCCTTACGGTGCTTGTCTTGATGATTGCAGTCACCGTGCTGAGCTACGTGTTCTACACTTGGCTGTTCAGCTCCGACCCCGAAAAAAGTCCCTTTGTCGAGCCGAAAACGGGCGTGCTGTTTTTTGACAAGGTGCTTAAATTTGTGCCCGTTCTCGCCAAAAGTATTCAGTCCGTTACCATATTGCTGTTTGTCGTAACCGTGGCGGTAATATGTATTCGTCTCTCCTTCGGCAAAACTCCGCGCGGAGTTACGGTTTCCAGCCTTATATGCAACCTGCTGAATTGGCTGACCGCCATTGTTTCGGTGATAATCGTCCTTTCCGCGTTCGGAGTGGACACCACCGCTTTGATTACCGGAGCGGGAGTGCTTACTCTTGTTGTAGGCTTGGGTATGCAAAGCCTGATTGCCGACATTGTTGCGGGCTTGTTCATTGTGTTTGAAAACGAATTCAATGTGGGCGATTGGGTAACAGTCGGAGACTACCGCGGCGAAGTGGTATCTATCGGCGTGCGCACCACCAAGCTGAAAGCCGCAGGCAACGTCAAAATCATCAACAACAGCGATTTGCGCGGCATTGTCAACCACGACACCGATTTGTCCGTTGCCAAAACGCTCATCGACGTGGACTACGGCGCAAAGCTGCCCGAGGTGGAAAAAATCATAAAAAAGCATGTCGGCAGCCTCAAGGTGGAACACGCCACGGACAGCGTTGCGTACAACGGCGTCGCCACGCTGGGCGCAAGCGGAGTTACGCTGCAATTTACCTGCCACTGCAAGGAATCGGACATTTTTGACGCCACGCGCGAGCTGAACGCCGCCGTCAAAAACATGTTTGACGCAAACGGCATAGACATACCCTTCCCGCAGGTTGTGGTACACAAAGGATAGTCGCATCGGGTATTCGCCGCAAAACGGCTTCGCTTCGGGCTACGCCCTCGTTGCAGATTGTTTTGCGTGCGAACACCCTCGCTCCCTGTTAAATAAGGTCGGGGGTGTTTTTCTTCGTAAAAATTTATTGTGAGGCGTTCGTTGCAGATTATTTTTCACGGAGTACCCTCGCGTCCGGGTAAATAAGGTTGGGGTGTACTTCTTCGTAGTAGTGCGTTGCAGATTGTTTTGCGTGCGAACACCCTCGCTCCCTGTTAAATAAGGTCGGGGGTGTTTTTCTTCGTAACGGCAAGTTTCAAGAGCGTAAAAAACTTTAACTCAAGCAATCGCCGCAAAATGGCTTCGCAGTGCCGCTCGTATATTCCCCGAAAAAAGGGCTTCGCATGTCGCTTGGGTATTCGCTGCAAAACGGGCTTCGCTTCGGGCTACGCCCTCGTTGCAGATTGTTTTGCATGCGAACACCCGCACTCCTGTGTTAAACAAGGTTGGTGTGTTTTTTATTATGAAGTACTCGCTGCAGATTATTTTTCGGGAAACACACTCGCGGCTGTGTTGAAAAGTGTAGTTAGTTGCAGATTGTTTTGTTGCGCAACGCACTTGCTCCCACTTATCCAAAAAAAGAATATATGCTTAATTGCACCTCTGCAGATTATTTTTCGGTGAACACACTCGCTCTGTGTTTGTGCCACGGATATAATCTGCTTTGTTGCGCAAAGTATAACAATGTTGAAACTTTAATTAAAACATTTTGTTTTGAAACAAGGTATGTCACAGAGGCGTAGCTTCCCCACGAGTGGGGAAGTGTCTGCGAAAGCAGACGATAGGGACGATGTTTATTTTCGTATAACCATATAAGCTTTCCCTTTCGAGTGGGCACAACTATTTTGTGTGTAGCAAGCTAAAAGCCGCATACAAAGCCTTCTCTTGAGGACGCAAGAGAAGGGGGACCGCAAAGGGGACCCCAACGAGTTGAGTATAACGAAGCTTGTTGGGGAGAGGAACAGCCGACCGATAGCGGAACCGACCGAGCCTTGCGCGAGGTTGGTGCTATCGAGGGAATGCTGTGACGAGCGGTGGATGAGTTTCGACACAAAGTAAATATTTCGTCCCTTTTCCCCTTCGGGGACAACAAGGACCGCTCGCCGCGGTAAGTCAGTAGCGGCGAGCGCGTGGCTGCTACCAACACCACACTGTGGTGATTGGCTTTACGCACCACGCCCACACTCGTGGGGAAGCTATAATTTCCTGATAGCAAACTAACGGTTGTTCTAAAAGTCTTGCAGATTATTTTTCACGGAGTACCCTCGCTCCACTTTGGTCGGAATATACAAAAAAACTCGGTTTGTGGAACCGAGTTTTTTTGTGCATTGATGTTCTCAATTATTTGAGTTTGCTAAGAGCGTTTTGAACAGCAAGGATCAAACGTCCGCTGGATTGCGTAGCTTTCGCAACAACTTGGAGTCCGTCGGGAACAACTGTAATACCGCCGGCTTTGGGTTGTCCTTGAACGGTGTGAGCGTCAGGGTTGGTTTCGGTGTCTGTAGCAACTTTGATTTTGTTGATATCTGAAACCGACATTCCGGCAAAGCTTGCAATGAAGTCTTCGTGCTTGTCAATCCAGGCTTGTCTGCCTTCTGTGTTCTCTCCGCCAACTGTGTAGTCTGTCGTCCAATTTGGAGAAAGATTGGTGTATGTAGCTGTGTCTGTGGAAGTGACTTCCACCTTTTTGATGACATCGCCCTTCACGGTAACTTTTACTTTGACACCATAAGAAAGAGTGTCACTGTATTTGTAGGTATATTCACCCTCAACCGTTTGCTCTTTGCCGCAAGCAGCAAGAACAGAAACAGCCGCTACTACCATGATTACTGCGAGTGCAATAACAAGTACTTTTTTCATGTTTTTGTTTCTCCTTCAAAAAATTTATTTTTTTGTTTATTTCACAGCAAAAATGCTTTGAAATCTGTTTTTAAGTGGCTTTTTTGTTCGTTTTTTTGAACTTTCCACACATTTGTCAGCGTAATTATAACACATAACGCCCGATAAGCCAAACAAATTCAAGTCGTTTTTCAATTGAATTTTTTTTGCATAATATAAATTTTATTTATACAACTATCACATTTTGCAGAAATATCAATAATAAACGCGCTTTGTCGCACAATTTGCCTACAATAAGTACTTGTTATTGCACTCGCAGTAGTACTCGTAGTTTCCGCTGTGTGCGTTCTCGCTGCTTGCGGCAAAGAACAAACGGTTACCGGTTCTGTCGATTATACAGCATGGACTACTCACTATGGAACAAAGGTTGACGTAACCGTAAAGAACGGCGTTATCAAGGCTGTTAAGTTGTACACCGATGAGGATACGGGCTGGGTTCGTACTTCTACCGGTTGGAAAGAGGGAGAACACGACGGCGACCTTGGTTTCACAAAAGCGGAAGCAGCTTATAAAAATTGGATCAGTGAAAAACTTGTAGGACAAAAAGTTGACACTGTCAAAGGTTGGACGGTAACGGTAAATGAAACCACCCAAACTGTTGGTGACGGCGTACCTCACATTACAGGCGCTACACAATCTTCCGCTCGTATCATTGCTGCTGTTCAAAACGCTTTGAGCAAAATCAAGTAATTGACCACAAACATCAATGCACAAAAAAACTCGGTTCAACAGACCGAGTTTTTTTGTTGCAAATTTTACCGAACGCCGCGCGTCTGGGCGACACTAATACGCTCTTGCCACTATCGCAACGGTCAAATCATTGCCGCTTTTTCCGCAGCAGGTGCAAACATTTTGGAAGGGCGGTTCATCCAACATCACGCGCACTGTCGCCTGAAAACGCTCCTTGAAAGCCGCTTCGCAAGCGGGGTCTTTGTCCCACACCACCTTTGCAAAGCACTTGGAGTCGAGTATGTCGCCCAGCTCGTCCATGTTGTGCGCAAGCTTGACGTGACTGTCGCGGAAAGCAAGCGATTTGTTGTACATGTGGGTTTGTATCTCGTCGAGGAGCGCGACCGCGCTGTCGGCAATTCCGTCAAGCGGCAAGGTAAACTTTTCCAAGGTGTCGCGGCGAGAGCAGGTGGCAACGCCGTTTTCTATGTCGCGCGGACCAATCTCCACGCGGAGAGGCACGCCTTTCATTTCCCATTCGTTGAACTTCCACCCCGGGGACTGATCGCGAACGTCCAATTCCACGCGCAAGCCCTTTGCTTTGAGTTGCTCGGCAACTTCCGCCGCCTTGTCAAGCACGCCTTCCTTGTGCGCGGCAACGGGAATGACGACAACCTGAACGGGCGCGACCTTCGGCGGCAAAACAAGTCCGCGTTGGTCGCCGTGCGCCATGATAAGTCCGCCGATGAGACGCGTGCTTACGCCCCAGCTTGATTGCCACACGTACTTGTGCGTGCCGTCCTTGTCGAGGAATTGTATGTCGTAGGCGCGGCTGAACTTTTGCCCGAAATGGTGAGTTGTGCCCGCTTGCAAGCTCTTGCCGTCCAGCATCATGGCTTCCATACCAAAGGTCGCCTCGGCTCCGGCAAACTTTTCCTTTTCGCTCTTTTGTCCGATAAACGTGGGCATGGCAAGCACTTCACGCGCAAAATCTTGGTAAAGGTGCAGCATGTCGATGGTTTCCTTCAATGATTCCTCGCGCGTGGCGTGGATCGTGTGACCTTCCTGCCACAAAAACTCCGACGTGCGCAAAAACGGACGGGTGGTCTTTTCCCAACGCACCACGTTTGCCCATTGATTGAGCTTGAGGGGCAAATCGCGGTAACTGTTGATCCACTTGGAGTACATGCTGCAAATGATGGTTTCGCTGGTGGGGCGAATAACAACGGGTTCGGCAAGCTGTTCGCCGCCGGCAACGTTTACAACCGCCACCTCGGGCGCAAAGCCCTCGACGTGTTCCGCTTCCTTGTTGAGCAAGCTCATGGGAATGAGCATGGGGAAGTAGGCGTTTTGGTGTCCCGTCGCCTTGAAACGAGCGTCCAACTCGCGCTGAATGTTCTCCCAAATGGCGTAGCCGTAGGGACGAATTACCATTGTGCCCTTGACGGGACCGTAGTCCACAAGCTGCGTTTTGAGTACCACGTCGGTGTACCACTGCGTAAAATCCGTGTTTATATCGGCAATTTCTTTTACAAACTGTTTGTCTGACATATTTTTCTCCCAAATGAGTATTTGCGTGATGTTGAAAATTGCAAGCGAGGTTTACTGCCGTTCGCCGCACTTAGCCTTCCCTTGACGACGCAAGGGAAGGGGGACCGCAAAGGGGACCCCAACGAGTTGAGTATAACGAAACTTGTTGGGGAGAGGAACAGCTGAATGGTAGCAGTTCCAAGCGTGTAACTACAGTTCGGTGCTACACTGTAAAAGCTACGACGAAGGAAAGAAAATCGTTCGCCGCACTTAGCCTTCCCTTGACGACGCAAGGGAAGGGGGACCGCGACGCGGTGGATGAGTTTCGACTATTGTAGCCGATTGCTCTTTGCTATCAATGTGTTCAAATATTCGCACACATTGCGAAAATTATAATTTATCGCATTGTTTGGAAAGCGCACAACCGTCAATCCATACCGTTCCATACGTTCTGTACGAATGGCGTCTTGCAAGACCATACTCGGTTCGTAGTGTTGGCTACCGTCCAACTCCACCACAATATTGGCACACGGAATGTAAAAATCCGCCACAAAATCTTCTATCACATATTGTCTGTGTACTGTGATGTTCAACAACTTGAAGTAATCGTACCAAAGATGTTTTTCTTCTTTGGTCATGTTCCTTCGCAATGTTTGAGAAATTTTTGTGAGCCTGTTGCTATGACGAACAATCATGGTGCTGAATTTTGTTGGTTTTGTAGGTCGAAACTCATTCGTCACCTGACGGTGACACCTTCTCTTGCGTCCTCAAGAGAAGGCTTGATTGAACAGTTGCCGACTTGCTCCTTACGAACGAACTTATCTCAAACCATCGACACTTGTTCCATAGAACACATTGTGGCTTTTGATGCCACCCTTAACGATGTAAGAGACAAGTACCATTCGCCGCACTTAGCCTTCCCTTGAGGATGCAAGGGAAGGGGGACCGCGACGCGGTGGATGAGTTTCGACTACCAAAGCCAATCAAATCTTGTCGTCAAGTGGTACGAATTACGTTTTTACCTTCATTTTTTAGTATAGTTTATTCGTGGCTGTTTGTCAATCTATTTGAGGTCGGTATCGTCGCCCGAAGAGGTATCGGCAACGGATTTTGCGGCGGGGTTTTCCTGCGCAGAACCGTCTGCCCGCGCGTTTTTCTCGATGGCTTCCCCGTCGGAGCTCGGCGTTGCCGTCTCCTCTCCGAGCAAGCGCAGCTTTGCCTTGACGTTGAGCCTGACAAGGGGCAAAAAAGCCGTTGAAAACAACACAAGATTGCACACCGTCTGCGTGACATAAAAGTAGACCCCGTTGACGTACATCACGGCGAAGCGCGCAAAAACGTTGTCGAAGTCGGCAAAAAAGCCCTTGCCCGTGTAGCCCACAAGCACGTCGACAAACGAGGTCAGCACGCCGAAAAGCACCGTCAACGCCACTGCCGCCGCCGTTACGACGGTCACCTCGACGGCTTTGTGCCTGTAGCGAATTTTGCTCAGCAGCCAAAAGCACAATGCAACAAAATTCCAATGGACAAAGTAGGATATGATCCAAGTATTCACACCCCATATTGCCATATCCACCGCCACAAACACGTTTACGGCAGGAAACACCGCCGCCGCTCCCCACACGTAGGCGCAGGTGGCGACAAGCAGCGTTACCACCTCTACGTTGGGCAACACCGCAAGCGCTTCCTTGCCGCCCACTATCAACGCCGCATACATTGCGGAAACGGCAATGAGCGCGGCGTTATATTTTGTTTTTGATGAGTTCTTTTTCACGTCAGTAGGTAACTATCTCAAAGTAGATCACCGCGCCCGCTTCTACGGACAGCTCCGAAATGCCCTTGCCCGCATACACTACGGTAATGTCGCCTATTTGATAGGACAAAGCGCCCGCTTCCGTGCTTTTGTCTCCTGCCACGCTGGTAAAGACAGCAACGTATTCGTTTGTTTCATGCAATTTTGCACCGCCTATCTCGTTGATGTACTTGCCGTACGCGCTCTCTTTCCAATCGACATGCAGGTCGGCTTTCTCCGCCAGATAGTTCAACACGTCCTCGCCCGTTTTGAGTTGGTCGGTGAGCGTTACCGTGTAGCTTGTGTAGTCCTTTTCGCCGTTTTTGATGATGACAGCCATTTGATCGTCGTCAAGCTGCGGCAAAGTAAGTTCCGTCAATTGCTTGACTTGCGGCTTGTCTACGCAGGCGACCAACGCCATGCTTGCCGCAACGATAATCGCCACTGTCAAAATCCACGTCAACAGTTTTGTTCTTTTCATTGTTTTGTCTCCTTTTTTTGTAGTAGACCGCAAGCACGCCTCGCAAAACAAAAAAATGCCGTCTTTCGGACAGCACAAGAATGACGACGTTCACTTGGAAAAACGTCGAACACACAAAAGCGCTGTCTTTCGTCGAAGAAGTGCTTTTCGGCGCGGTCGGGCGTTAGGACTTGTTTGCTGCCTTGGCAACAGGCAACACTTTACCTCAGCGGGACTGTCAACGATTTGCACGTTGTTTCCCCGCAAATGCGCTCAGCATGCGCAACCCGCGCCATAACGATCTTGAGTATATTGTAGCGCACACGCCGCCAAATTGCAACAACTGCGCGCAAAAAAGACCCTTAACACAAAAAGATACCGACTTCAGACGGAGAAGTCGGTATCTTAAATGTTGTAAATCTAACCGTTGATTGCGCATGCGTTACGCAGTAGCAAGCAATCAACCGCCGCACAGGGGTCGGCTCAGTTTTCGTCTTGCTTGGACGCAAGCAAAAGCGAGGGAGAGCTTTGCGTTTTGTTGGGGTCGCTCGGGTCGAACTTCGTCACAGTCAAGTCGCCGCCCGAGGTTGCCGTGATCACATAGTGAATTGTGTTTTCGCCGCTTGTGACGTCCACAAAGTCGGGAACAGCCCAACCTGCCGCTGCGCCGAGACTCTTTGCATAGGCAACGGGGGTACGTTTTGTCGCGCTCAAATCAAGCCTGTAGCTGACGCTGTTGGCTGTGTAGTACAACGTGTCGCCCTCGATACGGCTAAGCGTTATGGAGCTGTCGTTTGCCGCAGGAATCAAAATGCTTTCCTTTTCGCCCGTGGCGTTTTTGGTTATCTCCAGCTTGTAGTAGGTGCTGTTGTCGTCGGGGTTACTGCTCTTTACGGTACTTGACGTTACCACTCTGCCGTCCTTCCAAACGATACCGGAAGAAATCGTTGTGTTGAGAGCGACCAATTTGTTGTCGGTTGCGTCCTTGGCATAGTACAGCCTGGCACCGTTGACGGAGCTGGGCGCGTCGGAATCGCTCTTGGTGTAGTAGACCTGACCGAGGTTTGCGGCGGTAAGCGTGTAGCTGATTTTGCCCGCTTCTGCCTGCTTTACGCCGTCGTGCTCGTGAACCTTTACTTCGCCCTCGTTTTTGAGGATTATGTCGTACTTGTCCGCGCCGAAGCTGAGCTTGCCGATGTTGTACATCTTGTCGATAAAGAACAAGCATTTGCCCGCAACGTCCCAAACGGGAGTGCCGTTGATGGCATTATCCACGCCCTTACCTTCATCTTCGCCGTTGACGGTAACTTCGGTACTCTTTCCCGCAGCTACGTCCAGCTTGTACAGCTTGTTTCCCGTAAGATAGGTGGCTACCACATTGCCGTCCGCTTCCGTCAGGCAAATTTGAACGGTGTTATCCTCAAAAACATAGTGACGCTTTTCGTCAGAGCCGTCCATTTTGTAGCTTGCAAGCACAAGCTGACTTGTCTGCTTGTCGCCGCCCGCGGTCAGTTCGTCGTTGGGCGTGGTGATGTACAGCCTGTCATTAAAGATGTACAGTCCCGTAAATTGCGTTGTCGTTGTGTTGCCGCTGTAGTAAAATCTGGGCACAACCGTTTGCGCGTTTTTGCGAACATAGTCGGCAATTTCTTCCGTCTTTTGCGTAGAAGTCTTGTTTTTGTCGTCCTGAATTTCAAAAATTCCTTCCAAAGCGGCAAGCTTGATGCGCACAACCGATCCCACGCGCGGTGAGGTAAGCACGTCGTCGCTGTAGGTGTTGTCCGCCGTTACGTCGGCAGTGTAGCCGTTGATATAGTACAGCCAATCGCCGTAAGCCACCGCAATGCCGCCGTTGCCTTCGGGAGCTGCGGTCTGCGGGTTTTCAACTTTCGTAAAGTCATCGTCTGTGCAGGCGGCAAACATCACCGTTACGCAAAGCAAAAGCGCGACAACAAGTATAAGTGATTTTTTCACTGTTGCGTTTTTCATTACACTACTCCTTAAGTAAGTACATACGAGATAGATTATAGTACAAAAACATAAAAATTGCAACAATTTTGCGCCAATCTGTTTGGATCGACGCGCAATAAATACAAATATTTCTAAACCAACCCGTTTATCGCGGAAATTTGCCCCGAATCGGCGTCCTGAAACAGCATCCAAAACGCCGTCGGAGCGTTTTCTACGTAAACAAAGTCCTTGTCGGTAACGCCGTCGCGCTCGGCGGGCAAGCCGTAGCAGATGTAGCGAATACGCCCTTCCTTTTGCAAAACGCCCAACACAAAGTACTTGTCCGACTTGGGAAAATCTATGCGCACAAAAAACGCCTCTCGGTACTTGCGAATAAGCGGATAGTAGGGCGGAAATTCCACAAACACCTTGCCGATTTCCGCCTTGACGCTTTCGTAGTAGTCGGAGTGCGCGCCCGCGGCATAGAACCGTTCAAAAGCGTTGCTGTAGTCGGAGACGCTTTTGTATCGGCTGTCCGCCTTGAGTTTGAGCTTTTCCACGTCCACTTTGCCGTAAAAGTTTTCGGTGGAAGCCACAAACTGCTCGTAAGGACTGCTTGCCGCGTCGAGGGGTGTGCGACACAGCGCGTCCATCTGACGGTAGAGAGCGTCGCAAGCGTTGTCGCCGAGGTATGCGCGCGCCGCCTCGAAGCACCTGTCCTCTCTTTTTACCAACAGACAGCTGACTTTTTCCAACGGCTGCAACGGCAAGGAAAAAGTGCAGTTGTCGAGGGTGTCAAGCTGAACCGCTTGCGGCACGCGATCGAAAGAGAGCAGCAGCCACCACTCTCCCAACATACGCACGTCGGCATTGGTGACAAACACCGTAACGTCCGTTGATTGCTTGCCGTTGTTTACCAGCTTGACCAAGCCGCACAGCTCCCTGCCCCTTTCGGCAAAGCGCGCGTTGGTCTGTTGCAAAATGAGTATGCGTTTGCAGTACATTATGAACCTCCGTTGTCACCCACCATTGTAGCGCACAACGGACGTAAAAAAGGCGCAATTTCTGTCGAAATTGCACCAAAAAAGGATACTCCGACCAAACGCGAGGCGGTCGGATGGACTTGACACTCCTCAAGAAAAGAAATAGAAGCTATTTAGAAAATTTTTCAATAAAAAGGGGCAGACACCTCTGTGCTTGGTGTCTGCGCCATCGTGACCCTACGGGCGCGTTGCGCCGCCTCGGTCGGACTACTAAGGAAGCCGCTGCACGCGGCTTCATTTTTTAGACTTAGCTGGGGGTCTTGCCCCAGCACCCCCAAGTTTGGCTGCAATCTCGGTACACGCCCGCGATTGCAGACGGAATTTTCGCTTTTCCCGCTACTACGGACGAAACGTCCGTCTCCGCGCGCGAAAATACCGAGTTTGTTTTGACAGCTTGTTTCTTAACATATTCTGCAACTGCATACCAAGCCTTCTCTTGAGGACGCAAGAGAAGGGGGCTATAACGGGGACCCCAACGAGTTGAGTATAACGAAACTTGTTGGGGAGAGGAACAGCCGACCGATAGCGGAACCGACCGAGCCTTGTGCGAGGTTGGTGCTATCGAGGGAAAGCTGTGACGAGCGGTGGATGAGTTTCGACATGCCCGATATTCCGGATCGTTTTGTATGCGAACACCCTCGCTCCCTGTTGAACAAGGTCGAGGGTGTTTTTTTTGCGGTTTGGGCTACTTCTTGGTTATTGCCGATTTGTAGCTGTTTTCCGACAGCTCTTTGAAGCGAATACGCGCGCTGATACGGTTCAATATCGCCTTGATTGCCACGTCCATTGCGCTGTTTTCGGTGTAGTTGCCTTCCACATAGAAATCCACGCGATCTTCTTTTACAAGGTAGGTGGCGTCCTCGGGGTTGCGGTAAACGCCCACGGCATAGCCTCCGCGACTGCGCGTAAGCTTCATGCTGGGCACGTCGGTAAGTCCGTCGCCGATGTAGATCATGTTTTCAAAGGGCACAACGCGTTCGCCTGCGGGCATGTACATGTTGAGCTTTTTGTGTTCGCCCACGTCCTCTACGCCCTTGTTTATGCGGTAAAGAAATTGCGTTTTGCTTGTGTAGTTGATGGCAACGCCGGGCCACATCACCTGACCGTTTTCGTCGTATACGTAGTCGCAGGCAAAGATGTTGTAAAACTCATGACCGATCGGGCAGCCCTCTATCATTGCCTTAAGTCCGCAAGAGATGATATAGTGCCGCACCTCCAGCCCGACGCTTGCGCCAAAATCGTTTATGCGTTTGAACCAAGTTTCCACTCCGTCGAAAAACTGAACGTCCTTGCCCATGGCGCGCAATGCCTCCGGCGTGATGCTTATGCCCTTTTCCCGCGCTTTTTGCGCCATAAGGTACATGTACGCCAAAATATGGTCCATGCTGCGTTCGTGCGAAATTTGGTCGCACTTGGACCAAAATTCCTGCGGAGACATTCCCAACGCGGGAATGAAGGTAAATTCCTGCATATCGCGCGTGGAAAGGGTGTTGTCGAAGTCGTATATAAGCGCAACGATTGGTTTGTTACTCATGCTTCCTCCTTATTTTTCAAAAACGACAACCGTTTGGGGCGCAAGCAAGGCAAAGCCGTCGCCGTCCGTTGCGCGTCCGATTTCAAACAGTCGTTTGCTGCCCACAACGTCGGAAAGTTTCCTCTCCTCGTCCGTCGGGTTGATTGCAACATAGGTATGTTGTCCGCGGCGGTAACACAAAACGCCGTTCTCACCGCACTCCGTCACTTCCAATTCTCCGTCGGACTGCAGATCCGTTTGAGTGCGGCGAAGCTCCAACAAGGTGTGGACCTCGTTCCAAAGAGAGGACTTGTCCCGCATTTGCCCAGCCGCAGAGGGCGCGTCGGGAGTTCTGTCTACATCGAGGTACAGCTTGTTTGCCTTTGCCGTGGAAAAGCCCATGTTGGGCAGAGCGTCGTCCCACTGCATCGGGGTTCTGCTTCCCGTGCGGTGAAAACCGCCTTCCTTGGATTGCTGCGGAATGTAACGCATGCCTATCTCGTCGCCGTAGTACACAAAGGGCACACCGGGCAACGTAAGCAAAAACGCAAACGCAACGCGCCTTTCGCTGTCGTCCAAAAAGTAGCTCAGTCGTTCCACGTCGTGATTGCCGCTTATCACGCTGATATAGCCGTTGTTGCGCGTTTGGTTCAACTCGCGAAGGTAAACGCTCAACATGTTTTTAGCCGAAACGTGCGCCGTTTTGCAAAAGTAAGCCGTGCTTTTGCCCTCTTTGTCCCGCTTGTAAAAGGCGTAGTCCGTCAGCTTGTTTCCGTGATTGAGCAAAAAGTCGCAGTGAAACCTTGCCTTGTTGATGGCAACGGGCGCGTTGCACCACTCGGAAACCAACACCGCTTCGGGGTAGTGTCTGTCAAGCATTGCGCGAACCTTGCGCCACAGCCAAGCCGTCGCCGTTTTGTCGGGGTCGTTTTTGACAAGGCTGTCCGCCATGTCTACGCGGAAGCCGTCCGCGCCCTTGTCCAGCCAAAAGCGCATAACCTTTTTCATGGCTTCCAGAGTGGGCTTGACGCGCTTGTCTCGGTAGGAAATTTGCCAATCGGGGTCTGTTACCACATTGAAGCCGTAGTTCAAGGCGGGCTGATTGAGAAAGAAATTGAGCATGTACGTGCCGTTACGGTCGGCGTTGCCCGTCACCCAATTGTAGCCCTCGGGACGCGCCCAGCCGCTGTTGGTCCAAATGTAGCGGTCGCTGTACCTGTTGCGCGTTGGCTTTGCGCTCTGCTTGAACCAACGGCATTTGTCGGAGGTGTGTCCGGGCACAAGGTCCAAAATTACGTGCATGCCGCGATTGTGCGCTTCCTTGAAAAGCCGCACAAGGTCGTCGTTTGTGCCATAGCGCGGCGCAACCTTAAAGTAGTTTTTGACGTCGTACCCTGCGTCCTTGAAGGGAGAATCGAAGCAGGGGTTGAGCCAGATTGCATTGAAGCCCGTGTTCGAGATGTAGTCAAGCTCGGAAACAAGCCCGTTCAGGTCTCCTATACCGTCGCCGTTGCCGTCGCAAAAGCTTTGCGGGTACACCTGATAAAAAACTGCCGTGTTCAGCCATTTGGGAAAATTGTTCATTGCTGCTCCTTTGCAACGGGGAAGGGCGTTTTGCCGCCATGCCGAGTTTTTCGCGCAAAAAAGGAAAAACGGGCAAACTCCCCTTATATATTATGTCAGTAATACAATACTACAAAATCCAATAATTTTCAATACTTTTTTGCACTTTTGCACAAAAATAACGTTTACCGCCCCGCATGTGGTCGAAAATTCAAACTAATTTCCCGCAACCTCGGGCGTGTACCGAGCGTTGCGGTCCTCCCCCGGGGCGCAGGAAACCCATTTGCGAGACTTCCATTCTCGTGGGGAAGCTCCTTTGTGTCGAAACTCATCCACCGCGTCGCGGTCCCCCTTCTCTTGCGTCCTCAAGAGAAGGCTTTGTATGCAGTTGCAGAATATGTTAAGAAACAAGCTGTCAAAACAAACTCGGAATTTTCGCGCGCGGAGACGGACGTTTCGTCTCTATTCAACCATCGAGGGGAAGCTCCTGTGTGTCGAAACTCATCCACCGCTCGTCACAGCTTTCCCTCGATAGTACCAACCTCGCGCAATGCTCGGTCGGTTCCGCTAACAGTCGGCTGTTCCTCTCCCCAACAAGTTTCGTTATACTCAACTCGTTGGGGTCCCCTTTTGCGAAATACTCTCACTTCGTCCCTTTGAGTCGAAACTCATCCACCGCCGTTCGGCGGTCCCCCTTCTCTTGCGTCCTCAAGAGAAGGCTTTTAGAACAGCTGTTAGCTTGCTATCAGGAAATTATAGCTTCCCCTTCGAGAGGGGAAGTCCCCGAAGGGGAAAAGGGACGAAATATTTATTTTGTGTCGAAACTCATCCACCGCCGTTCGGCGGTCCCCCTTCTCTTGCGTCCTCAAGAGAAGGCTTTTGGAACAGCTGTAAAATTGCTATACACTCCTACGAAGTGGTACACCCAAACCTTATATACCAAGGAGCGAGGGTACTCCGTGAAAAATAATCTGCAACGAACACCTCGCGCAAAGTCTTTTATGTTCCACGACTAAAGGGCGCGAGGTGTGAGCGAAGCCCTTTTTTCACGGAGTTGCCCGAGCGACACACGTTTGGTCGGAAGCGTCAGCGTTACAGCAATGGCGCAAATATCTTTACAATGGCTCGGACGAACCTGCCGGGCAAATGCTGCGCCGCCATTTCCTCGTCCACTTCCGTACACTTGTCGAGCGTATCGGCAAAATCCGACTCCATGTCCGCAATGGCGGGCACTCTGAACATCCACACCACGTTTTCAAAATGGTGAACAAGCGACCTGTAGTCGAGATTGGCAGTGCCGATCATAGCCGTTTCGCCGTCGGCAAGGTACATTTTTGCGTGTACAAACCCCGGCGTGTACTCGTAAATGCTCACGCCGGCGTTCATCAGTCTTTTGTAGTAGCTGCGCGTCATTGTAAACACCAATTTTTTGTCGGGAATGTGCGGAGTTATCAGCTTGACGTCCACACCGCGCAGGGCGGCGTTTTCTATCGCCTGCGTCAGCTCGTTGTCTATGATAAGGTAAGGCGTCATCATGTACACGTGATTTTTGGCTTGCCCGAGCAAATTCATAATGGCAAGCTTGACTACCTGTCTGTCGTAGATGGGCTTGGGTCCGTCGCCGAAGGGAACAACGTACCCCTCGCGCGTGGGACGTTCCTCCGTCAGGAAAAACCGTTCGGCGTTTTCCTTGGAGGCCTGCTTGGCGGGCGCGTTGGAAAGGTAGTCGGCAAGGAACAAACGCGTCAATTCGTTGACGGCGTTGCCTTCCAGACGCACGCCCACGTCCTTCCAATGCCCGAAACGTCTGCGCCTGTTTATATACTCGTCCGCAAGGTTAATGCCGCCCGTGTAGCCCACTCTGCCGTCTATGACGGCAATTTTGCGGTGGTTGCGGTTGTTGAATTTGTTGTTGGCTTGAGCGCGCAGCCGAGCAAACGTGACGCATTTGACGCCCATTTTGTTCAGGCGTTTGAAGTAGTCGCCGGGCAGAGTGCGCATACAACCGATGTCGTCGTAAGCCACCCTCACGTCCACGCCCTGACTTGCCTTTTGTTTGAGAACGTCCAATATGGCGTTCCACATTTCTCCCTGTTGAATTATGAAAAACTCCAAAAAGATGAAGCTTTGCGCCCTTTTGAGGTCCTCCAGCAACGCGGGAAAGAGCTTGTCGCCGAGGGGAAAGTAGGTAACGACGGTATCCGTGTAGATGTGCGCCTTGGAAAGTTTTTTGAGCAAAAGCGCCTGCGAATATGCCTCCTCGCTTTCCGCCTGCAAACGCATGCAGTCGGGGCTGTCCTTCAAATTGCCTTCGTCACTCCAAAACTGCCGCAGTCTGCGCCTTTGCATGGGGCTGAGTCTGCGCGAGTAGAACATAAAGTAAAACATAAACCCTATAACGGGCAGCACCAGCACAAAAAACACCCAAGGCACTTTGTAGTCGGGGTTGTCGTTGCTTGCAATGATGACGACGGCAACCACCAGCTGCGTGACAAGCTCCGCAATGAAAGAATATTGGTTGCGAATGGAGATGAGTACCACAATTGTCATCACCAACGCCGTTTCTATCAAAATCAGCAGCATGTTCAGCACAAAGCGCAGCGGCATGTAGCTACGATATTTTTTCTTCATTGTCACCTCTCGAGTCTTGTTGCTCCACCTTTGCCTTGTCAAAGCGAATACGCTTTACAAGGCAGTAGAAACAGGGAATGAGCCCCAACGTCACCGTTGTACCCAACAGCAAGCCGCCCAGCACCACAATTCCCATGGGCTGCATCAACTCTCCGCCGTTGCCCAGCCCGAGAGCAAGGGGCACAAGCGCAAGCACCGTGGTAAGCGTGGTCATAAGTATCGGGCGCAGACGGGATTTGCACCCTTCCACCACCGCTTGCTGCGGAGTCATTCCTTCGGCAATCAGGGAGTCGATTTTGTCTATCATGACGATTGCGCCGTTGACAATGACGCCCATAAGCATTATCAGTCCCACAAAGGACACAACGTTGAGCGTAACGCCGCAAATCGCAAGCGCGAGAAAACCGCCCGTAAAGCTGAAGGGTATGGACATGATGACGATGAAGGGCTTGACAAGGCTTTCAAATTGACAAGCCATCACGCTGTAAAGCAGCACAAACGCCACAACGAGCGCAACAACCAAACCGTCGAACGCGTCGTTGAGGTAGCTCGAAACGCCGCCCTCAACGTACTCCACGCCGTCAAAATCCTTCAACACATTGTTGACGGTCTTTTTTATCAGCTTTCCGGCAGAGCCGCTGTCTATGTCGTAAATTTCCAAATCCACCGAGGTTGCATACTTGCCGTTTTGTTTGTGTATGGAAGAGGCAACGACGTTTGCGGTGTACAAAGCTCCGTCGGGCGCACGCTTAAGCACGTCCTTCAGCTTGACCGCTCCGTCCGGACCGAAGCCCACCACGATGTTGCAAACGCGGTCCATGGCTTCCGCTTCCTCCAACTGCACGGTAACGGCAAGCTGTTTGCTATCCAATTCGATGTTTGCCGCAGTGTAGCCGCTCAAACCCACGCGCAACAGCATCACCGCCGTTTGGTAGTCCACGCCCCGTTCCGCACACAACATGCGGTCGAAGCTCAACGAGTACTCTGTGTTCATTGCGGGGGTGTTGTCTACCGCCGAAACGATGTGCGCGGGGTCGGTTTTGAGCAGCTCCTCTCGCACCTTGGCGGCGGCAAGGCGTAACGCTTCGGGGTCGTTACCCAACAATTGCACCGATTGTCCGGACATTCCGCCCGTCACCTCGGCAACCACGCCGTCCATTTCCCGCACGGTGACGCTCTTTGCCGCAATGTCCTTTGAGGCAACAAGTTTGCGTATTTCCTGCACCGTTTGGGCGGTTTTGAGCTGCTTTGTGGTGCGAATACGTATCACCGCGCTGTTGCTCGTTGCAAGCAAGCCCTGCTCGCCCACAGTGACGGACACGTACTGTAATTTGTCGCCGTAATGCTCGCGAATGGCGTCGGCAACCGTTTTGCCCGCAGCCTGCGCGTCGGCAAGGGTCGTTGACGTGTCAAAATCGACATCTACCTCTATGACGCCTTTGTCTACGCTCGGCAAAAATTCCGTTCCCGTGGTAAACACCAAGCCTATGCTCAAGCCGAACACCGCAAGCGCAACCGCGCACACCAACACGCGTTTGGTGAGCAGCTTGGAAAGCACCTTGCCGTAGCCGCTTTCCATGCGGCTGATGGTAAGCTTGTTTTTGGGAGCGCGCGCCTTGCGTTTGGCTTTGCCGTTTTCGGCAACCGTTTGAGCGCAAGCTTCGGGAGTGCTTTCGGGGGTGCGCAGACGAGGTTCTCTTTCTTCGTAAGAAGCAATTTCCGTACGCGTGCCGTCGGGGTTTTTCTTGTAGCGTTTGCGAGGTCCTTTGCGGTAGATGAGGTGGTAAAGGGACGGTATCACGGTGACAGCCACAATGAGGGACATCACAATGGAGAACAGCACCGCCCACACAAGGTCGTAAAAAATTTCCTTCGTCAAGCCCTTGACGAACAAAATGGGGAAAAACACGCACACGTTTGTCAATGTGGACGCAAACAGACTGCCCGCCACTTCCTTTGTGCCGTTCAAACACGCGTCGTAAACGCTTTCGCCCCTGTCCCGCCGTTTGGTGATGCTTTCCAACACCACTATGCTGTTGTCGACTAGCATTCCGATACCCACGGCAAGTCCGCCGAGAGACACCAGATTGAGGCTGATGTTCATCACCCACAGTCCGCAAAGCGCAACCAACACCGACAGCGGCATTGTGATGCTTACAACAAGCGACGAACCCACCTTGCGCACAAACAGGTATATCACCAACACAGCCAGCACTCCGCCGATGATGATACTGCTAAGCACGTTGCCTATGCTGTCGTTGATGAACTGCGCCTTGTCGTCCAACAACAGCACCTTGCTCGACGAGCTTGTTTTGTCAATGATTTTGTTTACCGCTTCCACCACGTCGGTGGTGTTGGCGTCGGCAACGGCGTAGACCTCTATCGTGACGGCGGCAAGTCCGTTGTACTCGGCGTATGCCAAGGAATTGTCTCTTAGCTCCACGCGCCCGATATATGCAAGGGGCACAACAATGCTTTCGGGAAAGACAAGTTGAGTTTCTCCCGTGTCTGCGCCGTTCTCGTCCAAAACGGGCGTTTCTTTGCCGCCGAAGCTGCAGGTACGCACAAAGCGCACAATGTCCTGCGTGACGTCGATACCCAAACCGTCGTTCAGACCGAGCGCGTTGCACAGCTCCACCGCCTCGGCGTCGTCAAGCACAGTGTAGCTGCCGTACTCGTTGTACCTTTGGGCGATTTCGTCGTCGGTCAGGGTCAAAATTTCCCCCTGCTCGTTGACGGGGTTGCCGTTTTCGTCTACAAGGTAGCCGAAGCTGTCAACGAGAATTTCCCTTTCGCCGAATTTTGCCGTGCGCTTGCCTTGTTCGTTGACGGTGACAACGACATCCCTGTTGCCGCTGTACACGGGGTCGCCGTCTGCGTTTACGTGCGCCCTTTTTACGGCAAGCACCTTGCCCAAAACGCACTCCGACGAGATGTTATCCACGCCTTCGGGCTCGCTCGGGTCTGCCGCCGAGTAAAAGTTGCCCGAACGCATAAGGTGAACAAGCTGCGGCGTGATGAGAGCTTTGGCGTTTTGGGGTACAAACGCCGAGCCGGAAACCGTGTTTGCCAATTCCTCGTCCGTTTTGCTGTTTTGCGGATCGAACAAAGGCAACACGGCATACAGCGTGTAAAGCTGACCGAGCTGATTGTAGGTGCTGTTTTCCATCACCTGCAGCAATGTTTTGGCGTTGTTGAGCCGCAAAAACATTTCGCTGCCCAAGCTCAACTGTACGGGCAAGCGCATCACGTCCAACACGCTTGTTGCGTCGGAAGCGTTGCGAATGGAAACGGTCGTGCCGTCCTGCATTATCGAGCCGAGCGGAATGTTGAGGTTTTCGCTTGAAAGCGCCTGCACAATGAGCAGCGCCGTCAGATCCAGCCCGTCGAGCGCGGTGATACGCAGCTGCTTTTCGGGAGTGCCGAGAACGTTGACAGAGCCAACGCCCTCTATGCCCTTAAGTTGCGCGGCAAGCGCGTCGGCGTCGGCGGCAAGCGCGTCCAAGTCGTTTGCCGAATTGTAGAGGGCGACAGTTGCCGTTGCAGTGCCGTTCATGTCTATTTTGGTGTAGGCGGGAGTCTGACAGCCTTCGGGAAGAGAAACGGAGGCAAAAGCGTCCTCGATGTCGGAAATTTTTTCGTCGATGTCTGTGCCGTAGTCGAAGGTGAGAATGGCAACGGAAACGTTGTCGTAAGAGGTTGTTTGCAGCTCGGTAATGCCGGAAACCGTTTGCAACGCCCTTTGCAACGGATCGGTTACGCCGTTTTCCACGCTTTGCGCGCTTGCACCGGGGTACACCACGGAAATTCCTACCATGGGCAGCTTGATGTTGGGCAACAGGTTGGTAGGCATGTCGAGCGTTGCCAGCACGCCCGCAGCCATCAACACAATTACCAGCACGCACACCGTTACCGTCCGTTTGATAGATGTTTTGATGAGAGAATTCACACTTCACCCCTATGAGAAACTCTTTTCAGCCGCAATGGATCTTGCCCATTGCAACTTTTCTTACAATTATATTATACACCTCTGAAAAAAGCAAAGTCAAGTTTTGCTATCACCAATTTTGTTGCTTGAGCTTGCGCCTCAAAGACAGCTATGCACACAGCGCACACTGTGTTTTTCACCACCGCAACCCCCACCCCTTCGTCCGGTGTGCGAGTGCGCGTATGCGCCTAAAAGGCGAAGCCTCTTCTACTCACACTCCGAAAAGCATTTTCGTTTTCATTTTCATTTTCATTCTCACTCTCGTTTACATTAACATTATCATTACCATTTTCATTATCATTTACATTAGCTTCGGTTTTGCTTCGGTTTTGCTTCGGTTTTGCTTCGATTTCGCTTCGATTTTGCTTCGATTTTGCTTACGTTTTGCTTCGATTTCGCTTCGGTTTTGCTTCGGTTTTGCTGCAAATGAAAAGCGAAACTTCGTCGCTACGCCACTTCTCCTCTTATGAGTAATCCTATGTGTCGAAACTCATCCACCGCCGTTCGGCGGTCCCCCTTCTCTTGCGTCCTCAAGAGAAGGCTTTTGGAACAGCTGTAAGCTTGCTACACACTCCTACGAAGAGGTACACCCCCAACCTTGTTCAACAGGGAGCGCGGGTGTTCGCACGCAAAACAATCTGCAACGAGGGCGTAGCCCGAAGCGAAGCCCGTTTTGCGGCGAATACCCAAGCGAAAAAACAAGCCCCCGTTCATCACAAAGACAAACGGGGGGCTTGCTTTAACAGAAGGAGGAGTTGTATTCAATCAGTCAATGTTGATTTGATGCTTGACTTCTTCGGGACGATCCTTGGGAACGGTCACGGTCAAAACGCCGTTTTCATACTTGGCTTTGATCTGCTTTTCGTCCACGTCGCCCATGTAGTAGCTGCGAGAATAGCTTGTGGCGCGTTCGCGGCGAAGGTACTTGCCTTCCTCCTCGCGCTCCTCTTTTTTGGCGGAAATGGTTACGTAACCGCTTTCATACTTGAGGCTGATGTTCTTTTTTTCAAGACCGGGCATTTCCACGTCCAAAACGTAGTCCTTGTCCGTTTCCTTGATGTCCGTTTTCATAAAAGTGGAATCGCTGTCCACATAGAAGGGACGGAAAAAGCTGTCAATAGCCTCGTCGAAAAGATCGTTGTTTCTGTGAGTGGTCATATAGTTTTTCATGGTAAAATCTCCTTTTTTTGATTTTGTAGGGTCGCGGCGGAAGTGTTTGGCAATCTTGTGTTTTGATTGTTAGCACTCTTCCCGTTCGACTGCTAACATTATACCACACTGTTGAGATTTGTCAATACTTTTTTCTAAAATTTTTTCAAATTTTTTTGAAAATATACCTGCGCCGCAAAAATGTGTTCAAAACCACCGCTACAGCGGCGGCGTTTGCTCAAAAAACATTGCATTGGAAAGGAATTTGTGTTATAATTACATAAGTGTGGTCTTTAACGTAAAGACCGCTTGCAACCCGTCACAAACAGATTGAGCAAACAAACGCAACGCATGAAAACACTTTACACGCACAACTCAACGGTTGCACATTGATTCGAGGGACACGAAAGATGACGCTTTTACTGCAAACAACGCTCCCCGATATTTTTTGGCTGCTGATCACCGTTGTAATTGCCGAATGGGTGATAATTGTCTACCTTGCCTTGGAAAACGTCAAGCGCACCAAAGCCAAGCGCAACGGTAACGAGCTTCCGCAAAAAAAGCCGCGCATTTGGGGCAATATATTTTTTGTGATGAGCATTGCTCTTGCCGTGTACCTGATGTACAGTTTTGCAAGCAGCAACGACCTCGGCAGTCAAAAAACGTTTAAGGAAGTCTTTTCCGAAGTCAACGTCAAGTACCTTGTGCTTTCGTTGTGTGCTTTGTGCGCAATGATAATTTTGGATACTCTCAAGTACGTTGTTATTATGAGAGCAAATCGCACCAAGGCGGGGTTCGGGACTGCGCTGTCCGTCTGCCTGTTGGGCAAGTACTACGACAACATTACGCCCTTCAGCAGCGGCGGTCAGCCCATGCAAATTTACCAACTCCACAAAAAGGGCGTCGGCGGCGGCGAAGCCTCGGCGATAATTTTTATAAAATTTGCCTTTAACATGACGATGTGGCTGACGATATGCTTTTTGCTGATGCTGCTAAAACGCGACGTGCTGACGGTGCGCGTGGCGGACGAGGCGCAACGCAATTGGCTTGTTGCGGGCGGTTGGATCGGATTTGCCGTCAATTGCGCGCTTCCGCTGCTTATACTCAGTTGCGCTGTGTTCCCCAAAATGACGTGGGCTGTCACGCGCGGCGTTCTTAAAATAGGACACAAACTGAAAATTGTAAAGGACATCGAGGGCAACATGACTCGGGGCAAAAAAGCCGTAAACGAT
Source organism: uncultured Clostridia bacterium (assembly GCA_947630425.1). Classification (GTDB taxonomy): domain Bacteria; phylum Bacillota; class Clostridia; order Christensenellales; family CAG-314; genus Fimimonas. The sequence goes on along the minus strand of CANRHN010000003.1, from coordinate 28,336 downwards.
TTTGTGGCGGCGTTCCTCTCCATGATAAAACGCCCCCTCTACTCTCTTGCGCTTGCCCTGCTGTGCATTGCCGAGCCCTTCATTTCCATGATGTTGCCCTACTTTGTTGTTGTGGCTTTGGGTGGACCTGCCGTTACCCCCGGTTGGGAGCTGATGTTGGAAATTATGACGCTGAACGTGTACGCGCAGATGAGCGCAATGATTGTGCCTACCCCCGGCAACTCCGGAGCGGTGGAAAGCGCGTTTATGTTTGCGCTTACCACCTTGAGCAGCGGCGCGCTGTTCTGGACGGTGTTCAGCTGGCGTTTCCTCAGCTACTACAGCTACATAATCATCGGAATGTTTTTTACCGTGTTTCAGTTGATACGCCACAATCAAGGTCAAAAGAAATTGCCGCACTGACCGTGCATAAAAAAAGTCGTCGCTTGCTGCGGCGATTTTTGTTTTACCGAATTCATCTCGAAAGGGAAGCTATTTTTTATGGCAAAAAGTCAAAAAAAAAGACTAAAAAAACCAATATTCAAACATGAAGAAAAACACATATAGAAGCCGACTTCTATATTAACTCGGAATTTTCGCGCGCGGAGACGGACGTTTCGTCCGTAGTAGCGGGAAAAGCGAAAATTCCGTCTGCACACAGGGACCCCACACAAGTTGAAGAATGAAACTTGGGTGGGAGAGGAACAACCGAGCGACGTTGGTACTGTTCGTGCTTGCACGAATGGTAACGTCAAGCGAGTGTTGTGACGACGGCGTGTACCGAGATTGCAGCCAAACTTGGGGGTGCTGGGGCAAGACCCCCAGCTAAGTCTAAAAAATGAAGCCGCGTGCAGCGGCTTCCTTAGTAGTCCGACCGAGGCGGCGCAACGCGCCCGTAGGGTCACGATGGCGCAGACACCAAGCACAGAGGTGTCTGCCCCTTTTTATTGAAAAATTTTCTAAATAGCTTCTATTTCTTTTCTTGAGGAGTGTCAAGTCCATCCGACCGCCTCGCGTTTGGTCGGAACAAAACTCAATATGCCTTTGCGCAACCGTTGCAAACCGTCATTGAGCGTTGCGCGCGGACAAGCCACGTTGATACGCACAAAGCTGTTGCCGTTTCCTCGGTACTTTGCGCCGCAGTTGAGATACAGTCCCGTTTGATGGCGAATGTGATTGCAAAGAGACTGCGAGTCGTCGGTGATTGCCGAACAATCCACCCACAGCAGGTAGGTCGCCTGTTGTTCCACCGCTTTAAGCTGCGGCAGCTGCTCCGAAAGAAAACGCAAAACGGTCTTTCTGTTTTCGGAAAGGTAAGCTCGCAGCTCTTCCAACCACTGCTCTCCCTCGGTAAAAGCCGCCACCGTTGCAACGCAGGCAAAGCTGTTTGGCTCGGCAACCTCGTCGTAGTTGAGGTGGCGCACCACCTTTTCGCGCAGTTTTTCGTCGGGAACGGCGACCGCCGCCGACTGCATACCCGCAAGATTGAACGCCTTGCTTGCGGAAATGGCGGTTACGGAAATTTCGGCGCAGACGGGTGACGCAGAGGCAAACGGAACATAGTCCGCGTCGGGCTCGGTAAGGTCGCAATGAATTTCGTCGGAAATTACCGTCACGCCGTGCCGTGCGCACAGCTCTCCCACCCTTGCAAGCTCCTCTTTGCTCCACACGCGCCCCACGGGGTTGTGCGGATTGCACAGTATCAACAGCGAAACGTTGGGCAAAGCCAACAACCTTTCGAGGTTGTCAAAGTCTATGCGGTAGGTTCTGCCGTCGTACTCAAGGAGACTTTCCACCACCTTTCTGCCGGTGTTTTCTATCGAATGAAAAAATATGTCGTAGACGGGCGTCATCACGCAAACGCCGTCGCCCTCCTTTGACAGACTTTTGACGCAACTTGTGATAGCGGGCACAACGCCCGTCACAAAGCACAGCCAATTTTTGTTCATTTCCCAGCCGTGTCGCGTTTTCCACCAATTTACGTAAGCGTCAAACCACCTTGCGGGCACTTCCTCGTAGCCGAACACTCCGCGCTTTGCCTTGGCGACTACAGCCTCGGTAACGCAGGGTGCGGTGGGAAAATCCATGTCCGCCACCCACATGGGCAATTCGCCCTCGTCCACGTTCCATTTAAGAGAATCGGTGTTGCGACGATTGACCGTTTTGTCGAAATTTGTCATTTTTTCTCCGCTGTGACCACTTCGGTCTTGGTCGGGTCTATATAACGCTCATCCAGCGTAAGCTCGCCTATGCTGTCGGCGACTATCTTGCCGCCCGACGGGTTAACAACGCTGTCGATGTGCCCCCTAACGGTGGCGTCCACGGTGCTGTACTCGAACGCGCGCGTGGTGTTGAGCAGAGTGCAGTTTACCAGCTTGAGGTTTTCCACGTAGCACAAGCCTTGCAAGCTTTCCAATGTGCAGTTGACAAGGGTGACGTTGTGAGCGTTCCAACAAAGATACTCTCCGGAAATGAAGCTGTCGTACACGGTAACATTGCGGCAATTCCAAAAGCTGTCTTTGCTGAGCAGTTTGCAGTTGTGCAGCACCACGTCCTCCGCGCTGTCAAAGCAGTAGTCGCCCGTAAGCACAAGGTTGTTGGCTTTGATACGCTTACAGCCCATTGCAAAATACGTTCCCTGCGCGGTTACGTTTTCCAAGGTGACGTCGGAACAATTCCAAAGCGTTTCCGCGGCGTTGGGCAAATCCACGTTGTTGAGCGTAACGAATGTCGAGCGGCGAAAATTTTTGGGAGACTGCACCACGCAGTTGTTGAAGGTGATGTTGTTTGTGTACCAAATGCCCGCGCGCGACATGTCGAAAAATGTGCTGTCGTTGACGGTTACGTCGTTGCAGTACCAAAGAGGGTACTTCCATTTGAACAAACATCGGTCTATGAGCAAACCCGAGCTTTCCTTTAAGGGCGATTCTCCCGCGTCAAAGGTACATTCCTCAAAATGCAGGTCGTTTACGGCAAACATTGCCCGTTCGCCCGTGTAAAATTGTCTAAGCAGTGTTTTCATTTGTCAAATTGCCTTTGTAAGATAGTCTTCGATAAACGGTTGAATGTTTCCGTCCATCACGTCCAACACGTTGGAGTTTTCAAAATTGGTGCGGTGGTCCTTTACCAAAGTGTAGGGACAAAACACGTAAGAACGGATTTGGCTACCCCATTCTATCTTTTTTATTTCTCCCTTGATGGCGGCCGCCTCTTCCATCTGCTCCCGTTCCTTAAGCTCGGCAAGCTTGCTCCGCAGCATGTTCATTGCCTGTTCGCGGTTCTGGATTTGACTGCGCTCGTTTTGGCAGGACACCACTATGCCCGTGGGAAGGTGCGTAATGCGGATCGCGCTCTCCGTCTTGTTGACGTGCTGTCCGCCCGCGCCGCTGCTGCGGTAGGTGTCTATTTTCAAGTCCTTGTCGTCGATGACGATTTCGCTGTCCGTTTGCAGCTCCGGCATCACCTCGAGGCTTGCAAAGCTGGTGTGACGGCGTTTGTTGGCGTCGAAGGGAGAAATGCGCACCAAACGGTGAACGCCCTTTTCCGCCTTGAGGTAGCCGTACGCGTTTTCCCCTTCCACCTTGAAGGTTACGGATTTGATACCCGCTTCCTCGCCGTCAAGGTAGTCCAGCTCCGTCAGCTTGTAGCCGCGCCGTTCGCAGTAACGGGTGTACATTCGGTACAGCATCTGCACCCAATCCTGAGCTTCCGTGCCGCCTGCGCCCGCATGCAGCGTGCAAATGGCGTTGTTAGAGTCGAATTTTCCCGAAAGCAAGGTGGCAACGTGCATTTCGTTTACGTCGATGTCTATTTGCCCAAGCTCGGCAGCCGTTTCTTCCAACAACGCCTCGTCGCTTTCGCACAGCTCCACAAGGTCGTTGACGTCGGCAAGGCGTTTGCACAGCTTTTCGTAAGAGGTAATTTTGTTCTCTATGCTTTTGGCGCGCTGACTTACCTGTTGGGCGTTTTTGATGTTTTCCCAAAAGTCCGCTTTGTGCTGCTGTTCGGTGAGAGAGCCCAGCTCCTCGCGCAGCTTGGGCAGGTCGAGACTTTCCCCTATGCCGTTGAGCTTTTGCTGCAGCTGTTTTATATTAAGTTTAAGTTCGTCTATCTGAATCATTGTTATTTTCGTAAATTGGGGTTGGAAATTTTTTGCAGTTCCTTGTCCGACTTGCGTTGCTGACGTTTCAGAGCGTACATTTCCTGCTTGGTGAGCGGACGGTTTTCCTGCTCGCCTTCGGAATTTTGCTGCTGTTTTGCCAAATCCTTGAGATAGCAGCAGTTTTTGTACTTTTTGCCGCTTCCGCAAGGGCAAGGACCGTTGAGTTTCTTTTCGGAATTGACGTTTTCCTGTTCGCGAACAAGCTCGGGACGCACGCGATAGCGCATAAGCCTACGCAACGATTGCACCTTTATTTGCTCGTTGAGATTTTCAAACATGTCGTAGGCTTCCTTTTTGTAGACGGAAAGGGGGTCGTGTTGACCGATCGCCTGCAAACCCACGCCCTTGCGCAATTCGTCCAGCGCGTCGATGTGGTCCATCCACAGCTTGTCCATTGTGCGCAAAAGCACGTCGCGCTCCAATTGATAGTAGTACTTGGCGCCGTCGCCCGCTTCCGCAAGACGTTGGTTGAAAAAGTCGGTCAGACGGTCGCATAGCAGGTCGCAAACGTGGCGCGCGCTTACAAGATTCCCGTCCGTCACCAACGGTTTGTCCTCTTCGTTGATGAAAAAGCCCTCCAACACCTTGTTTACCTTGTCGAGATCCCAATCGCCGACGTTTTCGTTGCTGTCGCAGGCTTCGGCAAGGGCATAACGGGCGTAATCGGGCACCATGGCGAGAATGTCGCCGTGAATTTCTTCGTTGTCGAGAATACGGTCGCGTTCCTTGTAGATGACCTTGCGCTGTTGGTTGTTTACGTCGTCGTACTGCAACACGTTTTTACGTGCGGAAAAGTGCATGCCCTCGATGCGTTTTTGCGCGCTTTCCACTATGCGAGTGATCATTCGCGACACAACGGGCGCGTCCTCGTCGAAATGCAAAAACATCATTGTGCGCTGAAGCATATCGCCGCCGAAAACGCGTATCATGTCGTCCTCGGCAGACACAAAGAACATGCTTGCTCCCGGGTCGCCCTGACGTCCGGCACGTCCGCGCAGCTGATCGTCAATACGGCGCGCCTCGTGACGCTCGGTACCGATGACAAACAGTCCGCCCGCGTCCAACACCTTTTGCCTGTTTTGCTTGAACTCTTCGGCGTAACGATCGTAAAACTCCTTGTAGGTGCGACGGCACTCCTCGGCAAAGGAGTCCGTTCTGTCCGACAACGCCGCCTCCAACGCCTCGTTTACCTTTTGCTCCACAACCGCGTTGTCCTTTTCCGACTGACGATAGCGTTGCTTCATTGTGCGACGGAATTCTTCCTTTGCCAAAGGTACGGGGTCGCCGCCGCCCAACAGAATGTCCGTTCCTCTGCCTGCCATGTTGGTGGCGATGGTGATGTTGCCGGGCATGCCCGCCTTGGCAATGGCAAGCGCTTCCTTTTCCTCGTCCGACTTGGCGTTGAGCAACGTCACCACTTCCTTGTTGGTAACGCCGCTGTCCTTTAAGCGACGGGCAAGCGCAATGCTCTTTTCCACGCTTGTTGTACCCACCAGCACGGGCTGCCCGTGTTCGTGACACTCCTGAATTTTCTTTACTATGGCGCGCAGTTTGCCCTCGTTCGTCATGTAGAACTGATCGTCGTAGTCAATTCTGATGACGGGCTTGTTGGTGGGAATGACCACCACGTCCACGTTGTAAATGGTGTTGAATTCCTTTTCTTCCGTTTTGGCAGTACCCGTCATGCCGCTCATTTTGTGATAAAGACGGAAGTAGTTTTGCAAGGTGATGGTTGCAATCGTCTTGTCCTCGGATTGGATCGTAACCCTTTCCTTTGCCTCGATTGCCTGATGCAAGCCGTTGGAAAAGCGTCTGCCCTCCATTTTGCGACCCGTAAAATTGTCTACGATGATGACTTTGCCCTTTTCCACGATGTAGTCCACGCCTTTGTTCATCAAAGCGTGCGCGTGCAGCGCGTTGTTGATATAGTGGTTGATTTCGGTGTTTTCCGGCGAGGAAAGGTTTTCCACCTTGTAGTACAGCTCCGCCTTTTTGACGCCTCTGTCCGTCAAACGCACGCTGCGGTTCTTTTCGTCCACAACGTAGTCGCCGTTTGGTTCTTCGTCCGAGTTGGACTTGGTAAAACGAGCAAGACGGTCGTTTTCTCCTTCGAGGTTGCCCTCTGCGTCCACGTTGGTGGACTTTTGCAGGCGCACAACAAAGTCCCTTGCGCGAATGTACTCGTCGCCGGGCTTGTCGCCCCGTCCGCTGATGATGAGCGGAGTGCGTGCCTCGTCTATCAAAATGCTGTCCACTTCGTCCACGATGACAAAATTAAGCCCGCGTTGCACGCATTGCTCGCGCGCGGTAGCCATGTTGTCGCGAAGGTAGTCAAAGCCGAACTCGCTGTTTGTGCCGTAGGTGATATCGCAGGAGTAGGCGGCTTTTTTGTCCTCGAATTCCTGTTGAGAAAGGGTCACGCCGACGGTAAGACCGAGAAAACGGAACACCTGCCCCATCCAATCCATATCGCGCTTGGCAAGGTACTCGTTGACGGTGACGATGTGTACGCCGTTGCCCGTCAAAGCGTTGAGGTAGGCGGGGAGCGTTTCCGTAAGCGTTTTGCCTTCGCCTGTTGCCATCTGGCAAATACGTCCCTGATGCAAAGCGATACCGCCCATGACCTGCACGTCGAAATGCCGCTGTCCGAGCGTGCGCCATGCCGCCTCTCGGCACACGGCGTAGGCGTCGGGCAACAACTCGTCCAACGTTTCGCCATTTTGATAGCGTTGCTTGAGCAGCTGCGTTTGTCCCGACAACTCGGAGTCCGACATGCCGTGGTAGACAGACTCCTTTTCGTTGACAAGATTGAGAATTTTTTTGAGCTGTTTCAGAGCCTTGACGTTGGCTCTGCCGTAATTTTCTCTCATAGTCTACTCCTGAAATTATTTATTATGTTTAACTTCAAATATTAAACATACTACTATGACTCCTATGGCAATTAAATTTATACCTAATGCCACATAAAAAACTACTGAAGTGGATTTTATAAGCCATATAATGGTTGCACAAGTAATTCCTATTGCCATAATTAAACTTAGTATAATTAGTTTAAGAGAATATTTCATAATTCGCCCCTAAGAAAATACATGCAAAGCCATTGCTATAACGGTTGCCATCAACGACACAATCAAAGTGAGCATTGCTATAGTTGCTCTTATGCTTAATTTGCTGTTTTTTTTCATAAATTCTCCTGTTCGTTTTCGTAATCGAATTTTTCTCTGCGGGAAGCGACGGTCAAAGCAATGACGGAAGTCGCTCCGTGTCGTTTCAGAACCTTGGCACATTCGTTGACGGTTGCGCCCGTGGTTTTTATGTCGTCAATCAGCAAAACGCGCTTGCCCTTGACGTTGGCTTGCGGACTGAACCGAAAACAGCCCGTAAGGTTGGTTTTTCGCTCCGTTCGGGAAAGCTTTTCCTGCGGTTGAGTGTCGCGTATCTTTACTACCGTTTCGCAAAGCGCGTCAACGTTCAGTATATCACAAAATTGCTCGGCAAGCAACCGCGCTTGATTATAACCACGCTTTTTCAGACTTTTTGCCGACATGGGTACGAAAGTAACGACGTCAAATTGCAAATTTTCCTTGAGCGCGACAAACGCAAGGTACTTGGCAAGCACCCGTGCATACGCGCCCTTTTGGTGGAATTTGAGGTCCAAAATTACGCTTCGGATCGCTCCCTCGTAACAAAAAGGCGAGTAGCCTTTGTCGAAATAGGTTTTGTCAAAGGCGCAATTGCCGCAGTAGTCCTCCTCGCCGTCCAACGCCACGCCGCACCGCAAACAGGTTTTGCCGTTGTTGAAAACAAGCTCCTTCAGACAATCGGCGCAAAAGCCCGATTCGTCGAATATATCCTTGCCGCAAACGATACATCTGAAATTTACGGGCGCGATCAGCTCCGTGGCGGCGTTGATAAAACGTCTATTCTTCATCGCTTGATTTTGTTCCGTTCCCGAAAAACCGCTGTATCACGGCGTTTTCTTCCTGCAAAAATCTGCAAAGATTGGTTGTGCGCGCCGCAACGTAGTTGTTGTGTACCATCATGGCAAGCACCTTTTTGCTGCCCACCAGCACCACCGCCCGCTTGGCGCGCGTGATTGCCGTGTACAGCAGGTTTTTGTTGATTATGGTGGGCGGTCCGCTGACGAGGGGCACAACTACCACCTCGAACTCGCTGCCCTGACTTTTGTGAATGGTCACCGCGTAGGCAAGCTGCAGATCCGTCAATTCCTGCTCGGTGTAGGTGGCGATACGATTGTCGTCAAACTGCACTTCCATAATACCGTTGGAGCGGTCTATGCGGCGCACAAAGCCTATGTCGCCGTTGAACACGCCCGTGCCGTCCGACAAAGTTCCGTCTTCTTCGAAACGCACAAACGGAAGGTCGTAGTTGTTGACGGTTTGCATCACCCTGTCCCCCTCGCGCAACACGTTACGTCCCACGTTGATTTCGTTTTTGCCGTAAATGCGCGGATTGAGTGCCTGCTGCAAACGCAAATTGAGGTTTTCCACCCCCGCAACGCCGCTTTTCAACGCGCCCAAAACTTGAATTTCCGACGAGGGCAACCCCGTAAATTTTGGCAAACGCGACGTGACCAACTCCACAACGGTGTCCGACACCTGCTGAAAATCGCTGAAATTCATCACAAAAAAGTCGCGGCTTCTGTTGTTGATTTCCGGCATTTTGCCGTGGTTTATGAGGTGGGCGTTGGTGACAATAAGGCTGTCCTCCGACTGCCGATAGATGTGCGTAAGGTAGCGGATCTCTATCACCCCGCTGCGGATTATGTCGGCAAGCACGTTGCCCGCGCCCACGCTCGGCAATTGGTCTTTGTCCCCGACAAGCACCAATCGCGTGCCGTTTTCCAATGCGGAAAGCAGACTGTACATGACGGAAGCGTCCACCATGGAAAGCTCGTCCACAATCACCACGTCGCACGGGAGAGTGTTGTTGCGGTTGTACTTGAACTGCATTTTGTCTCCGTGCGCCTCAAAGCCCAACAAACGGTGAATGGTTTTGGCGTCGCTGCCCGTGGATTGGGACAAACGCTTTGCCGCTCTGCCTGTGGGCGCGCAAAATTCCAGACGCATTCCGTGCGACGTCAAAATTTCCGCTATACATTTGATTATCGTCGTTTTGCCCGTTCCCGGTCCGCCCGTGATGACGGTTACGCCGTTTATAAGAGCCGATTTTACTGCGCCGAGCTGTCCCGCGTGGAAGGAAATTCCGTTGACCCTTTCAAACTGCCCGATAAGGCTGTCTGCGTCCACAAGAATACGGCGCGCGTCGCGGTTGAGGGTAATCAACCGTGCGGCAATGGCTTTTTCCAGCTTGTAGTACCTTAAAAGCGCAATGCACCGCTCCCCTTCCACCTCAAACAGCTTTACGGCAGGCTCTAACACAAGCTTTGTCAGAGTGTCCTCCACCAGCTGCCCGTGTTGGGTAAGGTCCACGCCCAGCAAATCGGAGCAGGAACTCAGAAGGTCGTTGAGTACCAAGTAGGTGTTGCCCTGCTTTTCGGCGGATTCCTTCAGCTGAAACACAATTGCCGCCCTGACGCGAAATTCGCTTACAGGCTCGACTCCCATGCTTTGAGCAATCTTGTCCGCCGTCAAAAATCCCACCCCATCCACGTCGTCTATCAATCGGTAGGGGTTGTCAAGCACCAAAGCCTTGGTCTGAGTTTTGTAGATGTTGAAAATTTTTACCGCCAGATTGACCGTTATGCCGTAGCTTTGCAAAAACATTATTTGTTCCTGCATTTGCTTTAGCTCGGCAACGGCATTGGCAATGTCCATTGCCTTTTTTTTGGAAATGCCTTTGACGTTGGAAAGCAGCATTGGGTTGTGTTCGATAACTCCGAACGTGTCGTTACCGAACATGTTGTAGATGTTGTTTGCCGTCACCTCTCCTACGCCCTTTATAAGACCGCTGCTCAGGTATTTGACAATGCCCGCGCGCGAGGTGGGATCGCATACCGTGTAACTCTCCACGCAAAGCTGTTCGCCGTAACGATTGTGTACCGTCACCTTGCCCGAAACGTTCAAAACAGCACCCACCGACAGCGCGGGAAAATTGCCGACGCAGGTAAGATTGTCTCCGTCGGTGGTTTCGAGGTTTAGTACGGTGTAGCCGTTTTCTTCGTTTCGGAAAACGATAGCCGAAACAGTGCCTTTTGCGGTAAGTTCCAAAGCTGCCTCCTAATGGATATATTTTTTGAGGTCGTCCACCTTGTCAAGCTGTTCCCAAGCAAATTCTTCTCTGCCAAAGTGACCGTAGCTTGCCGTCGCTTTGTAAACGGGCTGTTGAAGGTGAAATTTGTCTATTATTGCACGGGGGCGAAGGTCAAACTCTTCGGAAATGATTTCCGAAAGAGCAAAATCGTTTATTTTGCCCGTGCCGAAGGTGTTGACGTCGATACTGACGGGCTTGCTGCGACCGATAGCGTAGCTGACTTGCAGCTGTATTCTGTCCGCAATGCCTGCCGCAACGATGTTTTTGCATATATAACGCGCCATGTAGGTGGCGGAACGGTCCACTTTGGTGGGATCTTTGCCGCTGAAAGCTCCGCCGCCGTGCGCGCAGTAGCCGCCGTAGGTGTCAACAATGATTTTGCGCCCCGTCAAGCCGCTGTCCGCCGCGGGTCCGCCTATTTCAAAACGTCCCGTGGGGTTGATGTAGTACTTGGTTTGATCGTCCAACAGCTCCAGCGGAACAACCTTGCGTATAACTTCGTTTATCATGTCGCGGGCAATGGTTGCGCTGTCTACGTCCGGTCCGTGCTGAGTACTCAAAACTATCGTGTCAACGCGGTAGGGCTTGTCGCCGTCGTACTCCACCGTCACCTGACACTTTCCGTCGGGACGAAGGTAGTCCAACACGCCCGTCTTGCGCACCTCGGCAAGCCTGCGGCTGATTTTTTGCGCAAGCATAATTGCCATTGGCATATATTCCGGCGTTTCGTTGCACGCATAGCCGAACATCATTCCTTGGTCGCCCGCGCCGTACAGATCCAACAATTCGCCGCGGTCGCGGTACTCGTCCGAACGGTCCACGCCGAGGGCAATGTCGGGAGATTGTTTGTCAAGCGAGATGATGACGCCGCAGCTGTCCGCGTCGAAGCCGTACTTGGCGCGAGTGTAGCCTATGTCGCGAACGGTGTCGCGCACTATTTTTGCGTAGTCCACCACGGCGGTTGTGGTTATTTGTCCCATCACAAACACCGTACCCGTACACACGACCGTTTCGCACGCAACGCGCGCGTCGGGGTCAAGCGCAAGTATGGCGTCCAAAATGGCGTCGGAAATTTGGTCGCACATTTTGTCGGGATGTCCCTCTGTCACGCTTTCGGAAGTAAAAAATCTGTGTCTTGTGTTCTTCATAGGTTCTCCTTTTTACCTATCGCGCCAACGGGTTTTTACCAAAAAGAACGTCTTGCCAACAGACAAGACGCGCAAAACCCCATTCGCCGTCCCATCTTTCGACTGTTGTCGCGGAATTTAGCACCTAACCGTAAAAATTTTTAGGTTGCTGTGACTTCACCGAGTCCGTCTCTCCGTCACTCTCGATAGGCTTGTTTGTATTGTACCACCGACAAGAACGCTTGTCAAGAATCTGCGCCGAAACGGTTTTATTTGTTTTGTTTATATTGTAAGATATCAACAAAAGTAACTTAAGCAAAAAACGTGCTGATCGTCAAATATAACGGCAAAAATATGTTTTTATTCTTCCTCGTAGTAATAGGAGTAATCAATGCCTTTCATAAACAATTCGCGGTCGTCGATTTTCTCTGTCAGCGCGTTGTCGATGAGCCGAAAAATGTCCGACGTGTCAACGGGGCTTTTTCGCATAGCGTCAAGATAGGCGCGCTTGTCGATTTTGCTCCAATCGACGCATTTGTGTAAATTCTTTTTCAAAATAAGGTCGAGCCAAATACGCATACTGCGCCCGTTACCTTCCATAAACGGGTGCGCAATGTTCATTTCAACATATTTTTTGACAATATCGTCAAGGGTGTTTTCGGGCATCTTCTCGATGAGCGCAAGATTTTCTTTTAAGTACATTGCCGGTGCAAACGCAAAGCCGCCTTTGGCAATGTTCAAACCGCGGATTTGCCCCGCAAAGTCAAATAATCCGCCGAAAATGTAGCCGTGAATCTGCTGCAAGCCCCTGACCGTTCCAACCTCTATTTCTCCGATCAAGCCGCTTTCAAACAGCTCGTATGCTTTTTGCTTGCTTTTTTCATCAATAGTTCTGCCTATACCCGAGAGCCAACGTACAAAATTTTCACGATTTTTTACGGGAATGAGCGCAACAACCGTGTTGACGCCGCCTGCTTCCACCACGTCGGTAAGATATGCTTTGCCGTCCCGCGCAACAAGTTTGAGTTGTCGACAAATTGTCGACAACTCATTGTGGCGACGCTTCAACGTGTTCCAATAGGAGCGCGGGTTTTTACTCTTAGTGAGTGCCTCGGCTATATCAACGGCGCAAAACCACCATTTGGAATCCTCGTTATTCCAGACGGCTCTTACCGGAATGTCTTCAAAAAATCTTATAGATGTCTTGATCATGCCAACTCCTGTTGAGAATATCTGCGCCTCGGGTTACTTCGCTTGAGCCGATTGGCTATGCGAGTTTTACGTTTGTCGCAATCCGCGTTTTGGGGAATGTGCGTCAGTCGGCAAACAGCGGCACTTTCGTCACGCCTGCGTAGCCGACGTTTTTGTTTTTGTCGGAAACCTGCTTGGCGTAGTTGTTGGTGCTGTCCGCCGGGTACAGCCAGAAGTTGAAGTCGTGAGTGCCCGCCGCAAGAGGTAGCAACTGCGCCTGTCGCGCAACCACGGGGTTCTCTGCGCCTGCAAACTGTCCGATGTTTATGCTAAGGTGCGTAAGGTCGACAAACTCCTCGTTCAGTTGAGACAAATCAATCTGCGAATAGTTGCGTCCGCCGCCGTAGAAGGCAATGCCGCCATGCACAAAGGTTTTGTTGTTTTCCTTGTACAGCAGATTGGCGTAGTCGGGTTTACCGTCCACCTCCTGCAGCATTGCGGAAACGTCGAATTTCATCATCGCGCTCAATTGGCTGCCTTCCGTTGCTTCGATAAGGGTGCTGCTGTCTACTTGGCTTACATCCTTCCAATCGTACAGGCGCACGTCTCCCGCAAGCCTCAACATCGAGGCAAAGGAAGTTGCTCCCGATGAACGCCAGGTTGTGGTCAATTGCGCGTAACTTGCCCCATCGCCCGTCAATTTGGACGCACCGCTGTAGAGCAACGCCCCCGAGAAATTGCTTTCCACGCCCACGCAGAACAGACCGCTCGTTTCCAAAACGCTGTTTTTAAGTGTCAGATCCGTCATTACGTAACGATTGTAGAAAAAGTCTTGGTCGGCAATTACGTAGTTGTTGCTGGTCGATCTGCCATTGAAGGAGTTTTCTTTGTATGCAACACCGTTGGCGTCTCTCAAAACGGGTTCTTGCCCGAGAGAAGAGCCTGCCTGCAACGCCTTGTTTGTGCCCACTTTGACAAGGAACTCGCGTCCCTGCGTGATTATGCAGCCCTCTATGTTGACCAAAATCCTTTCTTCGTCGCTCAAATTCGTCGATGGAATGGACGTGACAAAGTAGTGTTTGTCTTGGTATGCGTTGCCGTCACGGTTGCCGCCGTAAACTCTCACAACGTTGCGTCCGTTGCGAATACGGCAATTGACAATTTGGCAATCGGCGTTGATTTCCAAGGTTGTACCCACGTTGTTCAGGTGGTTGAGTTCGTAATTGCCCTCGTTGTCGTTGAGGGAGTCGTCGCTGCAGCCAAGCAAATTTACTCCGTACAGCTTTACCCCGTCGGTGCGAATGAGGTAAGCAATGTTGTCCTGTCCCGCCACCTTGGCAATACCCTTGTACTCCACAAACACCAATGGTCCGGTAAATAATTCCGGCTTGCCCGAGTCGTCCATTTCGTTGGTAAAGTACTCCGCGTCAAGGTTAAATCCGTTGCCGTAAACGTCGTTGGTAAACTCCAACGCGTACTTTACAAAGGTATTGCTAATGTCGTGCTTGTCGTCTGTTTCGTAAAACACCGTGTTGTAGGTGGATTGATATTGGTGTTCGTCTATAATCTGCTGACGCGCCGCTTTCGACATCTGACTACCGTCGGCATTTGTGCCGAGCATTATGTTTTTGGTCAGCACCACCTTGAGCTTTGCGTCCATCGCCTTTACGAGGTCGGGGTAGTTGTTCACTTCCACCGCGTCCTTTACCACGTTGAGAGCCAGCTTGCCCACAACGTTGGAAGAAGTGAACCACTCGTTGTACTCCCACTCGGCGGTTATCGTTACCGCACCCGTGCCTTTCGGGACAAGATACGCTCTGCCTTCGCGTGTTTCCACATCGGCAATGTCGGGGTTGGACGACTTTACCTTGATACGTGTCCAATCGTTAGAGAAGGCGCTGCTTTCGCCCTGCATCATGCCCACGTTCAGTATTTCATAGCTGTCGTTGTCCCCCAACGAGCCGGAAGGCAAGTATTTTTGTCCGCCTACCGTGTAACGTTCGGCAAGGTCCACCTTGGTGGAGTTTGTAACAAGAACATAACTGACCTTCTTCGTGCAATGTATCTCTATCGTCTTGGCTGCGCCGATTTTTTCTTCGCCGCGCATCGGCTGCACCGAAACGGTAAATGTGCCCTCGGTTTTTGCATCGATTGAGCATACTTCCGATTTTTCTCCGACAGTGGGGGTTACTGTCTGATCTGCTCCAATCACTTTCCAATCGTAGGTGATGTCCCGTGCGTCCAACAGCGGTACGGCATAAAATCTGGTAGGCGTGTCTAACAGCACCACCGATTCGAAGCCGCCCTGTTTGGGTTTGATAAGGTTGTCCGAATTCAAACGGAAATCGAAGTCGGCAAAGCTCAACGTGAGATTTGCGGTTTTGCTGTCCGCTTTGATCGTAGCCTCCAACTCGTTACCTTCAAAGCCGTCGTTTACCGTTACTTCCACCACGTGATGATTGCCCGACGCCCTCGTTTGCTCGTGCGAAATGCACCCACCGTGAGCGTTTTCGCTTACGACTGTCGGCTCTCCCTCGCACTCCACGTAAATGGTCGTCTTTTTGGATTCCTTTGCCATGAGTACCGTGTTGCCGTCCGCAACGCCGTTTACGGCAATGCCCGTTTCCGATTCGGAAAGGACGTTTTTCATACTCAGCTTGATGTGGCGTTCAAGCGTCTGATTGGTCATACCCGTGTTGACGTCGAAAGCGTCTTTGACGGAAAGCGTCAACGCGACCTCTCCTCCGAAAGGCAAAAACAGACTTTCGTTGTTTTCCACAAACGCCGAATTTTCTTCATCCGCCGCAAGTTTGTATTCCTTGGAGCTGCCGCCCTTTACTTCCACGCCGTATACGTACTTGCCCGTCTCCAACTGCTTGGCTGTGTAGGTTTGAGTGCTTCTGTTGTAGGAAAGGGCAACGGGGTTTCCTTCGAGGTCCTTCAAAGAAAATTGCACGTCAAAGGGCAGTCCTGCGTAGACGGCTACGTGAATGACGTCGGTAAAGCCTTTGTCCTTGCTGGTGGCTGTGACGTTTGCCGTACCTTCGCCCACCGCCTTTACCACTCCGTCCTCGCCAACGGTAAGCACGTCTGGGTTGTCGCTTGTAAGCACGTAGCCTTTTTCGGAAGCCGTTGCCGGTTCTACTTCGGCTGTGATGCGGTGTTGTTGCTGATCGGTAAAGTCTATCTGAAACGCCCCGTCTTTTACCACTTCGTTGTCGGCAAGAATACGTATGCCGCTGACGGACACGGGTATGCGAATACTGACTACGCTTAAGGAGCCGTAAATAACCAAAACAAACAGCATTGGCAAAACAAGCATCAATGCAATAACTGTTTTTCTCATTAAATTTCTCCTCCTTCGAATTGATAGTACTTTTTACCCAGCCTGCCCACAAAGTAGAAGTACGCAAGCAGGGCGCAAACTGCCGCAATTGCCATTCCCAACACATAGGTGAGCCAACCGAGAGACAATTCCTTGAGTTCGGTCAGCACCCGAACGACAAGCAGCACGCCGCCCACGACGAATGCCGACAACATTCCGAACACGATGATTGTGGAAACCACCCCGCCCGATTCCTTGATTTCGCCGTCCTCGTCGGTGGAAAAGTGCGCATGATTAAAGTCGTAACGCGTGGCAACGCACACGTTGACAAAGCCGAACACCGCGCCCGTAGCGAACAAAAACAACGCTTGATACCAACGGACCATGCCCGTAGCCGCGAGCACCGTTGCGCTTGCCAACTGCGAAAGTACGGTGACGATCATGCACAAAAATATTTTGGAAAAGAACACCGATTTGTAGCCCAGCGGGTACGCCTTGACGGAGTAGAACATTTCGCCGTCACGGCTGACGTTTGTTGCGCAAAAGATGTTTGTCAACGCGCCGAACAGCAACGTCAAAAACAGCGCAAGCTCCACGTCCAAGTTGACGCCTATCAGATCCTTGACCAATGAGCTGCCCACCGACATGCAGAAGTAAACCATCAGCGGCATAATTACTGCCACGGACAGGTAGCTGAACATATAGCTCGGGGTGCGGAAAATGAGCAAAAAGTCCTTTTTGACCAGCGCGAAGAATCCGTTTTTTCCCGCAAGCAGGTTGCTGTGATGCTTGATATAGTTGCTGCTGCCCACGTTGCGCGATTGAAGCGCGCGCTGAAGCATGTAGCGCAGCATAACGAGGGAAAGCGCAATGCACACAATGAGTACGGCGGCAATTCCCAAACCGGCGACAAGCGCGTTGTGACCTATGCCCGAGGCGGCAGGGTGAACGTTTGCCAAAAGCAGGTCCACCACCCACTTGATGGGGTACATGCAGCTCACCAGCTTGACTAAGACAGTCATTTTCTTTTCGTCAAAGAAGTACTTGAGGTCGTCTCCGAGCAGCATTTGTCTTACGGCATTGAGCACAATGGAGTACAGCCAAAACGCAACGCCCGTCAACGCCGTTACCAACAAAAAGTTGAGAACAAAGCGGTCCTTCAAAAAACGCTTGAACCAATTGACGGGCAGCGCAAGCAGCGAACCGACCGCAATTGTCAACAAGGGCAACACAAGGCAGGTTGCAACCGTTGTCACCCAAAATTGCCAACCGAACGCGACCTTTGTCACAACTCGGAAAAACACCGTCAAGTTTACGGTAAACACCACCACAAAGGAAACAAGCAGTTGGCTGAAGTAGATCGTGATGGCTTTGGCAATGTACAAGCTTGTGGCGTCGATGGGCATGGCAGAGTACAGCCGCGCGCCGTCGGCGTCGAAAATTTGACGGTTGATTTGCGAAATTGCGCTTATCAACATAAACAAAAACGCCACGGCGTACATCAGAGTGAGCAGCTCGTAGGTGCGCAGATCGTAGTGAAACGCCGGGCGAGGTTCGCCGCCACTTGCCGCTTCTGCTCCGAAAAGCCCCTTTACGCTTGTAAAAATGTCTACAAATTTGCCGAAAAACACCACAAACAACGCCACAATTGCGGCAATGAGCAGTGCGCTCAGCAAAAAGCCCACCACGTCGAACTTGCCGCGGCGGTAACGGTACATTGCTTCGATGCGCTGTTTTTTGAGAAGCGCTCTTACAAGAGTTGCGTCGGAATTTGTCATTTGGCGTCACCCTCTTGCGCTTTGCGCTCCATTTCCTCTGCGGCAAGACGTTCGCCCTCGAGGAAGTAACCCTCAAAGTCGAATTCGGGGTTGTCCTTCATCATTTGCTTGATGTTGAGTTGGTCTATTTGCTGTCCGCGGCGAATGAGTACCACCCTGTCGCAGATTTGCGCCACGTTTGCCAATGCGTGCGAGCTGAAAATTATGCAGTTGCCTTCCGCGGCGTACTGCTTCATAAATTCGCGTACCGCCTTCATCGTGCGCGGATCGAGACCTGTCAGGGGTTCGTCCAAAATCCACAAATGCGGACGGTGCATGAGCGAGCCCATCATGCAGATTTTTTGCCTCATTCCGTGCGAGTAGGAAGAAATAAGGTTGTTCACGGCGTCGCCGAGACAGAATATCTTTTCCAACTCCTCGTAACGCTGACGGCGCACCTCCTGCGGAACTCTGTACACCGTTGCCATAAAGGACAGGTACTCCGTGCCCGTCATTTTGACGAACACCGCGTGATTGTCGGTAACAAAGCCCATGTCCGCCTTGGCGGCTATGGGTTCGCGCTTGACGTCGTGTCCGCCGATACGTATTTCCCCCTCTTCAAAGGGGAGCATGCCCTCCAGACACTTGAGCGTTGTGGATTTGCCTGCGCCGTTGTGTCCCAGCAAGCCCACAATTTCTCCCGCATAGCAGCTGAAGCTGACGTCGCGAACGGCGTAGTCGGCTTTTTTGGAATACTTTTTGCACAACCCGACTATTTCCACCACGGGAATGTCGCGCTTTTGTTGCGGCACGTTTTGCGCCTCGTTTTGCTTGATGTTCTTTGCCATAAATCCTCTCTTGAATTGTCGGTTCGCTGTTTGTAACCTTTCGGTTAGCATTTGGATTTTTTGCTCTTGTATGCAAAATCGAGCGACCGACTTGCGTAAAGTCTGCTATCTATTATCATATAAATTCATATTATTGTCAATCTATTCAGCGGCATTTAAGTCCATTTGAAGATATTTTTCCTCAAAAATCGCCTTTTTCCGCCCCCGCAAGCCTGTCGGAGCAAAAATCAAGCTGCAAAATGCAGACAACCGCGCTTTTTTGCGCGGCTGTCTGTTTAGGAGAAAAATCTATTACTTCGGGAATGTTACAAGACGGTCGAACACTCCGCGAGAGGTAATATCAAATAAAAATTTGCGTTTGGGCGAATACCAGAGCGACACTTTTCCTCTCAAAGGGAAAGCCCCCCTTTGTGTCGAAACTCATCCACCGCTCGTCACAGCTTTCCCTCGATAGCACCAACCTCGCGCAAGGCTCGGTCGGTTCCGCTATCGGTCAGCTGTTCCTCTCCCCAACAAGTTTCGTTATACTCAACTCGTTGGGGTCCCCTTTGCGGTCCCCCTTCTCTTGCGTCCTCAAGAGAAGGCTTTTGGAACAGCTGTAAGCTTACTACACACCTCTACGAAGAAGTCCACCCCAACCTTGTTTACCCGGGAGCGAGGGCACTCCGTGAAAAATAATCTGCAACGAACACCTCACAATAAATTTTTACGAAGAAAAACACCCAAACCTTATTCACCATAGCCGCGAGTATGTTTCCCGAAAAATAATCTGCAACGAGCATTTCGCGCAAAGTCGAATATGTCCCTCGACTAAAGGGCGCGAAGTGCGAGCGAAGCCTTTTTTCGGGGAATATGCGAGCGGCACTGCGAAGCCCGTTTTGCGGCGAATACCCGATGCGACACCTCGAAGCCCTTTTTTCACGGAGTCGCCCGATGCGACTTATTGCTTTACTGCCCCTGCGGAAAGACCGCCAATCAAAAACTTCGACAGCGCAAAGTAGAAAATTACTATCGGTATCGCAATAAACACCGAGCCCGCGGCAAAGCGGGAAAATTCCGTGTTGTCCAGCGACATCAAACCCACCGCCACCGTGTAAAGGTCCTTGTTTTTGAGCAGAAGCTTGGGCAGAATGAAATCGCTCCAAGGCCACACAAAGGAGGACAGCAGGGTGTACACTATCATAGGCTTGGCAAGAGGGAGCGTGATTTTGATAAAAATCTGAAAATTGGAAGCCCCGTCTATGCGCGCCGCCTCGTCCACCGATATCGAAATGGTGTCGAAAAATCCTTTTTGCGTAAGGTAGCCCATAGGCGCACCCGCCGAGTAGATGAGAATAAGTCCCCAATGCTGATTGACAAGGTTAAACTGCGTACACAGCAAGTAAACCGCCGTCATTGTCATAAAGGATGGGAACATACCCAACAGCAGAGTCGTTTTCATCAATGCTTTGCGACTTTTGAAGTGAAAACGCGACATACAGTAGGCGGTCAAAATGGTCAAAAAAGTGCCCAAGAAGCTGCTCATCACCGCAATGAACAGCGTGTTGGCAAACCATCTGGGGTAGTTGTACATTTCCGTGTCGACAAACAGCTTTTTGAAGGTGTCAAAGCTGTACTCGGTGGGGAAAAACCCCTTGAACGAGTAGAGTGAGCCGCTCTTGGAAAATGACGCCAACACCAACCACAAAATGGGGAAAAGAAACACAAACGCAACCACAAGCAACAGCAAGTACGTAAGCGCAACTCCGAACAAACGCTTGGGATGCTTGACAAGCTTTTTCATTGATAGGTGTCCTCCTGCTTGTATGATGGGCTAAGCACGTAAACGGTGAGCGAAATGACGGACGTGACCACAAATATGACGATGGATATCGCCGCTCCGATAGAATAGTAGTTGTTGTCGATCGACATGTTGTACAGCCAATTGATGAGCAGGTCTGTGTCGCTTGCCAAAAAATACCCGTCTATATACAGCCCTCCGCGCAAAAAATAGAAAATGCCGAAGTTGTTGAAGTTGCCGATAAATTGCGAAATCAGCACGGGCATTGTGGCAAACAGCACATAGGGAAGGGTTATTTTGGTAAACTGCTTCCAACTGCTTGCTCCGTCCACGCGCGCCGCCTCGTACAAATCGGTGTTCATGTTGGAAAGTATGCCCGTTGCAAGCAGCATGCTGCTGGGTATGCACAACCAAGCGTTGACGGCAAGTCCTATAATTCGGCTGGGCCACTTGGCGTCTATGTCCAAAAATCCCACCGCGTTGCCGCCCGCCTTTGTGATGTAGTAGTTGATAGGTCCGCCGTAGGAAAACATAAACTTAAAGCCGATGAGAGTTATAAATCCCGGCACGGCATAGGCAAGAATGGGGAACAATCTCCAAAACACTTTGCCCTTTACGCATTTGCGATTGAGCAACAAAGCCAACCCCAACCCCGCAAAATAGTTGATAAAGGTGGAAAGCACCGCCCACAAAATGTTCCAACCGAAAATTTTGAAGAAGGTGGGCGCAAAGTCGGACAGAGTGAGTATTTTGCCGAAATTTTCCAACCCGACCCAATCCACCAGCCGCGGAGGAACGGTTTTTCCGCCGTAGTTGGTAAAAGCAATCAGAATCATAAAGATGATGGGCAAAATGCAAAACACGCACACTCCCAATATGGGCAGCGCAAGCGCGACCTTGTAGAAATTTTTGTCGAGCAGGGTGCCCAGCTCCCGACGGAATGTGGGCGGCTGTTTGAAGGACTCGACAATACACTGAATTTTGTAAGCGTCCTTGATGTTGGCAATGTACACGGCTATGTACAGCACCAATGCAATGACGGACAAAATGCCGAGCAGCAGCATAATGACGGAGTTGTCCCCCTCAACTCCGTACCAAGCGTTGCCCTCCACCGTGCCGAGGGTAAACAGTCCCACTATGCCTTTTGCGCCCACAAACACAAAAAACAGCACAAATGCGACTTGCACCACAAGGTAAATCAGCCCCTTGATCCATTGAGCGTACAGCAATTGACCCAAGCCCATAACAAAGCAGGAAGCCATCACCTTGCCGTTGGCATTGGAAAGCAGCGTCTTGACGGAATCAAAGCGTTTTTTCCACCGCGTGGGAACGCCCCTGAACCAATCGGCGATTTTTTTGCCCAAATCCGTAAAAAAGCCTTTTACGCCTTGAGCGGTCTTTTTCCAAAAACTTTGATTGTTTGCAGTCACTCGAAGCCTCCTCACGCCAACGTAAAGATGGCGGAATAAATTTGCTCGTCCACTTCAACAAGCTTTTGTTTGATTTTGTTTACAGTGTCGTACTTGTACCCGTCGGTGCGGAAGGGGTCTTTTGCCAAGTCCTGAAAGAAGGTCTGCAAAGGCGTCCAGATCTGCGCCACCTCGCTGATGGAAGGCATAACGACAATGTTGCCCTCGCCGAGGTTGGAATTGATGATTGCGGACAGACCGCCCACTGCCGAAGCCACGTCTGTACGCGCGGGCACAATGCCCAACAGCTCGTTGCGGCGCAAAATCATCTCGTAGCTTGTGGCAAAGTTGACAAACGCCAACGCCGCGTTGGGCGCTTTGGTGTAGGAGCTGATTGCGTAGCCCTGTATTCCGCCCATCATGCGGCTTTCCACCCAGCCCTTGCTTTCGTCCTCGAGGTCGCCGCTTGCGGGCAACAGCGGAAGGTTTGCGGTAACAAGGTTTTCCTCTATATATTCGTCGGAGTAGCCCCTGTTTTTCATTTCGGTAACAAACAGCGTGTAAACGTCGGGAGTGGTAACCGTTGCAAAGTACTCTCCGCTTGCCAATGCCGAGTACGCCGTGACGGTTACGGAGTCGTCAATGCACCGTTCGTCCATTACGGAAGCCAACTGCCGCACCACCCACGCGCCCTTGTACGACTCTCCCGCGCTGTGACCGATGTCCTTGGGGTCGGTGTTGTTGTTGCCGAAGGTGTACCCGCCGTAGCTGTACAGATAGCCTACCGAAAAATACGGCTCGAGAAACGACCTCATATAGCCGAACTTTTTTGCGCCGTCGGCGGTTACTTCGTTACCTTGCTTGAGCTGCTTTGAGTAACGGTACATGTCCGTCCAATACTGAACGATGTCGCAAATTCCGTCGCCGTCGTCGTCCCAATCCGTTTGCCAATTTTGCGGCAGCATGTCCTTGCGGTAGTACAACAGCGGACCCTGAACGTTTACGGGCACGCCGAACACATAGTCTGTGCCCTCCACGTTTCGCGTGTAAGCCTGCCAGGATTTTTCTCCCACCGTGTCAAAGCAATCTATGCTTTCGGTGGGCAGCGGCATGATGTGCCTGTTGTCTACGTACTTCATCAGCGCGTCGTTTGCCTGATACAGCACGTCCGGACCGTACCCGAAAGGACCGTCGTTGGCAAGGTCGGTATATTGGTCCATGTTGGCGTCCACCGCCTTTATGCCGTAGGAAGCGTACTGCTTGTTGAAGGCGGCAAGCAGCTCGCCGAGATAGCCTTGCTTGACGGCGGTGTCGTTTTCCAAAATGCGCAACGTCACGTTATGCTCCAACTCGCCGTTAAACTTGCTTACGCCCTCTGTGTTCTCGGTGTTGCCAAGCAACCCCACACAACAAATCAAGGCGACAAGCAGGGCAATGTGCGCCGCTATGGCGGGAATGGTTCTTTTCATTAGCCCCTCCTAAAATTCTTCTATAACAAAACCCGTTTTAAGAGTTTCTCCGTGCAGATTGCGCGCCAAAAGAACCTTGCCTTGCGGAAGAAATTTTTTTGCCTCGCTACCCGCGTTGACGGTAAGGCGCAACGTGCCTTCCGCGCGGCGTTCCAGCACAAACAAGCCGTCGTTACTGCCAAAGGCTATTTGTCCGTCCGCCACTTCGGCGCGAGCGCGAAGCCGTGAAAGGGACGCAATCAGCTCTGTCAATTGACCTTTTGAACTCCAATCCATCGTCCTGCGACAATCGGGGTCGTAGCCCCCTTCGAGAGGCAGCTCCGTTCCGTAGTAAACGCAGGGCGCGCCCGTGTGCAAAAATATCAGCGCAACCGCGCACGCAAGCTTGTCGATGTTTTTGCCGCACAGGGTGTAAAATCTGTGCGTGTCGTGACTGTCAACCAGATTGAGCATTTGCTTGTTGGCTGTTTGAGTGTTGCGCATGTAAAGCGCGGAAAGCGTCTCGGCAAACTGCTCGGCGTTTGACGTGCCCTCGACAATATAGTCGGTAATCGCTTTTGTAAGAGAGTAGTTCATCACCCCGTCGAACTCACCGTGCAAAAAGGAGTAGCTGTCGTGCCAATTTTCGCCAAGTATCACGCAATCGGGATTTTGCGCCTTTATGCGTTCGCGAAAATGCCGCCAAAAGCTGTGGCTTACCTCGTCCGCCACGTCTAAACGCCAGCCGTCCACGCCGAATTCCTTCGTCCAATAGAGCGCGACGTCCGTCAGCCAATTTTGCACATCGGGGTTGCTGGTGTTCCACTTGGGCATGTAGTCGCACACACCGAAGCACTCGAAGTTGCCCTTTACGGCGCGGTCGCCATGAATTATGAACCAATCGAAGTAGTCGGAAGCGTTGCCCTTTTCCAAAACGTCCTTAAACTGCGCGACGTTTTCGCTGCAATGATTGAACACGGCGTCCAGCACCACTCGCATGTCGCGCTTGTGCGCTTCCTGCACCAATCGGGAAAACGCCTTCTTTCCGCCGAATTGCGCGTCCACGTCAAAGTAGTCGTGAATGTCGTACTTGTGATTGGAGTCGGAGGCGAATATGGGGGTCAAATACAGCGCGTTGACGCCCAAAGCGCGCAGGTAGTCCAGCTTGTCCGTTATGCCGTCCAAATCCCCTCCCGCAAAGCTTTTGGGGTTGGGAATTTCGCCCCATTTGAGGTTTATGTAGCTGTCGTTCTTGGAAAAATCGCCGCGGTAAAACCTGTCAATGAAAATTTCGTAGAAAACGGCGTTCTTCATCCAGCTTACGGGCTTGCACACGTCCGCCGAATTGATAAAGGGCAGCTGAAAGGAGTTGTAGTACGACACGGAAAAGTCGTAGCTCTCCGTCAGACCGTCCTCCGAAAAGTAGTAGCTTTTGCCCTGCTCCACCAACTCGAAAACATAAACAAAGCGCACGTCCTCGAGCTTGAGCGTGCAACAATACCAACGAAAATTCCCGTCGCAAAAACGCTCTGCAAGGGGCGAAACAAGCTGCTTGTGATAAAAATCGTATTTGCTGCCGTAGATGACGTTTACCGAATCGAAAACGTCCTCTTTGTCTACGCGCAAACGTAATTCTACCGTGTTCTCATCCAACGCGTAGCAGAACTGACTGTCCTGAACGTGTAATATTGCCTTGCGGTTCACCGTTATCTCCTTTTTCTATTGACTTTTTTTTACGTTTTTGTTATATTTGAAGAATGAATCGAACGGAAAACATTCCTCAAAAAAGCAAAAAACCCACCAACCGTGACGTTGCCAAGCTTGCGGGCGTTTCGGTTGCCACCGTTTCCTACGTCGTAAACGGAAGAGAAGATCAACACATCTCCGAAGCGACCAAAAAGAAGGTTTGGCAGGCGATAAATTTTCTCAACTATTCGCCCAATCCGTATGCCGTGGGGCTAAACACCGAACAGCCGCGCACCTATGTGATACGCTCTTCCGTAAACGCCGCGGAGCTGACGGAGAGGGAAATTTTGTACTTTATGCACCGCCTCAATCCGCTGTGCGAAAATCAGAACATTGTGCTGAACTACTCGCTTGACAAGCGCGCCGCAAAGCTTGCCGCCACCGCTTGCATTTGTTTCGACATGCCCAAGCAGGAGTTTCACCGCTTGGCAGATGAAAACTTTATTCCCGTGATAGCCTTGGATTGCCTCATCAATGACCCCGTGTTCTACCAAATCAACGTGGATTACGACAGGGTGCGCCGAGAGGCAACCGAACGCTTGGGCAAGGATTTTACTTACGTGTGCATAAAACCCAACAACGCCGAAACGGAGGCGCGTATTTCCGCCCTTTTCGACAAAACGGTGTTTTTGCGCTCCGCCGCCCAAGCAGCAGGCTTGTCCTGCGACAAAATTGTGCTGACGCAACCCTCGCTGTTGGAGCTGTTTGACCGCAAAAACGTACAGGTGTTTACCTACACCGCTTGCGCCGACGGACGCGCCGCGGCAACGGTGGATTGCATTGCCAAAGCGCTCAACCGCCTGAACGTTACGGACGAAGAACACTTTGTAAAGCTTTAGTTACAAAAAATTACAAAAAAGCAGACGCCGCCGCCTCAAAGTGCGGCGGCGTCTTTTTTTGTTTTTTAGTCTGTGACGGTGTAGAAATCTATCTTTTCCGTCGCAATGTCGTAAACGATTTTGTACGTTCCCGCCGTTGAGCATTTGAAGTTGCTGCCGGAATCGGGTGTGAACTGCGCGTTGGCGTTGCCGCTCGTGCCCATTGCGCCCGCGCCCAGCCAAGTTCCGCTACCCGCGGTCTCTCCCTTGGAATGACGCTCAAAACCGAATTCTACGGGCGTTCCTTCTGCTACGGTAAGCTCAAACTCGTAGGTCGTCTCGTCCTCCGACAAAACAAACCTGTACTGCGCATTGAAGCCATGCTCCCAATTGTTTATGCCTGCGCCCTTGATGTAGATGTCGAAAACGTCGTTGCCCTCGATGTGGGAAACAATGGTTATAATCTTGGAGTAGCTGTCGATAGTGATGTCGTAGTTGCCGGCAGCTTTTACCTTGATGTTGTTGTTATTGGCGTCTACAGCCTCGAAATTGTCGCCCGCCGCCGTGAGATAGTTGAATTGATACAAATTGTTAGCCGTGTTTGCGGTTGTGGGAACTTCTCCCGCGGCGCATGCGCGGATCTGTATTTGCTTGTTTGCTTCAAGCTGCTTGGTAATCTTGTACACGCCGCTGCCCGATTCCGTCTCGGTAAGCTTGTAGTCGTCGGGGGACGTTACAAAGGCGTTCCAAGCGCCGTTTGCGCCTATATCGCCGTCAAGGTAGTAGTCGTAAGCCGTCGCCGCCTTTTCTTCGAAGGTTACGCTCAAAACTTTGCTTGTGCCGTTGTAGGAGAAGGTGTATTCGCCGCTCTTGAGTGCGGTCATGTTGCCGCCCGCAGCCGTATAGCCGCCTACCACTGCTCGGCTCGCCGCGTCCAACGCGTTGGACTTGATATACTCGCTTCCGACCGATACGGTGGATTCGCCGTTTTCCATCTTGGTAACGCGCGAAGTAAACATAAATTGATCGTTCTGTTTGAGCCACACCTTGAGGGTATATTCGCTTCCGTTGCGCGCCATTTGCGTAGACGGGTTGTACAAATCGCCCCAAGCCGTTATCGACTCACCCTTGATGTAGAAGTCGGTGATGGTTATAACGCTGTTTTGAACGTCGCCGTTACGCACCCAAGTGATGGTGTCGTAAGTGCCTCTGTTGTAAGTCTCCTTTGTTTCCTCGGTGTAGTTGGGCGCGCTTGTTTCGTAGTAGTCGTCGCCGGGGTACGTTTTGAGCGTCAACGTGTAGTTGCCGGAATGTTCAACCTTGATGTTTGTGGTTTTGGCTGCGTCGCTGTACGGGCTGGCGTTGCTGGAGAACACCTCCGTGCCGTCGTCAAGAGCCGTTTGCGCAAGGTAGCCGAAGCCGCGTTGATTGTGCCAATCGCTGTCGATGGCAAACTGAAATTCGTCCCCCTCTATCAAATCGGTGGTGATTTTGTATTCGTTTGCGCCTTGCGTTTTGGCAAGCTTGTAGCTGTCCGTTATCACCTTGCCCCAATTTGAACCGAAAAGCAACTCGCTTGTGCCCGAACCCACCAAGTAGAAATCACGCGTGTCCTCTTGATACTTGGTAAAGCCGCCGTAAATTGCGGTGTCTTCGTTGATGGGTTGCGAAAAGTCGAAACGGTGTCCCTTTGAGGGCACGGCAAACCAATCCACAAACTCGTACCCGCCTGCTTTGGTGGGTGTGTAGCCGCTCACCTTGGAGCCTTTTTCTACCTTGTCCGTTTTGAGAACGGGCATTTTGCTTACGTCCGTAGTACCCGTTGCGTCGTACCAGGTGACAGTGAGCTTGTCGTCATCGTTTTTGTTGCATGCACATAGCGCAAAAAGACTGAGCGCAAATATGCAAAACAACACTACCGCCAAAATTTTCTTTTTCATAGCTTCCTCCCATTGATAATATTTTGACGCTTTTGCAAGCAAGCAAAACAACCCGTTGCGACATTCGCCCTCGGCTGCGTTTTGATTGGGTGTTCGCCGCTTTCTGCGGTTGCACCACTGTCAAAATTTTAAGCCAAGCAACGCTATTTTGCAACAAATTTTGATTTTTCTTGCTTACTTAACAAGTTAAGTATAGCATTTTCCAACACTTTGTCAATAGGCTTTTGAAAATTTTTTTAAGAATTTTTGAGGCTGTTTGCGCGTTTTCGACTTTGCGCGCCGCTATTGTTGGCTTGCGCGGGATTGTTGGCTTGCGCGGTTGCGATGTCGGGACTTGTCGGGCGGCGCGGAACGGGCAAACTGCGCAAAATTCGCCGTCGGGCGGACGAAACGCAAAAAGATGTGACGGGAAAAACAAAACAGGGCAAAAGTTGTTGACAGATTGACTTTTCTTTGCTACAATAAATAGGCTTTTAGAGAACAAGTCTAAGCAACATGGCGGCGTAGCTTAGTTGGTTATAGCGGCCGGTTCATACCCGGCAGGTCGTTGGTTCGAATCCGACCGCCGCTAC
>CANRHN010000002.1 GCA_947630425.1 uncultured Clostridia bacterium | reverse complement strand
AGCAGAGCGGAGCTCACTCTTGGGCATTCGGCTACCAACTGCACACCGTGCAGCTTGCCTTCACGCCGAATGTGCTTCGCTTGGGACGAGCCCTGTACTCCCCCACGGCCATACTTGACAAAAAAATTAAATAATGTAAAATTGTTTTTATTGCCAAAATTATCTGATAAACATTCTTGACAAGTCCAAATTCGGAGAATATGCAAAACAATGAAACGATACGACATAGTAAAATTGATAAAACAAAACGAAATGTGCGTTGAAAAGAATATTGCCATTGGCGAAGAGGGGTTCGTTTTTGATGTTGAAGAAACGGGCGATATGATTGTGTTTTTTCACGAAACACTAACACACACACCTTTCGGCGATGATTACAAACATGATATCGTCAGAGTTCAGCCGCAAAACGTACAAATCGTAAAACCTTTTGATTTCGACGATACGGATATGTACGAGGGCAAAGTGCGACCAATGCAAGAATACGATATCGTGGAGTTAACCAAAGACAGAGCAGAGTATCTTGCCGCAGGCGTAAAAAGGGGTGATCGCGGTTGGGTAAATCTTGGCAAACGCAACGGTTTCAGATTGGTCATGTTCGACGGAGAAACGCAAAACATAGACGGAATTGACGTAACGATAGAAAACCCGGTTGGAATTTTGGAGGAAGATTTGATTGTTGTCAAACAAAATATGCCCAACACTCTTGCATATTTGAAATCACGCCACCCCAAAAAGCGATAATCGTTTTTGACGCCGACAGCGACGGCAGAGCGCCTACGGGACACATTTACAAAGAAACTAAAGTGAGGCGCATTCCCCACCACCGCAAGCAAAAGTCGGCGTTTGCCGGACTGTTTTTGCAAAAAAACACCCAAAAAACGCACATGGGGTGGGATTTTTTGAAAGAAAAACAACAAGCGCGACAAAGTAAAGGCTCTTTTCGCAACGCCGACTGCGGCAGGGGTAATTTGTAACCCGCAACAATTTGCTTGTACGTTTTACATAACTTTTTTACATTACGCGTTGTATTTTAACGGCGAAACCTACTCCAAAAACTTTGATAAGACCGTTACTCTTGCCAACAACAAGGGCTGGATGGTTGAGTTCAACGCAAAAGATTTGGAAAGAAACCCCGCGGGCTTCACCATCGCTCCCATCAAGTTCAACGGACAGGAAAGCAATTTGTACTTCGGTTACTACACCGTCGGCAGCGAACAATATGGCAATTTGAGATACAGTTGGTATATCGGCTTCTATGTCGATTTGACAAGCGGCGCGGGACAAGTGTTTTTGAGATTTGAGGTAACTACCGACATCGACCCCAAAACGCTTGACGGAACTCAATTTGAATTTGCCGATAGCGAGGACGACAAGAAAACTTTGTACGTTGGCGCGGACGGCAGCATGATTATATTTGACGGCAGGTTTAACGACACCTTCAACGGAATGTTGTATATCGACAGCCAAGGCGCGGTCAAGATCGGAACCTGGTCTGAAAGCGGCGGTCACTATGTGTTTGACGAATTGGACGGCGAATTTACCGTCACGTTCGACGCAAACAGCGACGACGGAACTTACACTGTTGTTTGAGCCGCCGACCAAACCGAGACAGCTTGCCTCGGCTTAAAAGAAAACGACAAAAGGAACGCAAACTCGTTGCGTTCCTTTTTTATGCAATTTTTATCTTGCACCACCCTACAGCGCACATTCAAACGCGCAAGAGTTTGGCAGGGGATTTGTTTTGAAACATGCTTTGCTGTGCGCTTTGGGCTTACACCGTCGAGTGCAATGTTAGAAATTTTTTCACAAAAAAATCGCATCAAAAACATTGACAAACACCTTGTTGGGGTATATACTATAAACATGGAATATGACATTTTTATCACATTGTGGCAAGTCGACTTACGGTATGTCGATTTGCGCCAAAACCGCTTGTTACAAAACAACTTGCTTTGAACAAACTCGAACAAATATTGTTTGAGTTTGTTTTGTTATTAAAAACTTTTGCGACAAGTCAACCTGCTGTAAATGCCGCTACGCCATTTCCGATTGCTGTAAATATACAAATTAAAACATAAAGGAGAAGAAATGAGTAAAACCAAATACCTGCACCGTGAGGTGATAAAATGATGAGTGACGCGGTAGCTGTTTTTTTGCAACAGCCATCATTAAACAATTTTGCTGCCATTGACAAGGCGGATCAAACTGCTTCGCTGGTTGCACAAGCTGTGGCTGTTGATGGTCGCTGTCTGCAATATATAGCGGGAAAATGGATGTCAAACGATATTGTCAGAACTGCATTGTCTCAATGCGGAATGGCATTAAAATACCTTCCGATGAAAAAACGAACCGAAGATAGGTGTCTGATTGCTGTACAACAGGATGGCGGCGCAATACGATATGTACCGAAAAATTTGATAACTGACAAAATCGTTAAAATTGCTTTATCGTGCAATCACCCAACCGTCGTTAATGACATACGCCCCCTAAACTACGTGCCAAAAGAACTGTGGACTAAAGACAACCTGTATCTTGCAATAAAATCCTATCCGTATAACATCAGTTGTCTTCCCAAAAAAATGCAAACAGCGGAACTTGTCAAATTGGCAGTGTCTGTTGACGGGCTTGCACTATGGTATATCCCCGATTACAAACGCAGCGAGTCTGTTTGCGATATTGCATTTCGTCAAAACAAAAAATCCATACAGTTCATTCCGGAAAAATATACAACAGCGGAAATGTGGAATAATGTTATAACAGAATTACCTGTGGACAAAAGTTTGATTTACTTTCGTGTTCCTGAGCAGATACTTCAAAACGAAGCTTATGTCAAAAAACTAATCGAGTGCTATACGTCAGACGAGGGCATGGCAGAATTATTAAAAAAAGACAATCTCTTTTATTTCAGAATTCCCACGCAACTGTTTCAAAATGACGATAATTGTCAAAAGCTAATCGAGTACTTTGCGTCAAACCCAAACACTTGTTCGTGGCGTACGTTGGTTCGGCTGTCTGAACATTTCTCGGAATTTGTACAGTGGCAAATGCACCAAGTTGAACATAAGGTGTTCTCTGATCAAATCAGTAATGATTGTGATATGGTAGAAAAAATAAAATCCTTGCCTATGAATTCCGAAGAAGAGGCAATGAGGCTTTATACTTCCGTATGTGTTTATCTTCAAAAAAAATACGGTGGGGTAGATAGGGATTACGATTGCAATCCAACACGCCGAGGGAAGGAGTGGCTTGACATACATCACATCAAGGAATATGAATTGGACGACATTGCACGACGAACACAAACGCTGCAAGAAATTTTGCGTTATCAACGAAAAGCCTCGCCAAACGAATACAATTTGATTAGTCGCACAAAAGAAGAAAGCCGTCAAAAAGCGGCAGAAATAAGAGCAAACAACCCCCAAGCTCAAATTTATTCGTATGTTATGTCACATACTACCTTAGAAGAGCTAAAGCCTTTTAACAGAAAAGAACAATTGTTATATGCAAACAAGGTGGAACACTTTTTGCTACATTACCTTATTGATTTGATAAGAGGTCGTTGGGTTTTGTCGGGAGGTCCAAATTATTTGTGGGACGACTGTGTTGGGCTTGACTTTTACGGCTTCGATCGAGAATATCTGAATCAATTGAAAGAGCAAAAAGAACATTTTTATGCTGCAATATCTCCAATAGAGCTTACTTTGCTTTATAAACGTCTGATCGATTGGAAAGAGTGGAAGTTGTCGGATTGTAAAAGATTTTGGAAAAATTTTAACTATGCCATGAGCCAACTGCATGATGGATTGTCGTACGTGGACAATAAGAGCAACTTTTTTAAGGCGATGGAAATTCTCAATTGCCCTTTAACGGAAGAGGAAAAGCAAAAAATTGAAGAATTGCCGCTAAAATACCGAATAATAGTGGACAGTGACGGCATTCGCAAAAAAGTGACAAGCAAATATGTTTTAAGCGAAGACGAAAAAACTTTTTATGGTTACGCCGATTACTTGAAAATGTTGTTTAGCGATTCGCTCACTGTTCCCGATGGAGTACAAGCTGTTGACCCTGAAACGTTTCACATTTTTTCCTTAGTAGAAAAAATAACAATACCTTGCTCAATCACGCAATTACCTAAAGACATTTTTACGGAAAAAAGCAGTAGTTACGACGGTCCTGTTTTTCGTAAACTCAAAACCGTTGTTTACAAAGGTACAAGAGAAATGTGGGACGCCCTGTTTGCCGATGTTGATTTGACCGGAATAGAATTGACGTGTCAAAAGTGTAAGCGTGTAAAAGTGCGTTGAGCGTTTTTTACCAAAAAATTTTGCAGAATACTTTGCGTTGATTGTTTCTCTCCTTTTTCTTTACCGTGTAGCAAAACCCCTCGGGCAAACGCCCGAGGGGTTTTGTTGATCAAACGAAATGCGATAGTCGTTTTTTATTTGTGTCCCACCACTGTTTCGTAGGGTTCCAAGGTGCTGTTGATACCGGACGTCCTTGTGGTGCTGAAGTCGTACGTGCAGCCGCTGAGCGCGCTTGCCGTGCCGCCTTGAGGTCCTGCGTGGGCTATCACGTAAGTGCCATTGCTGCCGGTGTTTATCGTGATGATATACACATTGCCGCTGTGTTGCACGCTGTACTTGCTTGCGACCGCCTCGTTAGAGGTCAAGCCGAAGTCTTTTACAAATCTTTCCTTGAACGCAATCAGCTTTTTGTAGTTCTCGAATACGTCTTTGTACTGTATCTTGCGGCTGTAGTCCAAAGCGTTCACTTCGTAAGGAGCGTTGTAGGAGTTGTGCTGTTGATCGCCTACCGCACCAAGATCCACCTTGCTACGCAACAATTCCTCGCCTGCAAGAACAAAGCTGATGCCGTTGCTGGTCAAAATCATCGAATTGGCAAGCATTGAGCATTCCTTGCGATGAGCTTGCGAACCTGTCGTACGAATGCTGGTGTTGAATTGGAAATCGTCGTACAGAGTGAATCCATCATGGCATGTCACATAGTTGAGGGTCTTGAACAAATCGTTGGTATAGGCGGTGGTTTGTCCCTTGAAGCCTTGCAAAATTCTGTCATCGTGGATATCATTTGTGCTTCCCGATGCGAACTTAAGCACTTGGTCTCTCATCTGATCGTTGAACTGACCAAGTCTGTCCGCAAACAGGCTTGCGTTGGATTGGCAAGCAAGAGGCACGGAAGAATTGGTCGCAGCACTGTTGCTTCCCCAAGCTTCGCCGTAGAGAACAATGTTTTCGTTTACCTGACGAACAGCTTGAGTAAGTTTGTTCATCG
This sequence comes from uncultured Clostridia bacterium, assembly GCA_947630425.1. Lineage (GTDB taxonomy): Bacteria > Bacillota > Clostridia > Christensenellales > CAG-314 > Fimimonas. Next base: position 94,268 of record CANRHN010000002.1, on the reverse strand, counting down.
TTTCAATGTCGTGCAAGCCCATGATGTCAAAACGGAAGCCGCCAAGTTTGTAAGTTTCCGCCCAGAAAGTAACGGAATCTATCATAAACTTTTGGAACATCGGGCGTTCGCTCATCGTGTCGTTGCCGCAGCCGGAACCGTTGCTGAGCGCGCCTGTGGCGTTATGACGGAAGTAGTAACCGGGCATAAGCACTTCAAAGTTGGACGAACTTGCATCGTTTACGTGATTGTACACCACGTCCATGATGATGTTGATACCCTTCTCGTTAAATGCCTGAACCAATTGACGGAATTCCTTGATGCGGGTGTAACCGTTTGTCGGGTCGGAAGAGTAACTGCCTTCGAGTACGTTGTAGTTTAAGGGATTGTAGCCCCAGTTGAAAGAACGGTACTGTTCATCTTCCTCGTTGGCTTGGTCGAAGATGGGCACAAGCTGCACGGCGTTTACGCCGAGTTCGACAATGTGGTCAAATCCCGTAGAAACAGTCGTGCCGTTACTTTCGTACGTTGTACCTGATTCTATCATACCAAGGTATGTTTTGGCTTTGCTTGCCGTGCCGCCCCAAGTCGGTGATGAGGTGACATCCGCAACGTGCGTTTCCCACACTACCAATTCGTTTTCGCTGTAGGGGTTGACTTCCACTTCATCCCAGCCGTCGGGAGTTAGCTCTTTGGCAGCAAAGTTGACTATCATGCCTCTCAGACCATTGAGACCCGCGCTCTTGGCATAGGGATCTATAACTTCCGTTCCACCTGTAGACTTGGCGTTATAGACAGTGTAAGTGTAGTACTTGCCTGCAAGACGCGTGTTTGCGGTGTACTCCCAAACACCGTAGTCGCCCAATTCCATGGGGTGAGTTTCAAAAGCTGTTCCACCATCGCCCTCATTGTACAAATTGAGAACGATTTTCTGTGAAACGGGCGACCACACCTTGAAGGTTGTGGAATTTTCTCCCAATGTCGCGCCGAGGTCATTGCCTTCATAATAGTACGCGTTTGCAAATTCCGCCAAATCGTAGAAAACGCGAATGTCTACACCGCTCTCCACCAACTTGGTGTCCTTTACAAAGGTTGCTTTGACGGAGTATCTTCCGCTGATTATGGCATCATGGTCCATCTCAAAGCCAACGCGTCCCGCGGCATTGCCGCCGTCGCTCCACTCTCCCAACAAAACGTCGTTCTCCAATATCTGAACATTGGTAACAGGAGTCGCAAAGGAAATGTCTATGTTGGTTCTGTCCTTAAAGGAAGCCGTCACGCCAAAGTTAAGCGTTTGATAGTTGCTTTCTTGGGCGGTTTTGTAAGTTTTGCTGTCGCCCTCTATCATATAGATGTGATAGCAACCGTCACTCTGCTTGTAATCTTCGGGAATAAGGAGACGGTCAACTCCCGCAGAATCCTTCATGTACCAACTTCCCGAGGAAGTTATGTCATCGTCAATGGGAATGATGCCTATTTTTGCATTTTCACCGCCCAACTCTGACGCCGCTACTACAGTTATTCCGCCGAAATCGTCCTGATACTGCAGCTTGTAGCGCGTTCCTTCAGCGCCTACTTTCCACAGCCAAAATCCCCAATGGGGGTAATCGGTGGACTTGATACGACGATAGTGAAGAACAATGCTTCCTGCGGGGTAGGATGCGGGAGCGGCGGGCATTGTTATGCTGTCGTCCGCACTGCCTGTGGCAGAATAAATGGTCCAACTACCTGATTTGGAGAATATTTGATGTTCACAAACCGAGCAGTAACCGTTTTCATCGAGTGTATGAGGTTCTACACCCTGTTTCAAATCATGCCCGCAGTCGGCAGGATGCCAGTGATCTGTCGAGTCCCATGCCCACTCCTTGCTGTACGTGTGAGTGTGATCCTCGCCCGTAGAAGTGTGTCCTAAACATTTTACACGGCAAGCGTCATCGGTACATTCGAGATCGGTGCAGCCGTAACACAGCGGACACTGACTTTCACAGACGTGTTTTTCTGTTTTGTCGCATGCGGTCAATGTCAAACTGAACATAAACAAAACACACAGCAACGCAACAATAATGTTTTTTAATTTCATAATTACCTCTTTCTTGACTGATAAAGTCAACTTTGATGTTTAGAGCTTGCAACCACAACTACACAAAATTGCTTCTGTGTAGCTGTGGCAAAGGGTTACTTTTTTGCAATAATCGTTTGGTATGCTTGCATTGTGGTGGACGCGCTCAAGGTTGTGTTACCTATGGTGTCGAGGTACACTGTGTAACCGCCAAAGTCAACAGTAGAACCTCCCTTGGGACCGCAATGCGCCACCTTCCAGATCGTTCCGTTGGTTGCCTTTATTGTTACGACAACAACGGAATTTTTGTCAATGGTTTCAACGGTGTACAGCTCATCGACCTTTTCGTTTGTCGTCAAGTCGAAATCCTTTACGAACTTCTGTTTGAAAGCGATAAGCTTTTGATAGTTTGCAAACATGTCCGCATTGGTGATTTTGAGCTCGTAGTTCAGCGAGTTCATCTGATAGCTGGATTGGTAACTGTTGTGCACCGCCTCGGAAGTTGTATCGTTTTTGTCGTCCGTTGCAAGATCGCCTTTGCTACGCAAAAACTCCTCGCCCGCAAGCATAAAGGTTATACCGTTGCTTGTGAACACCACCGAGTTTGCGAGCATCGCTTTCTTTGCTTTGTCCTCAGCTTTTCCCGTAGCTACGACGCGGTCTGCCAAAGTGTAATTGTCGTGGCAGGTAACGTAGTTGACCGTCTTGAACATATCCTGGATGGTCGGACCGGTGTAGCCTTTCAAGCCGTTTTCAATGTTGGCATTGTAGCTTCCGCCTGTTGCCCAACCAAGCTCGCTTGCGCCCGAAAGACCGCCTTTGATGAGCGCGTCGCGCATTTGATCGTTGAATTGAGCAAAGCCCTCAAAGCTGTTTGCATTTACCTGAACTGCCTGTTGTTCGGAGGACAAAATGGTTGTTCCGCCCGTCCAAGGCTCGCCATAGACGATGATGTTGGGGTTTATCTTTTTGAGGGCAACAACGACCTGATTCATAGTTTCAATGTCATGCAAGCCCATAAGGTCGAAACGGAAGCCTCCCAGCTTGTAGGTCTTTGCCCAGAAGCACACGGAATCTATGATAAACTTGCGCATCATTGCGCGCTCACTTGCCGTTTCGTTGCCGCAACCCGATCCGTTGGAAAGCATGCCGCTTTGGTCGTAACGGAAGTAGTAACCGGGCATCAACACGTCGAAGTTGGAGCCGGACGCACTACTTACATGGTTGTACACCACGTCCATGATGATGTTGATACCCTTCTCGTTAAATGCCTGAACAAGCTGACGGAACTCCTTGATACGTGCATAACCGTCTGTCGGGTCGGAAGAATAACCGCCCTCAAGCACGTTGTAGTTCAAGGGATTGTAGCCCCAATTGAAGCTCATGTTGGATTCGTCGTTGGCTTGGTCGAAGATGGGCACAAGCTGTACGGCATTGACGCCGAGTTCGACGATGTGGTCAAATCCCGTCTTGACAGTCGTGCCGTTCTTTTCGTACGTGGTGTTCGGTTCAATCATGCCAAGGAAGGTTTTGGCTTTGTTTGCCGTGCCGCCCCAGGTCGACGATGATGTGACGTCCGCAACGTGCGTTTCCCAAACGGTAAGCTCGTTGGGACTGTAAGCTTTGGGCTGAATGCTGTCCCAACCAGTGGGCTTTGCCGAGTCGGAGTCGAAGTTGACTACCATGCCGCGAACGCCGCTTTGTCCCGCGCTCTTGGCATAGGGATCGACTATTTCCGCTCCGTTGGGGTAAGAAGGATTGACAACGGTGTAGGTATAGTACTTACCTGCAAGATTTTCCTGTACGGTAAATGCCCAAACACCCTTTTCGCCCTTTTCCATCGGGTAGGTAGCGGCAGATCCGCCCGTTCCCTCATTGTAAACGTTCAATGTGATTTGCGTCGAGACGGGAGACCACACCTTGAAGGTTGTGGAATTGCCGCTGATTGTCGCTCCGAGGTCGTCTCCCTCGTAGTTGAACTGTTCGTCGAATTGTTCGGTATCGTAAAGCGCGGTAATAGACACTGTCATTTCCTTTGTTTCTCCGGTGGAGAAGGTTGCTTTAACCTTGTACTCCTTGGTAAGATCTGCTTCACCTTCCAATTTGTAGCCGACCAGAACAGCCTCATCAATGTCACCTTTCTGCAACAACGTTTCTTCCTCGTACACCTCAACATGGTTGACAGGTGTTGCAAACGTCATTTCGATGTGATCGACCGCGTCAAACTTGGCAGATGTGTTGAAATTTATTTCATCTTCACGGTGATGCATAACAATGTCCCCTTCAACAAGGTATACGTGATAGCAATTGTCTGAAAGCGTGTATTCGCTCGGAACAATAAATCTATCCACATCTCCATCCTTTACCCAACTTGCTTGCAAACGAGGGATAATACCGACAGTCGCGTTGGGTCCGCCAAGAGGAGCAAGGTCTATCAACGTTACGCTACCGAAATCGTCCTGATACTGAATGTTGTACAACACACCATCGGCACCGTCAGCCCACACCCAGTAGCCCCAGGTTTTGTAGGTCTGTTCGTCATTGCGACGGTAATGAAGGGCAAGATGCGGAGTGCTTACCGTCGGAACGGCGGGCATAACTATTTCCGGCACTTTCGGCTCTTCGTACGGATGTACTTCAAAGCCTTCCTGCTCCTTGAAGAAGGTTTTTCCGCATGTTGTGCATACGTCCTTTACAATTGTATGCTGACCGAAGCTACCCTTCAGATTGGTGTGTTCGCATGTAGCTTCGTGCCAATGGTACTGCTCGTCGCTACTCCAAACCTGACTGTAAGAGTGTTTGTGTGCAGGGGGTGGCGACGGTGGATCGTCGTCCGATGGAGTCGGCGGCGTCACAGGCACGTCTTTACATGCGGCAAGTGCCAAACTGAACGCCAAAACCAAGCACAGCAATATTGCTATTATACGTTTTTTTGTCATGTTTACCTCTGAAAAATTTTATAAGAGCTTTTTGCAACATACGGTCGTCAAATTCAGACGCGTTTTGTTGCAGTTTTTGCATTACGCAAGGCGGATAGCACGATCCGTTTCGTGAATTTCCAAAGCCTCAACGTCCAAATTCAAGCGAACTGTTTCGCCAACCTCGCCGTTTACAAGCACGTTGACCTTTTTGTCGCCTACAACGCACTGTGCAAACTTTTCCTTGCCGTAGTCGCTGCAAGCGTCCACCGTGCCCTCCAAACCGACGTCGCCGACGTGTACTTGATAAGGCGTAAAGCGGAATTCCAAATTCTTTCCAAAGATGTTTTGACCGCCGCCGTTGATCAAACGCATTGCCAACTCCTTGGGGCAGTCGAAGGAAGCACCGCAAATGTCAAAGCTGAATGCAAGCTCCGTAACCTTCTTGGTTTTGCCGTCGACTTCCTTTTCCACTTTTACCTTGTGTTTGGAAATTGTACCAACAAGCACGTTGTTGAGGTTCAAGGGTTGAACCACCACTTCGCCGTCGCGTTCCAAACGAATTTGTTTCAAATCGATGTCGATTTTGGTTGTTTTGCCGAGTTGAACGTTCTTGTCTACAATTGCAAACAAAACCGTGTTACCCGCTTGCAGGTGAACAAGTCGTTGTCCGTTGACGTCCTCTTCCTCGAGAACCTTTGCGTCTATGCTGCCGTCCAAACGAACTGCCGACGTGGGAACATACATGCTGTACTCGCCGTTTTCGGGACGAATTGCCTCGGGAAGCTCGATTTGCGCATTGAGCGCGTCAAGCTTGCTTCCGTTTACGATAGCTTGAGTAACAACTTCTTGCGGAATACGCGGAGCAATGGTCGTTTCCGTCTCTGCATCAAAGAAATGAAGCTGCGTAAGGTCCAGCGACACCTGAATTACGCTGTCTACGCTGTAGTAGCTGCCTGCGGGCGCTTTGATGATGACTCTTGTGGGGCTTTCGCCGATAACGTCCTCACTGTTGAGGTTAAAGTCGGCGTAAACCTGACAATCGGTGCCCAGCTCTTCTACGTGAGACACGCGGCACTTGGCGCGATAGGGGTACTGCTCGGGATTGGTGGAGATGTGCTCGGCACGAATACCGAGAATGACGGGCTTTGTTCCGTCGAGGTAAGACCTGTCCGCCTTGTGGAAAATTTCTATGGGAGCGTCCAATTTGACGTCCGTGTTGTCAAATTCCACCGTCACCTTGTTGCCGTGTTGCGTAAGCGTTCCGTTAAAGAAGTTCATTTGCGGCGTGCCTATAAAGCCTGCCACGAACTTGTTGCCGGGGAAGCGGTAAAGGTTGCGCGGAGTGTCTATCTGTTGCACGAAGCCGTCCTTCATTACGACAATACGCGTACCCATTGTCATTGCTTCCACCTGGTCGTGGGTGACGTAGATAAACGTTGTCTGCAATTTGTGGTGCAACTTGGAAATTTCCGAACGCATTGCGGTACGAAGTTTGGCGTCCAAGTTGGAAAGCGGTTCGTCCAAAAGCATTACCTTGGGGTTACGAACGATAGCGCGTCCCAAAGCAACACGTTGACGCTGACCGCCGGACATTGCCTTGGGCTTGCGGTCAAGGTACTCGGTTATGCCGAGAATATGAGCGGCTTCGCGCACCTTGCGGTCGATTTCTTCCTTGGGCAGATGTCTTAGGCGCAAACCGAATGCCATGTTTTCGTACACGGTCATGTGCGGGTACAAGGCGTAGTTTTGGAACACCATTGCTATGTCGCGGTCCTTGGGCTCGACGTCGTTGACAACCATGTCGTCTATACGCAATTCGCCTGCGGTAATTTCCTCCAAACCGGCTATCATTCGAAGCGTTGTCGATTTGCCGCAACCGGAGGGTCCGACGAACACAATGAACTCCTTGTCCTCGATGTCCATACAAAAGTCATTCACTGCCTTGACCCCGTTGGGATACACTTTGTAAATGTGATTAAGTTTCAGATTAGCCATATTTTCCTCCAAAAGAATGATTCTTTATTTGTGATATTTTTAGCGGATCACCGCAATGGAATACTGCGGAAGAGTCAATTTGCCGTTTTTGTATTTTACGTCCCGACTGTTGTCGGAGGACAAAAATCCCGCGAATTCGCCCTTCAAGCCGTTGTCCTTGATGAGACTACGGATGTCGATTTTGTGCTTTTCCTCCGGGTCGAAGTTGTACACAAGGAATATGCTCTTGTCGCCGGCGGTACGCTTGATTATTACCACCTTGTCGTCGCCGCTGTCGAGAAATTCCGACGTTCCTTGAGCTATTTCGGGAATTTGTCTGCGAAGAAGCATCACTCTGCGGTAGAAGTTCAACAAGCTGTTTTGGTCGTTCTTTTGTTCTGCAACGCCGCCCAGAATGTCGTCCCATACGCCGTACATTGTTGCGCCGCCGTAAGCCATCCACGCCATACCATCCTCGTGGGTGTCTGCCGTGTCACTGCCCCAATTCATCGCGGTGCGGTAAGTGTGGTCTTCGTAGCCGTTGCCCGTCCAGGTTCTGATGCCGTTGCGCAAGCCGATTTCGTTGCCGTAGTAGTTGAACACATTGCCCGCCTGTGTGTAGAGCAGGGCAACGCTCATTTTGTGAATGCTCATCAACCTGTCGGTCGGCGCACCCTCGCGGAAATCGTAGTAATCCACGCAGTTGGCAAAACGAGACGTGTCGTGATTGCTGGTGAACAGAGCGTCTATGCCCTTGGACGTACCCTTTTCTTTGGTGGTTATGACGCTTTCGACTTGGCTTGCCGGATCGTCACTGAACAGCAGCGACATCAAACTGTTGTAGCCAATGGTAGAACTCAGTTGAAAGTTGAAAAAGCTTTGTACCGAGTCCTCGGCATAGTGATTGTACACTGTCTGTTCGCCTTGCCACACTTCGCCCACCATGTAAACATCGGGGTTGTACTTCTGCGCGGCAGACATCAACCACTTCATAAATTCGATGTTTTTCGAGGCGTTGGAGTAAAAATGGTAAGCGGCGTCCAGACGGAAAGCGTCCACATCGTAATCCTGCAACCAAAACTTGCAGATGTTGTCGATTTCGTTGCGAACTTCGGGGTTGTCAAGGTTAAGCTTCGGCATCGACGGCGCGTCGGTAAAGTGCTGGTAGCTGTCGGGATTGTTGTTGTTAAACAGGTAGTAGTTTACGTACTTGTTTTCGGTGTCCCCGCTGCGCAAAGCCGTTTGAGCCTGTTGAAACCAAGTGTGTCTGTTAGAAGAATGGTTGAACACCTGATCCATCATTACGGAAATTCCGCGTTCGTGACAAGCCGTCACCAAATCCTCAAAATCCTCCAACGTGCCGTAGCGGCTGTCTATCGCGCAGTAATCTTCCACGTCGTAGTTGTGATTGGACTGCGACGAGGGGTAAATCGGCGAAAGCCAAATGCCGTTAAAGTTGAGATCGGCAATATAGTCCAGCTTGCTTTCGATGCCCTTAAGGTCGCCCACTCCGTCGCCGTCGCTGTCCGCAAAACCGTACACAAAAATCTGGTAGTAGTCGCGGTACGACGGGTCAACGTTTGTTGCGACGGGATTGGATTCCCAATCCTTGATGTCCTTTGCTTTGCATCCCGCAAAAGCCGAAACAGCCAATGCAAGACACAAAATCAACACAAAAACGGAAAACTTTTTCATTAGCCCTTTACCGATCCTCCCGTTACACCTTCAACATAGTACTTTTGAAGGAACATAAACAGCACAGTGATGGGCACAGCCACCATTGTCGCGCCCGCGCAGAACAATCTCCAATGGGTCATGAACTGCTCGCGCTCCAACATTGTTTGCAACCCCAATGCGACAGTGCCGTAGTCGGTGTCACCGCGACAGATCATCTTGACAAAGATGAAGTCCATCCACGGTCCCATAAACGCCGTCAACGCAGTATACACGATGATAGGCTTGGAAAGGGGCAACGTAATTTTGGTAAATATCTGCGCTTGGGACGCTCCGTCCAACTTGGCGGATTCGTCCAAGGCTTTGGGTATCGTGTCGAAGAAACCTTTGGAAACGTAGTAACCCATTCCCGCGCTACCGCTGTAAACCATTACAAGCGCAACGTCTTTGAGTATGCCTTCGTTAAGGTTAAGCGCAACCAAAATGTTGTACACCGCAATCATTCCGAGGAAGCCGGGGAACATTCCCAAAATCAGTATCAACTTCATGTAGGGCTGACGGAGCTTGAATCTCATTCGCGAAAATGCGTAACTTGTCATCAGCGTAAACAAAGTGGAGATGACGCAGGAGAAACAAGCTATAACCAACGTGTTGATCCACCAACGAGGGAAGTTTACCCAAGCAAATTTTGCGTCGGAGTATGCTTCCGGCTTGCCGTTGAACAACCTTGCCCAAGCGTCCAGCGTCCACTCTGTGGGAATGATCTTGGCAGGGAAGGGGGACAATGGGTCGTTTGCACGGAAAGAGTGCAAAACAACATACACAAAGGGAAGAACCCAAACTATAGCAAGCACGGTCAGCACAATGTGAATAATTGTCAACACCGTGATGCGTTTTGCCTTCATGCTGCGGTATCTCTTTTTCTTGGCAGGCTTTCCCAATTCCGTCATTGCCACGTGTTCGCGGTGACGAATTATCAGCCAACCGATGACGCCCACTTGCACTACTATTATCAACGAAAATATAATTGTCATTGCCGTTACCGCGGCTTGACTCAAACCAAGTAATGCTGTCATCATTGGAAATCCTCCTCATTCTTCACCGAGGATGTTCTACCGTAGACGACCAAGCTGAGGACCGCGCAAACGATGAACACCAAAATGCCGATAACGGAGCCCAACTTGTAGTTGGGGTACTCGCCGTTGACCGTCAAATCGTACAGCCAAGTGATGAGCAAGTCGGTTTTTCCTGCAGGACTCCTCAAATCGGGGCTGGTAGGACCGCCTCCCGTCAACAGGAATATGACGTTGAAGTTGTTGATGTTGCCCACAAATTGTGTGATGAGGTGCGGACCTGTAACAAACAGCATGTACGGAAGCGTAATTTTGAAGAAGGTTTTTACGGGACCGGCACCGTCGATACGCGCCGATTCGTAAAGTTCTTCGGGAATGTTCATCAAAATACCACTTGTTATCAACATCGAATAGGGGACGCCTATCCACATGTTTACCACCACGACCATCAGTCGCGCCAAGTTGGTTTCTCCCAACCACTTTATGTTTTGGTCGATCCAACCCCAACTTTTCAGAAGTTGGTTTATCAAACCGTTTTGCGTGTCAAGGAACTTGCTGATGATGAGCAAGCTGACAAATTGCGGTACGGCAATCGTCACGACGAAAAACGCGCGGTAGACCTTTTTCAGACGAACGCCCTTGTAATTGATGAGAATTGCAAGTATCATTCCGCCGATATATGTGGTAACGGTACTCAACACCGCCCACAACAGCGTCCAACCAAGCAGTTTTCCGAAGGTTTGTCCCATAGAGGACGTTCCCGTAAACTTGAACAATTCCGCAAAATTCTTAAATCCGACCCAAGTGAACAAATTGCCCGGAGTCAGGTGTTCGTAGTCGTAGTTGGTAAAGGCAATCAGGATCATAAATATGAGCGGGATCACCGTAAATACCGCAATGCCCAACGTGGGCAAGGCAAGTATCGTTGTGTGGAAGTTTTTGTTCAGCATGTTTTTGACGTCGTCTTTGGTGCCGTCGATGGGCATACCGAACTCCGCGCGTTCCTGATTTGCAAAAGCATTGCGCAGCTGTTTGAAGTACAGCACGGCAAATATCAGAATGAACAGAATGGTAACGACGCCGAACAACAATATCATCAGCGAATCGTCGCCTTCGGTGACGCCGATTTGCAGACCGGTGTTTTGGTCAATCAGCGGACCTTGAAGCGTTGTTCCGAGAGTACCGAATTTGCCGAGATACGGGGGACCGAAAAACACCATAAACAGTACAAATCCCACCTCTAACAAAAGGTACAACGCGCCTCTCAGCCATTGACCGTAAGCAAAACAGCCGAATCCCATCACTACAAAGGACATGCGCGTTTTCCAATTGCCTTCCTTGACAATGCGCCAAAGACTTTTGAACCAATTAGCAATTTTTAGACCAAGCCGCTTGAAGAAATTGACAAAGCGTTTCGGAAACGCTCTGAACCAAGCGCCTATGGAGATGAAAAACGCAACGAAAGCATTCGGCTTTTTGATTGAAGCGTTGACTTCAGCCATATATTTTCCTCCTAAACAAAAAACATCGAAGGAGGAAATTCCTCCTCCGATGTTATTTTTACATTGTTGAACCTTTACTCTTCTGCGTCAGAAGCGAGTTGAAGATCCGCACGATATTCGCTCAATGCATTTCTGATTTGCGCGTCGGTATAAGTACCATCGGCGTTTCCTACCCAAGTGGTTTCACCAAACTTGATCTTGCCCATGAAAGTTTCGGTAGCTGTCCAGAACTGACCGGGAAGGTTGATTTGGGGCACCGACCATTGAGCTTGTTGACTCAAAGCCACAAGTGTGGGCAGAGCTTTTACTTGATCGTTGTTTGCAGCATTGATGTTGCTGGGACCTGCACTGAGTTTCAAAGCCTTGTCAAGCTGAACTTCCTCGCTTGTAAGGTAGTTGGCAAGCGCGTGAGAAGCTTCAAGGTACTTGCCTTGTTTTGCAACGCCCAAAAGCTTGGAACCAAGGAAGGTGTAGGTTTGGTAATCTTTGTCGTCAAGGTGGATTGTCGGGAGCTTGGTCAGTTTGATGTGCGGATTAGCTGCGAACTCATCTACATAGACCCAACCGCCTGCCACCAATGCGCCAACAGTACCGTCGTTGCAGTTGGCAACGCCGTTTGCGGAAACGGGATCGCCGATGTGAAGTTTGTCACCGGGGAACAGACTGCGGAAGTGAATAGCAGCTTTTGCCGCTTTGAGACCTACTTTGTCAGTGTTGAAGTTGGTGTCATTCACATCGATCTCTCCGCCGAAAGTAAAGAACCAGCTTGCAGCATACCAACCGTTGCCGAAGTCAAGGTGAACGTCAACGTTCTTTGCGGCAATGCCTTCCCAAGACTTGACGTCATCGGCAGTAAGCACTGTGTCATTGTAGTAAAGGAAGTAACCGTTGTCTGCTTGAGCGGGGTAAGCATAGAGTTGACCGTTTCTGGAAGCGGCGGTTATTGTTCCTTCGCTGTTTCTTTCAACGATCTGTTTTGCCACGCCGGCGTCTAACTTACCTACAGACGCAATTGCGCCGGAAGTGATCATCTTGTCAAGTTGGTCATCGGCAAACAGGAAAACGTCTGCTGCGTTTGCGGGGGATTGAACAACGTTCGTTCCCGCGTCAGCTTCGGACATGATACCGACTTTGACGGTGTAGGTGTTACCATTGCTGTCTTTGTAATCCTTTGCCCATTTGTCTGCCCAATTTTGATAGAATTGTTGTGCTGCGGCGGGTGCCCACATCAACAGTTCGGTGCTTTCTTTTTTGCCGCAAGCGACAAATGCCACCACCGACAGGACCATAACAACCGCAAGCAAAATTGCCACGAGAATTTTTGCTTTTTTCATAATTTTCTCCTTATATTTTTTTCAAAATTTTTGTCGTTAGGCTGCTGCGCCCACGGAAGTTACAACTGCGCTTACGCTGTTGAGCAAAACGTCGAGAGTGAATACTACAGTGCAAGCCGTTGAGCAAACAATGTTGCCGTTACCTTTACCATCATCGCCAATGCCTTCAACAAACAAGTCTTTGGGAAGTTTGACGCCATCTGCCGCTGAATAGCTGAATCCGCCAAAGCCGATGTCGCCTACCCATTCGGGGTTCTTGATCTTGAATTTGAATTCATCGTTTGCGCGGAGATTGTATGTAAGAGTCAAAACATACTTTTCGCCCTCTTTTGCCGTAAACAACACTTTCGGATTCGAGTTGTCCGCTGTCCAGCTTCCTTCGACGAGAGTTCCTACAAGAATCCAAGTATCAACGGTTTCGGGAAGAGCTACGGTTGCTGTGTTGTAAGTAACTCTGTACTTAAGAATGCTGAAATCGTACTCTACGGTGATGTTGGCTTCCGTAACGATTGTGCCGATACCGAAGTTACCACCTGCGTTCTTGCTCATATACTTCGCGTCGATTCCCTTTGACGTGAGGTCTGCCTTCACTGCATCGGACAAAATGACCTCTGCGCATCCATCGTAACCAAGGTTGCAAATGTCATCATTCCATTTGTCGGACTTTTCCTTGACCTTGATTTCGTCGCCCTTCTGCACGTCAATGGTCTTTCTGTAAAGCCAGGGTTGATCGGGATCTTGCTCAAGCATCCAATTTTCGGATTCCGTACCGGGGGTCCAATTTTTAACGCCACCAATCACACCGATAAGAGTGTAACCTTGCGGAAGACCTGCGCCCACGTGCCAGTAAGCGTAAAATTCCGTGCCGTCCTCGTAGGTCTTGTCGTAGTCGATGGGGTCGTCGTAGGTGTAGATGCCGTCAACTTGACCTACCGTTTGATACCAGCCCATAAAGATTTTGTCACCATTTTTGATGTTGTTGTCTTTGTAGGCTTTGTCAACTTGCTCCTTGGTGAGTTTTCCACCTTTGGCTTCAAGTTCAAAGTACTTTCTGCCGTCGTTGCTACGGAAGATGATGACCGGCGTGTTGTTGCATGCTGCCAAAACAAGCACGGCGGAAACCACCAACAGCGCACAAAGCAGAACTGCGATTAGTTTCTTTTTCATATTTTTCTCCTTTATTTTTTTCGGCTTGAAACGCCGTTAAAATCAATTTGGTCGCGCACAGTCCAAAGAATGTGCACAGCTACCGAAAGCTCGGTAGAATTGTTCTTTGAGTGTTGCATTTGGTTTGACAATTCTCCCAAGAAACACACTTTTTGCCATATACAATTTTACAACGAAAGACCTTCTGTTTCAATACGTAAAAACAAAAATGAAAATTTAATTTTTTGTTTCGCGCTTTAGTTATTTAATGTATATACAAGTATATAAACTTTACGTGTAGAAGTTACACAAATGGCTGCTTTATGTTGCCTCGATGGCGACGGACAGAACGTAGGAATTGTCAAAAACAAAAAAGCTGTGCGCGTTTGCGACCTTTGCGGGCGTAAGGCACGGCAAAAAAACGCCGTTGCCGGAAAGTTTGAATATGCTTTCCTTAAGCGACCAAAGCTCGGCAAGGTAGCTTTTCCGCTCGTTTTGCGGCAGGTTGTCAAAGCGTGCAAGCTCCTTGGGGGTGCAAATTCTTTTTGCCAAGCCGCCCAAATTCCCAAAGGAAAGGGACTGAACGTCCACGCCCACGGGAAAGCTCGCCACCGCAACCGCCACCGCGTTGCCGCTGTGACTCAAGGAAAAATGCGCCCTGCCGCCACTTTCGAACCATTTGCCGTCCGCTTGCGCAAGATCCAACTCGACGTCGCCGAATTGCTCGCACAGCGCAAAGCGAAGCAGCTTCCACACCCAATAGCGTTGACGGCGAAGCAAATCGTCCTTTGCCGCGCGAATGTGATCGTTGCGCTCGACGGGCAAAACGTCCTCTATCGCGCTTTCGTCAAAAGCGGCAACGTACACAAAAACGTTTTTCCATTCGTACTTTTTTACTGCGGTAAAACTCATACCACTATTTTAACAAAAAAAAGAACGATGTCAACCGTTATACCGACAGCTACTTGTCAAGATACTTTTTTGCCCTGCCCTCTTTGACGGTAAGGTAGCTTCGCCCGATGCTGAAGGAGCCGTCGGGCATGTTTTTGTCTACGGTGCTGCCGCAAGCCACAAAGCACCCCTTGCCCATCTCCAGCGGAGCTACCAGATTTGCGTTGCAGCCTACAAAGCAATCTTCTCCCACCACCGTGCGATGCTTTGCTTTGCCGTCGAAATTTACAAAAACCACTCCGCAGCCGATGTTGGTGCGCGCGCCCACTTCCGCGTCGCCGATGTAGCTAAGATGAGCCGCCTTTACCCCGTTGTGCAGAACGCTGTGCTTTACCTCCACAAAATTTCCGATACGGCAGCCGTCGCCCACCTGCGCGTCGTCTCTCAAATGCGCGTTTGGACCTACCGTGCAGTTAGATCCCACCGAGCTGTTTGTTATGCGCGAGGCTTTTACTTGGGTGTGCGCGCCGATAAAAGCGTTTTCCAGATAGCTGAAGCTGCCCACCGTGCAGTAGTCTCCCAGCACCGTGTCGCCCTTTACCACGGCAAAAGGCTCAATGGTCACTCCGCGCCCCACCTTTACCGTTTTTTCCAAAACGTACTCTGCCACATGACGCTCCTTTGCGATTTTGTTTGTACGTTATTATATGCGAGCTACGCGATCCGCGCGACAATTACCGTCATGTCGTCGGCAGGATGACCGTTGCAACGCTTTAGCGCGTTGTTCAGCAAAACGTCCGCAACGCTTTGAGGAACGTTCAGGGCAACCTCGGCAAATGCCGCCGCAAGCGCGTTGGGGTCCTTGAAGCAGTCGGCAACGCCGTCGGACAACAGCACCACCGTGTCGCCGCCCGCCAACGCCTTTTTGGTGACGGAAGGGGTCATTTCCTCCAACACGCCGAGAGGCAGACTGCTGCCGTTGACAATTTCCACCTTGCCGTTTGAGCGCACCAAGCCGCAGCACGCGCCCAGCTTGATAAAGTCGGCAAGCCCGTTGTAAAGGTCCAACACCACCATGTCAACCGCGCAGAAAATTTCGTTTCCGCTGCCCACCAACAGCTTGTTGACGCAGGAAAGTATGGTGTCGTTGTCAAATCCCGCGCGGTAAAAGCTTTCCACCAGACTGATGGATGTTGCCGACATCTTTTCCGCCTTGGTGCCGCTGCCCATTCCGTCGCAAAGCGCCACAATGCACTTGCCGTTGTCCGTTCGGGTGACGGTGTGCGTGTCGCCGCTGACCTCGTTGCCCTCCTTGGGCAGAGAGCTTACGCCGAAGGTGACGGCGTACCGCGGCTTGACGGTAAGCAGCACGTTGACCCACGCTTCGCTCTCCGTCTGCTCGACGCGCTCCACCTCTACGCTTTGCTTCAGCACGGAAGTTACCACCTTTTCGATGGTTTCTTTGTCTACGTCCCTGCTCGACACCGTCAGCACAATGGTGATGATTTCCTTTTGTTGCGCTATAGCCGCGCCGCTGCAAAGCACGTTGTGAAAAACAAGCTTGTCAATCAATTCCCGCTCTCGCGTGCGGTCGTAGTCCGCGCTGTTTTTTGTTTCGCCCGCAAGCTGCATCAAAAGGTCGGACACGCCGCCCATTTGCTCGCCGAGCAACGCCTTGCCGTTGTCCGCCTGCTCCGCCCGTTCGCGGTAGCTGCGGTAATTTTGCGCTTGAGCGTTGACCTCGCTCAACAAGCCCGACACCCTGTCGCACCGAACGGACAGCGACTGCGGCACGTCCAAAATGGTACATTTGCCGCGCTTGACGGCGCACACGCCCAACTGAAGCAGATTTTGCTCCGTTTGAGCAAGCTCCTGTCGCCAACAGCGCACGCGTCCGGAGCAATCCCGGCAGACGCTTTCGGAACACTGCTTGACAATGGCGCGCTCCGCTTCCTCCGCGGAGACCGTGCCCGCCGACATTGTGAAAAACGCCTGTTTCATGGAAAGAAAAATGTCGGACAGCCGCACCAATCTGCGCGAAACGGCGTCGCCCATTTTTTGCAGCACGCTTTTGTTGAGATAACGCTCGGCACTGCCCGTACAGCAATCGCGAACGTAGTTGAACACGCGGGTGGGTATCACCGCAAACACCAACGCCGAGGCAAATGTCGGCGCAACCGTCGCCACGTTGAACGAGCCGTGCAAATTGAGGAAGTAACTCATCAAAACGTCCACCAACAGCACGGACAACGCCGAAAGATACCTGCTGACCTTGTTCAGGGCAACAACGCACACCGCGGACGTGGCGCAAAACACGCAAAATTCGTAACTTGCGGTGGCAAAAACGTTGCCAATGCCCATCAGAACCGCCCCCGTAAGGCACACCGCGTCGCCAAAGCAGGTTGCGGCAAACAACAACACAAAGGGCGCGACAAAGTACACAAGCTCCAGCTGCCCCATTCGTATGTGGGAAAGGCAAAAGGCGGCTACTATCGTAAATATGCCCATGCACACCCTTTCGTCCAAGGCGGGGCGGTAGTTCAGTCCTCGCACAAACGCAGCCCTGAACGTGTAGATACAAACATAGGCAAAGGCAATTCCGCAGGCGGCAAAAATGATTTTGTCAAACAAATTGAAGTAGTCGACAAAGCCGTAGCCGACGTAAAACAGATCGGCGGCGACAAGGTACAACAGCAACGTCAGTTTGCCTATTTTGCGCTTGGCAAAGTGATGAACGGTGACGGCGATCATCAATATTGCCGCGCGAACCGCCGCGTGAAGCAAATTCATCCAGCCGTAGACCGCGCTGCTTCCCAAATAAATGACGGAAGCCGCAATGGGGTTGGCGGAGTACACCGCCCCGACGAACAGTCCGAAGGCGAGATTGCCGTCGAAAACACCGCCCGAAGCCACCGCCAACGCCGCGTAGACAACGTACAGTAGTATGTTTTTTGCCGTGAGCTTGCCCTTCAACTTGAGTTTCATTTTTCGCTCCAAAACACTTTCTCAGGCAATGGTACAACACCTGCGGCGCGATTATTTGTAAATATATGGCAAAATTTGATGTAGTTTGTTTGTTTGCCCAAGCTACATCACCCTGCACAGCAAGCACGCGACGACCGCGCCCAAAAGATTGCAAAACAACGCAATGGGTACAGCCCAACCCGTTTTGCGCACTTTTGTGCCCGCAAAGTAGACGGAAGCAACGTAAAAAACCGTTTCGCTGCTGCCCATGATGACGGAAGCGCACCGTCCCACGTAGCTGTCAACTCCGTACTGCTTGTACACGTCGGCAAGTATCGCCAGACTGCCGCTGCCGCTGAACGGGCGCAAAAGCACCAGCTGTACCACCTCGGGCGGTATGCCCAACAGCTTGAATGGGGGTGCAAGCAGCTTGGTGACATACACGTCCGCTCCGCTTGCATGCAGAGCGTTTACCATGATGAAAATCGCCGCAAGATAGGGGAATATCGTCCAAGACAGCTCGAAGGACTTTTTTGCGCCCAGCACAAAGCTGTCGTACACGTTGACTCGGCGCACCAGCCCCACAAAAAGCACCGCTATCAGCAAAACGGGCACGACGTAGTTCATTTTGCCCTGCCGTACACGCAAAAAACCAACGCCACCCCCACAATCGAGGTGAGCAGCGTGGCAAGCAGATTGGGCAACAAAATGTCGGAGGGATTTGCCGAACCGAGCTGCGCGCGCAATCCCATCACCGTGGTGGGCACAAGCTGTACGCCCGTGGCGTTGACGACAAACAGCATTGCGCCGTTACGGCTCAATTTTTCGTCATGCTCCAATTCCCTTACGGCGGCAATTGCCGACGGGGTAGCCGCATTGCCCACTCCCAGCAGATTGGAGGCAAAATTGAGCGAAATGTACTGCTCGGCGGCTTTTTGCACGTTGCCGTACAAAAATTTGTTAAGACCGCCCAAGCACCTCGACAACCCCTGCACCAGACGACACCTGTCCGCCACCTCGAACACGCCCAGCCACAGGCAGTACACCCCCATAAGTCCCAACGCCGTGGTGACCGCCTGAGAACAGCTGTCGAGACACACCGTCAGCACGCTTTGCGGTTGAGTAACGGTAAGCGCGACAAGCGCGACCAACGTCACCGCCGTCCATACGATATTCATTTGCTCCCGCCCTGCAGCTTCATAACTATATTTTACTGCCGCAGCAAACGGCGTATGCAACAAGCAAGCCCGCTTTCCGAGCAAAACCCCGCGCGGCAAGGGCTTTCGCGGCAAATTCCGCAAAACAAGCTATGTTTTTTTGCTCCGAGCGATTAGTTGTTTACAAAAAGCGTTTGATAAGCTATAATTATATTCAAACACGGGGCTCGGTTTCATTCGCCGCGTCCCAAAGAGAGGACAACATGAAAAAACCCACTTACTACATCACCACGCCCATCTACTACAGCAGCGGAAGTTTCCACCTCGGACACTGCTACACCACCGTTATATGCGACGCCATTGCACGCTTCAAGCGAATGGACGGCTTTGACGTTTTTTACCTGACGGGCACGGACGAACACGGTCAAAAGGTTCAGCAAAAGGCGGAAGCGGCGGGAGTCACCCCCAAGCAGTACGTAGACAAGTTGTACGAGCAAATTGTGGAGCTGTGGAAAACGCTGGGTATCAGCTACGACAAATTTATTCGCACCACAGACGACTATCACGAGCAAACGGTGCAAAAAATTTACGAAAAGCTGCTTGCGCAGGACGACATTTACAAATCCACCTACGAGGGCTGGTACTGCACCCCCTGCGAAAGTTTTTGGACGGAAAGTCAGCTGGTGGACGGCAAATGTCCCGACTGCGGACGGGAAGTGAAGCTGCAAAAAGAAGAAAGCTACTTTTTCCGCCTCGGCAAGTATCAGGACCGACTGATAAAGTTCTATGAGCAAAACCCCGAATTTATATCGCCCAAATCCCGCATGAACGAGATGATAAACAACTTTATCAAGCCCGGACTGAAGGATCTGTGCATTTCGCGCACCACCTTCGATTGGGGCATAAAGCTGCCCTTCGACGAAAAGCACGTCGCCTACGTGTGGATCGACGCGCTTGCCAACTACATTTCCGCGCTGGGCTACCTGCAGGACGATTGCAGCCTGTTCGACAAGTTCTGGCCCGCAGATCTGCACATGGTGGGCAAGGAAATCGTTCGTTTCCACACCATCATCTGGCCCGCGTTGCTGATGGCTCTCGACCTGCCGCTGCCCAAAAAGGTGTACGGACACGGTTGGCTGCTGTTCGGCAACGACAAAATGAGCAAGTCAAAGGGCAACGTGGTAGACCCCTTTGTGCTTTGCGGACGGTACGGCAGAGACGTTATACGCTACTACCTGCTGCGCGAAATTCCCTTCGGAAGCGACGGCGTTTACACCAACGAGGCTCTAATTGCGCGCACCAATGCCGATCTTGTCAACGATTTGGGCAATCTGGTCAGCCGCACCACCGCCATGATAACGCAGTACTTTGGCGGAATTGTTCCCCAACCCGCCGCCTACACCGACTTAGACAAGGAGCTGATAGCTCTTTGCGAGGGCACGTTGCAAAGGGTGCGCGCCGACATGGAAAGCCTTTCCGCGCCCGACGCCCTTGCGGACATATTCAAAATTGTTCAGCGCGCCAACAAGTACATCGACGACACGACGCCTTGGACGCTGAACAAAAACGGCGACAAACAGCGTCTTGAAACCGTTTTGTACGTGCTTGCGGAGTGTATTCGCTTTGCCGCAACGCTGCTTGAGCCGTTTGTGCCCGACACCTCCGAAAAAATCTTCGGCAAATTGGGCTTGAAATTGCCTGCCGATTTCGGCGAGCTGGACCGCTTTGGACGTATAGGCGAGGGAGTCGTCGTCAACAAGGGCGACAATTTGTTCAACCGCATCGACGCGGAAAAGGAGCTGAAGGAGCTTGCCAAATTGGCGGAAACGGACAAACCCGACAAGCAAACGGAGTCGGACGCTCCGCAAATAACGATAGACGACTTTGCCAAGGTAAAGCTTGTAACGGCAAGGGTGCTTAGCTGCGAAAAAGTGGCAAAAAGCGACAAGCTGCTTGTTTTTAAGCTGCAGGTAGGCAACGAGGTACGGCAAGTGGTAAGCGGCATTGCGCAGTACTACGAGCCGAGCTACATGGTAGGCAAAACCGTTGTGCTTGTAAGCAACCTCAAGTCCGCCAAAATTCGCGGCGTGGAAAGCAACGGTATGATTTTGTGCGCGGCGGACGGCAAAAGGGTTGTGTTTGTCACGCCCGAGCAGGACGTTGACAGCGGCAAGGAGGTCAGATGATAGACAGCCATTTGCATTTGGACGATCCCAAATTGCGCGACAACGTAAAGCAAATTGTGGCGGACTGCGCGGCGCAGGGCGTGGAGCTGCTCATCAACAACAGCTGCGACTACGCAAGCATGCTTGCGGGCGTGGAGCTGGCGGAAAGCTACGACTGCGTGTTTGCCACGATTGGAATGCACCCTCACGACAGCAAAAGCTTCGACGGCAAATTTGTTGAGACAATGAACCGTCTTGCGGCTCACCCCAAGGTGGTCGCGGTGGGAGAGATCGGTCTGGACTACTTTTACGATTTGTCCGACCGCCAAACGCAACGAGACGTGTTTGCCGCGCAGATAGAGCTTGCCGACAGCTACAAGCTGCCCCTGACTTTGCACGTAAGGGACGCCTACGGCGACGCGTGGGACGTGCTGCGCGCGCAGAAAAAGCACCTCAACAGCGGCGTTCTGTGGCACTGCTACAGCGGCAGCGCGGAGTTTGCGCGTCAGGCGGCAAGGGAAGGGCACTACTTTGCCTTCGGCGGAGCTGTCACCTTCAAAAACGCTCACAAAGAGGAAGTGCTTGAGCAAATTCCCATAGACCGCGTGCTTTCCGAAACGGACAGCCCCTACATGTCCCCCGAACCGTTGAGAGGACGCGTCAACACGCCCCTGAACCTTCACCTTGTCGTTGCCAAGCTTGCAAGCTGCTACAACGTTGACGTCAACGCAATGGAAGCGCAGCTGAAAGAAAACACATATAGGCTTTTTCCCAAACTGAATGAACACAAATTACGACAAACTGTTTGAACAAAAAAAGAACGACATCGACCCTTCGCGCCCGCCGAAGCTGCTTTTGCACGTGTGCTGTGCCCCTTGCGCCACGGCTTGCTTGTTGCGCTTGGCGGCTTTTTTCGACATTACGCTTTACTACGCCAACGACAACATAATGCCCGCGGAGGAATGGCAAAAACGGTTGGACGAGCTGACAAGGCTGACGACAATTGTAAACGAAGGCAGCTTTGAGGTTCAGCCCTTGCGCCCCCTTTCCCTTGTTGTGCAAAACTATGACGTTTTGCGCTTCCTCGACGCGGCACGCGGATCGGAAAAGGAAAAAGAGGGCGGCGCGCGCTGCAAAAAATGCTTTGAGCTGCGCCTCGGCGACGCCAAGCGTTACGCCGAACGGCACGGCTTTGAAATGTTTGCCACCACTCTCACCGTTTCTCCCTACAAAAACAGCGCGCTGCTCAACGAAATAGGCTTGTCGCTGCAAACAGACAAGCTGCTGTGGCTTCCGACGGACTTCAAAAAGCACGACGGCTACAACGAGAGTATTCGCCTTTGCAAAAAATACGATATATACCGACAGCACTACTGCGGATGCGCGTTCTCTCAAAAATAACTGTAAATAAAGACGGCAAGTGCGCCGTCTTTTTTTTCAAAGCTTTTCCATCAACAAAAAGTCTTTCAATCGCAAGTGTTGCACGGTTGCGGTTGAGTAATCTATTTCGTCGTTGCTTATCACTATCTTTTTTGCGCTGTTGTCAATGTTGTCAAATGCGCCGAACTCTCTTTGATACGCCTTGTCCTCCGCCACACTGTACGCAACCTGTATCAGATAGCGTTTGTTGCCGTCCTGTGCCAAAAAGTCGATTTCCTTGCCGTTGTTGTTGTAGACAAAAACCGAATAGCCCATATATATCAATTCGTTGTAAACAATATTTTCCAAATTGTGGGTAAGGTCAAAACGATTGTCCGCACAGCGAATGGAGTTGAAACAAACATCTTCGTCGTACAGCTTGGTAAAGTACTGCAGCTCCGCCTTGGTCTTGGCGGAATACTGCCTTACGCATTGAATGACGTAAGCTTCCTGCAGATAGCCTAAATATTTGATAACCGTGTTGAGCGAACAAGTTTTGTCAAATTGGTTGATATATTTGACGATAGAGTTTGCGGAGAAAATTCGCCCGTTGGACCTAAGAACATAGTTTACAAAGCGTTCAAACAAGGCGGTTTTGCGTATCTTGTAGCGGTTTATCAAATCGTTAAGCACCACCGTGTCGTCCAAGTCGCCAAGGTAGACGCGTTGCGCCTGTTCGGTGGCAAATTCCAACCTTTTGGGAAAGCCTCCCCACACCAAGTAGTCGGTAACGGAACACTCTCTGCCCAACTGCTTTGCGTACAAAACCAACTCTTTGTAAACAAACGGACGTATTCTGAAGGAAACATATCTGCCGCTCAATTCCTTTGTAAATTCGCGCGAAAGCAATCGCGAATTGGACCCCGTGATGAACAGCGAGCAGTTCTCCAATCGCAAGGTTTTGCATGCTTGCTGCCATTGGTCCAAAACCTGAATTTCATCAAAAAACAGGTAGCATTTGCCTGCCTTGCGGTGTTGATCCACATACTCTGTCAGCTGCTCTGCATTGGCAATATTCGCCGACACACGCCTGTCCTCGAAGTTGAGATATATGATGTTGTCCGTCCGCAAGGAGATTTCTTCCATTATCTGTTGCAGCACCACCGATTTGCCGCACCGTCTGATGCCCGTGATGATTTTTATCAAATCGCTGTCGTAAAACTCTCTTATCGGCGCAATGTACTTTTCTCTCTTTATCATAGTTGCCTCCAAACCTATTATACTGAAAGTTTTTGCCAAAGTCAACAAAAACTTTCAGTAGTAGTGAAACATTTTACGAAATTGTGAAAATTTTTCAGTAGTAGTGAAACATTTTGCAAAAAGGCGAAAAAGGGCAACAAAAAAGACGGCAAGTGCGCCGTCTTTTTGTTTTTGAGTGTTAAGCTGCTTCAACGTCCCTGCCAAACATAATCATAAAATGCTTAAGATTGGTGTTGATGTTGCCTGTGTCAAGTCCGCCCGGGTTGACCCAAACGGCAAGATTGTTGCCCGTCCAAGCTTGATTGAAGTTTGCGGGATCGGTGTAAGTCCCCACGGGAGCAAGTTGAGTAGCAAGATCCGTCCAGCCCGTGATGAGTGCTTCAACTTGTTGAAGTACCTGCTCGTTCGACGCGTATGCTGTCTTCAATTTGCCGAGTTCCTGAAGTACAAGTTGGCAACCGCCATACAATTGCTGAATTGAGGACAACAAATCTTTGTTTCCGAGTTGCGACAAAGGTGTGGTCAATGAAAGGACGTCTTTGCCGTCGGTGGAGAAACCGAACACGTTACCGCATTGATACATGGGAGCAACGGCAAGCGCACTGTTTCCGGCTTGTGAAAGCAGTTCCAAACCTTGTTTCAAAACGGTAAATGCCTGCGGAAGTTCAACGCTTAGATGCGTGGCTGCACCCTCTGTTTGTGTTGCCAGAGCAGTGCCTGTTGTACCTATCGAACCGAGATTTGTAAGAGTTCCGAACATGGAGTTTTCCATTGCATAGCGATGTTCTCCAACTGTGATTGCACCGGGGATCGCTCGTTGGTTGACCATGACATCTTGGGGTTCGGGGATGACGATAGCCACAAGGTTTGCCTGAACTTTTCCGTCATCTACGCGTTTGAAATGACCACCGAGCTCGTCAACCGCCGTGGCAACGCCAATAAGTTTAGGAATAACGGACGCACTGCCGCCCATGTTGATCGTAAACCACATTTCCGAACCGGTAACCCAGCTCTCCAATTGAGAGGCGGCGTCAACCGTCATTTCCGTATTACGAGCCGTGCCGGTTGTGATTGTTTGAAGAATGAGAACAGGACCGCCTGCGCGCTTCATTTCGCTTTCCTTAATGTCAATTTTGACAGCGCCCCAACTGAACACCATCTGCGAAAAGCTGTCGTAGAGCTTGCATTTTTCAATGCTGAGCTCGCCTACGCCAACGCCGTCAAGGGTGGCGTTGCAGAACCACATGTTTCCGATGTCGTTGACAAGCTTTACTCTCTTCATGTCGCTGGTCATCATCATCAGTCCCGCGGGAGTTGTCGTACCTTCGGACTTGGGGTTCTGCCCGATAAAGTAAACGTTTTCGATGGTTCTGTCCTTGTCGATACCGTCATCACCTTCAACACCACCGTCAAGTACGTGAGTCATACCGACAAAGCTTGTGTGACTTTCGGGGTAAATAGCTTCGTGATTTGCGTTCATGCCCATGTCGTGAACAATGGCAATTTTGTTGGCGGCGGGGTTGTTTTCCTCACCGGGGTTGTACACTCCGTAGGTAAGCGTAAGGTAGTTGCCGGAAATGCTTGTTCCGTTGTTGACATAGAGTGCGCGTTGTTGACTGTCTCCGCCCTCTTCCCAATTTTCTCCACGGCAAACCTCTTTAAGAGAACCCGGAAGCAACGATTTGAGATCTTCGGGTACAAGACTTTCCACGTCGGCATAGCTCTTGCTACCCTCTACCGCAGCTTGGTCGGTTGTTTTCCAGAAATAGGACGCGGGCAAATCCTTGGGGTAAACGGTGATGTTGTTGTGAATGATGACCCACTTGACGTCCGTGTACTCGCTGAGCTTTTTGCTGTCCCAAGCAAGTTGAGTGTTTTTGATGTCGGCAAAAGCCTTGACGTCCAACGTGTCAAGCACGGACAAGCCCAGCGCGTCGTAAACGTTGTAGCCCTCCGTCACATCGAATTCGCAGCTGACGGTTTTGTTCATGTTGTCATCAAGAAGTTCGTACTCGTCGGAAAGAGTAACGTCCAATTTGAATGTTTCGCCTACAGCTTCCTCGGTGAAATAGTAAACGTTGTTTTCCACCTTGCTGAGGTAGGTGCTTTGTTCGGCTTCGGCAACTGTAGCAAAGCTTCCGTTTGTCTTTCTGGAAAGCTTGTAGGTCGTTTTTGCCTGCTCTCTGTCCAAAACTATTTCCTCGTCGTTTGAATCGACAACAGTCACGTTGGGAAGGAATACAAAACCGTTGTCTATTCCCACCTTGTAGCTGACGCTTCTGTTGAAGAATTCCGTTTCTTTGTTGGATTGCTCCTTCTTGGCTTCCAGGTAAGCGCG
Source organism: uncultured Clostridia bacterium (assembly GCA_947630425.1). Taxonomy (GTDB): domain Bacteria; phylum Bacillota; class Clostridia; order Christensenellales; family CAG-314; genus Fimimonas. The sequence goes on along the minus strand of CANRHN010000002.1, from coordinate 68,472 downwards.
GTAGCCTGTACCTGCGTCGCTGTACTCGCTGACTGTTACGTCTGCGCCGATAGATCCCTCTTTGACGAGTATCGTAGATTGCGTGCTTTTTCCCCCGTAGGTGACAGCGAGCGTTTTAGAACCCGTTGTAGACGTGTCGATTGGGTCGTATTTTACTCCCTTGTCGGTCAATTTCAAAGTTTCTTCGCTGTTGTCCTCGTAAGTGACAACGATGTTAATCTTTGAGTAGTCGATTTTTGCGCCGCGCGTCACTTCGGAAGGCGCGTTTTCAATCTTTATGCCGGTGACGGTTTTGTTGCACGCAACAAGCATAACGCCTGTTACAACAAAGAGCGCAGCCAGCAAAAAAATCAAAATCTTTTTCATAACGTTCTCCTTGTTTGAATTTTTTTTGTTATCTATTTTATACAACTGACTTTTGTCAGATTGTTGCTACCTTGCCGTGATGTTCAGCGTTTTGCTGAACTTGCTGTTATCTAATGAACGGAATGTTATGGTCACTTTACCCTTTTTGAAGAATTTGACAAAGTAATTTACTTTTTTTCCAAAAACCTCATCATAGGACAGCTCTGCGGTGGGGTTTTCCTCCGTGCCCGATTGGTAGGTGATTTCTATCTCTACTTGCGAAGGGGAATCCGCAGGAACGGGAACATATTCGATAGGCACTTCCAATCCTTCCTCATAGGCAATAATTACGGTTTTTCCCTTGCCGTCCGTTGTGTCTTTGACTTGCTTTCCCGCAATTTCGTCGGGAAGATCGAAATCCGTTATGGGGTTGACTTCGCTGTACAGCAATGCCTGCAAGCCAAAGACCCCCACAACCACTATGGACGCGACGTAGATTGCCGCTATCAAAATTATCGTTGCTTTTTTCATAAGTCACCTACTTTTCCGCATAGTACAAGCGGATGCGCGAGAAGTACAAAAACACTCTCACTGCCAAAAAGACAAATGCCATTGCCGCAACTATGCCCGCTGCGCGTGTGCGTCCGTCCGGCATGATGAAGTAGAGCCAAAATGCAAACAGCGCCGAAAGCACAAATGCCGCAATTGTGGCGTTGCGCTCGTTGGGATTGTCAAAGGACAGCCCGAGCAGTGCATATTGGTCGTGCTGCGGACGCATCACGTCCATTTCCGCGCTCCACAACAGATGTCCCCAACCAACGAATATGATTGTAAACGCAAGCAATGCGCCTTCGCCTGCCGTAAGTTGGGCTACTCTCTGCCAAAAGAATGCCGCCGCAAACGTGGAAAGCACAATGACCACGGCACGGGGTATAAGCCTTGAAATGAGGGCTATCTGCGGAACAATCGGTTGCGTTTTGGCAATGGGGCGCGCCGCGCCGTCCACGCTGTACACGGATGCATAGCTTACGTTGTCGCTGGTGACGATGAGCAGGCTGACAAGCATGCTGAAGCCCAACGTCATATATTGACCCGCAAGACGCGTGTTCATTGCCGCATAGGTCTTGTTGAGCAAAAACACCGCAATGGGCAACAAAAACAAGCTAACAACAAGCTTAAGCACATATCTGCTGCTGCGGAAATTGCGCTTCATTTCGTAGAGCAACGGAGCAAGCTTGGCTTTGTGTACGCGGTTTGTACCTTTGGCTCTGCTTGACTTTTCAAACTCGAACTGTTTGGACGCCATTTTGAAAAACAGCGGACGGGCAAGCAAAAACGCAAGACCCGTACACACGACTATCGTGCCAAGCACAATGAGCCAGCCCCACAACGTCTGTATTGTAAACAGCTTGGAGCGTATTGCCGCGGTGCCGCCCATGATCATCAGGTTGATATAGTCGATGGGGCGAACCCAACCGGCAATTTTTTCCAGCCACTGTTGAATGGTGAGGGAAATTGTTCCCCAACGTCCCGCAATGTTGATGTTGGCGGGCATTCTGCTGATAAGCTCGATCAACCCCCAACCTATCAGCGAAGCGCCGGCAATGATGAGTATCGCCTGCAGCCATTTGTAGTTTTTGATAAAGCTTCCGATGTACAACGCGGGAATGGAAAGCACCGCCCCGAGAGCCACCGGCAACAGCGACACAAACAGGTAGCACACCAGCAGCCAAGGGTAAAAGTACCACACCGCATTGCATACCAAGCCGTACGCAACGTACATGGGCAACAGCAACACGGCGTTTTTCTTCAGCTCGAAAATAAAGTACAGCACAAACTTGGACAAAAACACCATGTTGGGCGGCACGGGCAACGTAAGCAACACTCGGTTGTCCGCCGTAAGATACAATGCGTCGGTAAGCCCCATTGTGCAGGTGACGATTGCCAACACAAATATCAGCGTGAACATTGCCGTGACAAGCTCTGCCGGAACCATTCCCGAGAAAGAAAACAGCTTGAGCGCAGACGCCAAGGCAAAAAAGATGTAGAACGCCGCGCCGGAAAGCAACACTTGACCTATGACGGCTGCCACCTTGAACAGCAACTTGCGTTTGCTCCTCAGGTAGGACAAATCCAGCTTGTCCCTCAGCTGCATCATAACAAGCGTTTTGAGATTGCGCAAATATACCGCCGCGCCGCTCGCGCTCTTGGCACTCTTGACGGCAGGTTGTTTGCGTTTAGAATTGCTGCACAGCAACCAAACGATAACCGCAAACTCTGCCAAAACAAGCGCGACCAAAACCCATATTAACCAATCGAAAGATTGGGATTTTGCCAACAGACTCATCATTTGCTAAGCCCTCTTGCCGCGACGCTTGGTTTTCGGCTCGGACTTGTGTTCCTCGCCCTCGACGGGTATGGGATCTACCACCGTGTCGTTGATGACGGACATATAGAATTGTTCGAGGCTTTCGCCGCTTTCTTCCATTTGATGAACGTCACGCACGCACTGTATCTGTCCCTTGCGAATGATGGCAATGCGGTCGCAAATACGCTCCACCACGTCGATGATGTGGCTGGAGAAAAACACGATGTTTCCCGCCTGAGCATGCTCGCGCATACATTCCTTTACCTGATAGATACTGTTGGGGTCGAGACCCGTCAACGGCTCGTCCAAAATCCAAACCTTGGGGTTGTGTATCAAAGCCGCCATGATGGTGACTTTTTGCTTCATACCGTGAGAGTAGGTGCGAATGGGGTTGTCAATCGCCGTCGTCAGCTCGAAGCGTTCCACCATGCGGTTGAGACGCTCTTCGCGGTCCTCCTTGCTCACCTCGTACAAATCGGCAATGTAGTTGATGTACTCGCGCGCGGTCAAACGTTCGTAGAGCGCGTAGTGGTCGGGAACAAAGCCTATCTGACGCTTTGCCATGACGGATTGCGTTGCCACGTCGTAGCCGCACACCTCTATCGCGCCTTCGGTGATGGTTTGTATGCCCACAATGCTTTTGATTATGGTGGACTTGCCTGCGCCGTTTGGTCCCAAAAATCCGTAAATTTCACCGCCGCACACTTCCAGATTGGCGTCTTTGACGGCGTACACGTCCGAATTGCCGTAACGTTTGGTAAAGTTTTTCAAAATCAGCTTGTTGATGTTTTCCATATTCATTGGCTCCTCGATACTTCTGCCTGCAAGCTGCGCCTCCAACGCAAGCTTGTCGACCCGTATCTTTTTGTAGCGGTCGGCGATGTCCTGCCAACCCGTGATGACGTTGTAGCCCAACTCGTAGATGAACCACATTCCGAACATAAACCCGACGTACACCAAAAAGAACAAAAATTGGTACAGCGGGTAAAAGACAAATTTCAAACCGTTCACTTCGAATTGCCACACAATGTTGCGGGTGTTCTCCGCCCAATTGCCCAGCTTGTCAACAATAAAATCGCTGTTGAGGAAAAAGTAGTCCACGTCGGGATTGTAGTTGGTGAACCAAGCGTTGACAATGAGCATCAACAAAAAGTACACCACAAATCCCACCATGCTGTAGCCGAACTCCTTCCAACGCGGACGACGGAAAATGCCCAACCCCACCACCAACAGCGGCATGTAAAACGCTTGATAGTGGTTCATATAAAACAACCACACGTTGTTTGCAACAAGTACCGACGTGTCGCTGTAGTTGGGCATGATGAGCGCGAGAAACGCCCCCATAACGTTGATGAAGTAAGTAAAGTAGAAAAATCTCTTCCAATTGAAAGTGAGGCACAGCGGCGTGATGTACATTGCCGTGTTGCACAAGTGCAAGGGCAACGTCGTAACCCAATCCGTTCCCACAAAGTCCGCAAAACGGTGGAAAAAGCTGAAGTTGAGCAATCCCAACCAAGCATAGTACATCAAGGCAAAGCGGCGCGTTTGCAAGGGCTTGTCCTTGAGCAGAACGTACAGCGTTATGGGAATGATTGCAATCGGGTACAACATCAACCTGTGGTAAAAGTTGAGTTCTTTGGGCTTGTAGGTGATTTGCAACGGATTGAGCGTCACATAGAAGGAGTAGCTCGGAATTGCCGCAAAAATGCAGCCTACAGCCGCCAGCGCAAACCACACCCACTCCTTGCCGCGCAGACGAATTTCGTCAAAACGAATGATCGTGTGAGAGAGCGCGTAACCCAAACCAAGACCCGTTTCCAAACCGAGAAGCAGTGCGCGCACGTCGAAAGAGGAAAACGCGTTGCTGCCCGTAATCGCCAACACGTGCGTGGGGAGCATAAGCGCGTTGAACACAAAAATGGGCAACGCCACGTAAGCAATGAGCGCGGGAAGCGTTTTTACTTTGAAAAAAGACGCAAGTATGCACAGCATTTCCGCAGCGTATGCAAACCACACCTGCAAAAGCGCAACGAACACCATCCCCTTGGTGGCGAAACCGCGCTCGGGGTGCAGGTTGGCAATTTCCGCAATGCTGTCCGTTCCGAGCATGTAGCGGAAAAACAGCGCGGCGGCAAGCGTCAACGAAAACACCTTGAGAGCTATATTCAGTTTGGCGGGGAGCTTTTTGTTGAGCAGCAAATTGGTGAGTATCACCGCTGCCGCGCCCAAAGCGCCTGCCAGATAGTAGAAACCTATCATGTTTTCTCCTGTATGTAAAAGTGCATCAAAAAAATCCGTTTACCCCACCGCGTTAGTGTGAGCAAAAAACGGATTTAGTTACGTGACCGCACCGATAACGTGCCGACTGTACCCAATTTGCCCCGAAAATTTTCGCGCGCAAAAAGGGCAATCGATTTGCCGATTGCGGTCTGTTTTGTTGTTAGGATAAGAAGCAGACTTTGTGTCTGTAAGAAACGGCTACCGAACGGCTCGTTCCGTTTTGAGCATTGCAGCTTTGAATACGACGACGAGTGTTGACAAGGCACAAAACGTTGTCAAACCCAAGGTATACGCACAGAGCAAAGCTTACCGCAATGCAAACTATGGCAAGCATGCTGCCCCAAAGATGCTCGTACAGGTAAGTGATAACGGACATTGTGCTTCCGTTGATTATCAGACATACGCCATCTTCTATGGCACGCAGGGTGTTTATACCTATGACGTTGGTAAACCGCGTGATGTTGTGAAGCAACAAATTGAGCAACGTAACAACAATTACCATGCCGAAAAGCTTGACAACACTGTGTAAAATGTTGCCCGCCTTGTGCATTTGCTCGTGAAACGAGTTGCTACGCTCGTTCTCGATCATTCGGGAATGGTACAAAAATTTGTGCATTGCTTCACCATTTTCGACTTTTTACCGAAATTTGAACGATAACAGTTCATTTTAAGGTATTTTCATTATAACGCATTTTAACAAAATGTCAACAATTTGAACCGCTTGTAATTGTTTTAACAGTGAAAAATCCGACTTTTTTTCTGCATTTGCGCCGATTTTCGTCATTTTGTTATAAAATTGCGTATTTTTTTGCCTTGACTGCAAAAAAAATCTCCGAGCCGCACCGCTCTCGGAGAAATTTTGTGCAAAATCGTTTTGGTTCTATAACAAATGTCGGAGCGTGGAAGTAAACAGAATTCGGAAGCCGATTTTTGAGGAGCGTCAAGCCCGTCACGCCTCGGATTTGGTCGGTAGCTCAACACATAGCCTGCCGCCCACAAAACAACACAGCTCCGCACCCTCGGGAAGAGAGCCGCGAACAAGGGGAAATTCGTCCAGCTGAGACAAAACGTGCGCGTCGCTGTTTACGCAAACGTACCGTCCGCCGCAGGAAACGTAGTGGGCAACGGCTTCCGCGCTCGGCATGGTGGGCACGCCCTTTTTACGCATAGAGGAGGTGTTCACCTCCGGCACGATACCTCTTTTTACGCATTGAGAAAGAGTGCCGCACAAAAACTCGAAATCTTCAACGTAGTCGTCATGCCACTTTCGCAACACGTCCGCGTGTCCCAACACGTCAAAATCGCCGTCCTCCGTCATTTGCCGCACCAAACGGTCGTAGGCGCGTTCGTAGGCGCGCCTGTCGGCTATTCCGTCCAAAGCGGTTGCGTCATGCACCGAGCCGATGATGAGGTCGGGCTTGAGCGAACGCAAAAACGCCGTTTCCTTGGGGTGCAGGTGCGGTTCGCCCATTTCAAAGCCCAGCAGCAACGTAACCTGTCCCTCGAACTGTTTTTTTACGCGCTCGAACTCCCTAAGTCGTTCGTCAAAGCGAAACGTGGCAAAGGTGTTGCGGTGAGAGTTGATGTCTATGTGGTCGGTAAAGCAAATTGCGTCCAAGCCAAGCTCCGCCGCGCGACGGGCGTACTGCTCCATTGTGACGTTGCTGTCAAAGCTGTAGTTTGTGTGGACGTGCAAATCGCACTTGAGTTGTTTTGTCATCAAAAATCCTCTTTTGTCGGCTGCTTTTTGCGCGCTCAAGGCGCACGGCTAAGCGAAAAAATTACCACTATATTATAAATTACAATCGTCCTTTTGTAAAGTGTGGTCGGAGCGTTTTAGTTGTAAAGCGCGTCCAAACCCGTTTTTTCCAGCCTTTTGCGGTCTCGCACAACGCTGTTGAGCAGACGGCGCGGAAGGTCCTCGTTTTGCTGCACGATTACCGACAGCTGACTGTAGGGAAAAGGATGCTCGAAGCGGTCGTTGCCCACTTCTATGGTGTAGGCGGGAATTTTGAAGCGTTCTATGCACCAATCCTTGTAGCCGCCGACGCTACCCTTGAGCGTTACAAGCGGGTAGCCCGTATAGCGGGAGATCGCCTCGGCATAACGCTTGTCGCGAAAGCGGCGATGAGCCTTTTGCCCGAACTCCCAATAAATTTCCTCGCCCTTCAGGTGATAGCTGACGGTGACGACGGGCTTGATACGCTCGGTAAACTCCTTGAGAACGCGCGTTTCGGCGGCGGAAAAGGGGGCTTTTCCCACATAGTTGCCTGCGGAGCGGTAGTAGCTGTTTTGAACGCCTTCGCCCCAATGCGCGTCGAAATTGACGTTGAGATCCACGCCGTCCGCATTTGCTTTCCACAACGAAAAGTCGCTGCCGCCGTTGATTTTGAGAAGATTGCTTTTGCGTTCCTTGTCGGCAACAAAGCCCACCCCCTCCTGACAAAGCCGCACGCCGTCGGGGTTGGTCATGGGCACAAAATATATGCCGCCGTCAATGGGCAAATCGCTGTTTTTTACAAGGTACTTTGCAAGACACACGGTAACAAGCGCGGTCAGATGCTCGCGAGCGTGCATTGCCCCCTGAACTATCATATAATTTCCGTTTTTGTTGCCGACAAAAATGTACGGTATGTACTGCTTTAGCTCGGTTTCTCCCACCACTCCCGTTTCGACGCCGTGACGGGAAAACATTTCCACTTCCTTGAGAAGGTCCTGATAACGAAACAATCGCAACTCCTTTGCCGCTTACTAATATATGCCGAAAACGGTCAAAAAAGTGTTGCCGCAACGAAAAACAACAAGGCGCAACACAAAAGGGCTGTCACGTTTGCGACAACCCCTTGAACATCGGTTTTGTGAAAATAGCGCAAAAACCGACCCCTTGTTGCATTTTTACGCACTTTTATTTCAATTTGATATAGGCGGACTCCGCGCCCTTTTCCACGCGCAGCTTTTCGGAAATTTCCACTCCCACTATAGCCAACACCTCGCTGCCGTGCGCAAGCAAAAGCAATTCTCCCCTTTTGCGCTCGGGAATTTTTTTGTCAATGAGGTATTTTTTCAGCGGTTTTGTGCCGCCGCCGAATTTGGTAAACTCGTCGCCCGCGCGCCTTGTGCGGAACACCGCGCCGTCGGGAATTTTGTTTGCGTCTATGCGCAAGCCGTCGCCGCTCTCGGACACCTCCACCTCTCCCAAAGGCGTTTGGGTAACGCCGAAAGAATAGGGAATTTCAAAGGTGTAAACGGACGGGCTTTGCTCGGGGCACAGCGTGACGCGATCGTAGTCGTTGTAGGCTACGTAACCAAATGGCAAGCACACCCTTTTTCCGCCCACATTTTGCGCCAAGGCGAAAAGCGCGGCGTAGTGCTTTTGCTCCACGTCGCAATGCACTCCCAAGCGGTTGAACACCTTGTCGAGCAATCTGTAGTCGCCGTCCGCAAGCAAGACCGAGGGAATGTGCGCCCCGTCCGAATCGAACCGTACCTGTTGCAGCTTTTCCTCCGCCTGCGCGTTCAACCTGTTGTCGTCGCTTTCGATGTTTCGGGCAAAACGCAAAATGTTTTGCTTGACGGCGGGGTTGATTTCCTCCAGCAACGGTATCACCTTGTGACGAACAAAATTGCGCGTGTAAAGCGTGTCGCCGTTGGTGCTGTCCTCGACGTGAGGCACGTTGTTTTCTTCCGCGTAACGTACGATGTCCGCGCGCGTCCAAGTGAGCAACGGGCGAACATACTTGCCGTTGACCTGTTTCATTCCCGACGCGCCCTTTGCGCCGCTGCCGCGTATGATGTGCATAAGCACCGTTTCTACGTTGTCGTCGGCGTTGTGCGCCAGACAAACAAAATCGCAATCCAAGCTGTCAAACACCCGATAGCGCAAAATTCGCGCTGCCGTTTCCGTAGAAAGCTTGTGACGGGCGGCGTAGGCGGGAACGTCCACGTCGAAAACCTTGCACTCCACACCCAGCTTGTCGCAGTAGTCGGCGACAAAGCGGCAGTCATCGTCCGCTTCGGGACGTATGTGATGATTTACGGTGACGACAAAAATTGAGGACAGTTCCAACTTGTGCGCCAACATGTGAAGCATCACCATAGAGTCGATACCGCCCGACACCGCCACTGCATAACGCTTGTTGTCTTGCGCGAATGTCATTTCAGCTCCTCCTCTATGGTTTTGTACAGCGCAACAAATTGTCCCACGGACAGCTCCTCGCCGCGGCAATTGGGGCTAAGGCCGCATTTGGCTGTAAGCGCAGCCGCCTGTTCCTTGGAAACTCCGAATCCGACGCCGATACAATTGACAAGCGTTTTGCGCCGCATGGAAAACGCCACCCGTACCGTTTTGCGAAACAGCGCGGGGTCGGCTATGGCAAACTTGTCGCGGCGAAAATCCACCGTGACAACCGCGCTGTCTACGTTTGGCACGGGGAAAAACAGTTCGCGCGACAACAGCCGCGTGATTTGAACATCCGCAACCGCCTGTACCGCCACCGTGATAGCTCCGTACTCCTTGGTGGCAGGACGAGCCGCGAGACGTTCCGCAACTTCCTTTTGCACTGTGAGCGTAAGACTTTCCGCCTGCCGAGCTTCCTCCACAAAACGCATGATGAGCGGACTTGTAAGATAGTAGGGAATGTTGGCTACCACCCTGTAAGGACCGCCGCACATCTGCTCTGTTTGCCGCATCGGGTACTTCATGATGTCGCCCATCACCAGCTGCACGTTGTCACAGCCTGTCAGCGTTTGAGCCAATACGGGCTGCAAATTGCGATCGATCTCGAAGGCGATCACCTTTTTTGCACAGCGCGAAAGCACCCTTGTAAGAGTGCCCGCGCCGGCGCCGATTTCCAACACCGTTTGATTGAGGGCGTGCGCGTCGTTGCAGATGGCTTCGAGCAACGCGTCGTCCGTCAAAAAGTTTTGTCCGAAGCGTTTGTTAAAGCGAAAGCCCTCGTTTTTAAGCAGTTGTTTGATGTCCATAGTCATTGGCGAACTTGTTCCTTTTGCGGTAACGCCTACAATTTTGCGGCAACCGAAACTATTATACATTAAAACGCCAATTGTGTAAACTCCCTTTGACGCAAGCGCGCAAACTTTGAAAAAACAAAAAAAATTCCCGCCTTGCATAAAAGGCGGGATGTGACCGAGAATATCAGTCTGCCACGTAGGGAATCAAAGCCATTTGACGCGCGCGTTTGATTGCCACAGCAAGCTCTCTTTGGTGATGAGCGCAAACGCCCGTCATGCGGCGGGGCAAAATTTTGCCGCTTTCCGCCATGTACTTTTTGAGCTTGGCAACGTCCTTGTAGTCAATGTACTCGGACTTTTCTACGCAGAAATTGCAAACCTTACGGCGTGCAGGACTTCTCATAGGTCTTTTTACTTCTTTGTTTTCCATTTTTACTCTCCTTGAATTTTAGAAAGGCATGTCGTCGTCCTCTACAACCTTGAGGCTGTCGATGGTCTGGTCCTTAGCCGCAGGTTGCGCGCTCTGTCCCTGTTGGGGCGCGCCGTTTGCGCGAGAAAGAAATTCCACCTGATCCGCACGAATATCAAACGTTTGACGGCGAATACCGTCGCGCTCGTAGCTACCCGTTTGAATACTGCCCGTTACCGCCACCTGACTACCTTTTACAAGGTACTTGACGCAATTGGTTGCAAGTGCGTCCCAAGTGATGATGTTGATAAAATCGGCACGGTTGTCCCCCTCGCGGGAATAACTGCGGTTCACGGCGATGGAGAAACGGCAGTAGGTGTGTCCGCCGTCGGTGGGAGTTGATGCCTGTGGGTCTTGTGTCAGTCTACCAATTAAAAAAACTTTGTTCATCTGTAGCTCCTTAACAAATTATCTCTTGACGATCAAAAAACGTATAACGCTGTCTTTGTTGATGCGCATCACACGTTCCAGCTCTTCGGGCAAGGTTGCAGGCGCACTGAAAGTGACAAGTACGTAGTAGCCTTCGCTCTTGTAATTGATGGGATAAGCAAGACGTCTCGTACCCCATTTTTCTACGTTGTCAACAGTACCGCCGTTAGCCGTCACAACCGCGTTGAGCTTTTCCACCAACGCGTCCTTGGCTTCGTCTGCCAATTCGTTGTTCAGGATGTACAACAATTCGTAACTGTTCATGCTGAAATTTTACCTCCTTGTGGTCTGTTTGGCTGCGGTGCTTCCCCGCAGCAAGGGTTGCCCAAACTTAGGCAAATAACATTATATATGAATTATAACGAAAAATCAAGCGATTTTTCCATTATTCTGTCCTGAGACATTTTACGGGATCGCGCTTGGCGGCAATTCCCGCGGGGATCAATCCGGCAAAAACCGTCAACACCACGGAAAGCGCAAGCATGCCCAACACGATCCACAACGAGAAGGACACGATCGCCACGTCGAACATGTGTTGAACAACTTTGCCGACAAGCAAACCGCCCAGCAACGCCATCACAATGCCCATTACGCCCGCGACCACACCTATAACCGTCGTTTCGGCGTTGAAAATAAAGCTGACATCTCGTTTGCCCGCGCCGATAGAACGCAGCACGCCTATTTCCTTGGTGCGTTCCACCACCGACGTGTAGGTGATGACGGAAATCATAACGGTGGAAACAATGAGCGCAACCGCCGAAAAAGCTATCAGCACCCAACTTACCACGTCTATAAAGGTTGCCATAAGGGTAAGAGCCAAGCCTGTTATGTCAAGATAGGAAACCTGACTGTCGGGGTGAAGAGTGTTCCAATCCTCGATGTAGGAAGCAATTTTTTGCTTGGAATCGATGTCCTTGGGGTAAATTTTGATGTTTGTTGGCGATGTGTACGCGCCAAGGGCTTTTAGCGCGCTTACGTACTGAGAGCGCACGTTGGCGTCTTTTTCCTTTTCCGTGCCGTATGTCGGTCGGGAAAAAGCCTTGCCCGTCAGAACGTTTTTGTCGGGAGAGTTGAGCTGCGCCTTGCCTACTTCCGATTGTGTGGCGTTTTGCACCAAAAATTCCGACAGTTCCGGCAAGTACGCCAATGCGGTGTTGAGCCACAGCGTGGAATTGTTGTCTTTGGGGCGCAGCACGCTGACGATTTTTACTTTGAGAGTGTCTCCTTCCTCTATGCTTCCGAACTCGCTCGAGCTGATTTCCTTAAACGTGTCGCCGTTGGCTTTGTACCAACCGTTGTTGAGTACTATCGTGTACTCCTTGCCCACGATATCTTCAAAAAGCACCTTTTTGTAGTTGCCGTTGGCGTCACTGTCCACCTTTATGCCAATGGACGAAAGCACAGTGGGATTGATCCTGTTGAATTTGTCTACGACCAGCGAAATCTCCGTCATGTCCGTCGGGTAGCCCGTCGAATCCTCCGTTTTGTAAAGCACGTTGTAGTTGTCCTCTACAAGGTCGTTGCCGTCCACCATCTGGTATGCGTTGTTTGCCCAACTCTTCAGCTGTTTCATTACCTTTTCGCCGTTCTTTTCCGTCTGTTGAAGCACGTGCATGTTGAGGCTGTAGCTGTAGTTGACGGTTTTTACCCAAGAGGAGTCCATTTTGCGAATGTACTCGATAAATTCTTCCGAAAGGGCTGTCGTTGTGGAAAAGCTCTGACGTTGATAGGGCACAACTCCGTCAATGTCGGGGTAGGGCGTTTCGTTTACGCCGCCTGCGTCCTCCATTATGCTCAAAATGCGGCTTACGCTGTACGCCGTTTCGCCGATAGTCACCGCGCTGTCGCCCACCGCTTCCGTTTGCATGTAGTCAACGTAGTTGCTCATTCCGCTCGATATCGCCATGACAAGGGCTATACCGAAAATTCCTATACTGCCGGCAAATGCGGTAAGCAACGTTCTGCCCTTTTTGGACCAAAGGTTGCGAATGGAAATGCCGAACGCCGTGGCAACAGACGCCCAAAATCCGACAAAGCGGCGTTTTTTGCGAGGCACAGCTTGCGTTGGCGTTGCCTGTGTTGACGTTGCCTGTGTTGACGTTGCCTGCGTTGACGTCGTTTGCGCGTCGTCGTTTATGTCAAGGAAAGTTTCTTTCAGCATTTCCGACTTGGTCAGGGGATTGCTGTCGTCCACCACGCAACCGTCAAGGATGCGGATTATGCGAGTGGAGTAGGCTTCGGCGAGCTCCACGTTGTGAGTGACGAGAATGACCAATCTGTCGCGGGAAATTTCCTTGAGCAGTTCCATCACCTGCACGCCCGTTTCCGTATCCAACGCGCCCGTCGGCTCGTCGGCAAGCACAATTTGCGGATCGGTAACAATTGCGCGGGCAATGGCTACGCGTTGCATTTGTCCGCCGGAAAGCTGATTGGGACGCTTTTTGAGGTGTTCGCCCAAGCCGACGCGCTCCAACGCCTTTTTTGCGCGAGCAAGTCTTTCGCGCTTGCCCACTCCCGCAAAAGTAAGAGACAAAGCCACGTTTTGCAACACGTTTATATGCGGAATAAGGTTGTAATTTTGAAACACAAAGCCCACCTTGCTGTTGCGGTAGTTGTCCCAATCCGCGCTTTTGAAACGGGTTGTGCTTGTGCCGTCCACCGAAAGCTCTCCTTCGGTGTAACGGTCCAAGCCGCCTATGATGTTGAGCAGAGTGGTTTTGCCGCAGCCGCTCGGTCCCAAAACGGACACAAATTCGCTGCGACGAAAATCCAACGTCACGTCACGCAGCGCATGAACGGTCAATTCTCCGTTTACAGGGTAGTCCTTGGCTATGTTTTTCAGTTGAAGCATGTTTCCTCCGTGGTTTGTTGCTTTTTTCCTTTAAGTTGGTCTGCCGCGCTCACCAATCTATGTGTCTGCCCTGTTTGGCAAGGAATTCGTTGGCTTTGCCGAAATGTCCGCACCCGAAAAAGCCCGCATAAGCAGACAAGGGGCTTGGGTGCGCCGCAGTAAGCACAAGGTGTTGCGGATTGGTTATCAAAGGCTTTTTTGCCAAAGCGTTGCGCCCCCACAGCAAAAACACCATTCCGCGCGGACGTTGGTTAAGGTAAGCTATCACCGCGTCGGTAAAAATTTCCCAACCTCTGTCCTTGTGAGAATTGGGTTTGCCCTCTTCCACCGTCAGCACCGTGTTGAGAAGCAACACACCCTGCTGCGCCCACGGCGTAAGGTCGCCGCCCACTATTTGCGAGGGCTTGCCAGTGTCGTTTTGAATTTCCGCAAAAATGTTCTGCAAACTCTTGGGCACGGCAACGCCCGACGGCACGGAAAAGCTCATTCCCATTGCCTGTTTGGGGTTGTAGTAAGGGTCTTGTCCCAAAATCACCACGTTGACGTCGTTGTATGCGGTGTGGTCAAAGGCGTTCAAAATCAGCTTTTTGGGCGGGTAGACGCGTTTTGTTGCATACTGCTCCACCAAAAAGCGTTTAAGCTCCACAAAGTAGGGCTTGGCAAATTCGCCCAAAAACAGCTCTTCCCATCCGTTGTAGCTTCGTTGCATAGTTTCTCCTCACGACGGTTCGTCAAAATCATACATAGTATGCGTATTGCATATCAAAAACGGTGTTGTGTGTTTTTACAGAATTGCCTTTTGCACTAAAAAGGGATTGCGAAGTTTGTTCGCAGTCCCTTAAAATCACGGAAAGGCAAAGCGAGTGTGTTCGGCAACGATTACTTGCCGATTCCTCATCGTTTGACCGACAATTACAAAGGAGCTGATGTCAACGATACAAAAACAGCGGCGTCGTGTGATCGCGCTCGGCAGTACCCTTGACCAAATCGATTTCGTAACGGTGGTAACGCGTGTATGTTTCGGCGTGAGTGACCGTGATCTGCAAAATACGCATGTTGGGGTCGGATTCCGTCACGTAGTCGGTGTAGTTGAGAGAAAACTCCTTTTTTAGTCGGGCGCGCAGATGAGCGTTTTTGGGGTCGAGAGGGTGTCCCAAATTTTGCGCCACACCCTGCATGTTGTGAGAACCGTGACACAACCCCACCACGGGACAAATTGCGATGTGCTTGGTCAAAGTGTTGGTTTCTTTGCTCAACACGTAGAATTTGCCGTCATGGTAGTAAGCGTTTAAGTCGCGAACGGCAACTTCTCCGTTGGCGGCAGAACCCACGCTCATTTCCACAACGTGTCCGAAGTTGTCCTCCAACACTTCAAGAGCCCTTTTGTAGATTTGTTGACTATCCATATCATTCTCCTATGTAGCAAATCTTGCTGAGAATATTGTAGCAAAGAACAGGGTCAAAGTCAATAGCAAATGCAAAAACGCCCCAAAGAACCCTTTGAGGCGCTTGTATGGCGTTGTTATGCGTTGAGCTGCGCAAGCATTTCCTCAACATCCACTCCGTGAACGGCGGCAGCCTCTTCCACTGTTTCGGTGTGAGCCATGAGGCAGTGAATACAACCCATGCCGTATCTGCCGAACACGCGTGCCGTATCGGGTTTGACTTGCAACACGTCTACAATTTTCATATCCTTGGTTATCATGACGCAATCTCCTTGTTAAAAATTTTCCAATGCTATTTTACAACAGTATGCGCAATTTAGCAAGCAAAAATTTGTTTTGAGGCGACAAAACTTCCCGAATTTGCGCCCGACGGCAAAACAATCGGAATTGCCGCTTAAAGGTGAACGTTTGCCGAACCCTGAAAAACGTTTTTGCGCATGTGCCAAAAAACAGAAGCGCACAAATGTGCGCTTCCGTCAAACTATGCGGTTTTTTGTGCCGTTTTACTTGTTTTCGTCCTTTTGGGTCGTTTCTTCTGTCGCTTCGTTCGTCGATTCGGTCGCGGCAACTTCGCGTTCCTTTTCTTCGGCGGTCTTGGCGGTTACAAACAATCCGGGGGCAATTTCTATCGGTTCGGACTCTTCCTGCTCTGCGTTTTCGGGTTTTTCCTTGCCCTGCTCGAAAATCGCTTCCTCGGCGGCAGTCTTGATGTCGCGCTTAACAAGACCTTTCTTTATCAGCTCGACAACGCCTTCGTAGGGCATGTAGTAATCTTCCGCTATGCGTTCGGTGCGCGGTACGCCGAATTTTTCCATTGCCAAAGCCACAAGTTCAATTGCGTACTTGATACGCTTTGCGCTCTTCAAGCGGTACATTGCGGGGGTGTCTACGTTGGAGGGGGTGTCGGACACGTCTTCCAATTGGTACTTGGTGTCTGCAAAATCCGCCGCGTTGAGAGGCAAGAATATGCACAGCGTCTTTCCGCGGAAGGACAGCTTGGCAACAACTTCCTTGCCCACCTTGAAGGTTTCGCGCTTCCAGCTCATGCGGCACTTTGCCTTTTTGTAAGCGAGAATTTCGTTTTTGATGTCGTTGTACCAGAACTTGATTTCGTCCTCCGACTGAATTATGCGCGCGGTAAAGCTACGGTTGTAACGCAGTCTGCCCGCTTCAAACGACTCTTCTTCGATTACAACGTCGTGCTTTTTGCGTTCCTCTTCGGGCAAAGCCACAATGTTTATGCCGTAGCCGACCATTTTGTCCTGATACACAACGGAAACGGTGGGTGTGCCTTCCTTGCTCATGTCGGGAGGCAGAATGGTATAGTCCTGCACCTCTTCGGTAAGGGGTTCTACGTTGTAGTTTGCGGTAACAACCAATCCGTCGTGGTTGAGAGAATCTCCCACATAAAAGTCTTTTTGAACGTTGTCGGTGTTGAGGGACAGCGAAACAAGCTCGCGAACCACTTCTTCCTCAACGACTTCGCCGACGGCGATCGTATAGTACGCGGTTTGATTTTCAAACTTGACGGTAACCGTCTTTTTGCCCGCCTGAGACATGTCCGGCTTTACCACATAGCAACCGGCAATTTCGCTTGCGCTTGCAATGCGTTTGAACAGCTCTTCCTCAACAACGGAGTACTCCACAATGCTTTCCTGCATGGGGTCTCTGTTGAAGTCGGCGTGTATCAACAAGCCGTCACAGTTAAATTCCTCGCCAACGGTAAATTCGCGCTGAACCACGGTGACATCGATGCTGAGTCCCACAAGGTCGCGGTCCTCTTCGTCGTCCAACATCCAATCGGGTTCTTGAACCGTCTCCTTGGGTTGCTCTTCCTCGACAACGGGCGCTTCTTCTACGGCAATTGTGTAGGTTGCTTCTTGCTCGCTACCCAATCTGACGGTAACGGTTTTCTCTCCCGCTTCGGACATGTCGGGCTTGATTACAAAGCAGCCGACAAGCTCGTTTTCCGCCGTAAGGCGGTCATACAGCTGTTGATCGACAACAGAAAATTCCGTAATCGTTTCGTTGACGGGGTCGGAATCGTATTCGGCGTTTACCGTCAAACCGTCGCAGTCGAATTCGTCTCCTGCCGTAAACTCGCGTTTTACAAGGTCGATGTCGAGTGTGATACCCACAAGATTGCGTTCTGCAATTTCCGGTTCGGCAACAACCTCTTCTTCCGCCTCTTCCTCTTTTGCCGCAACGACTACCATGTACATAGCCGATTTGTCCTGATACCAAACGGTAACGGCGGGCTTTCCTTCCTGCGAAAGATCGGGCGTGACAACGTAACATTCGTCGGGGTTCTTTTCTTCGAGAGCGTCGTACTCTTCGCCGGTGACAAGTTGAAATTCGATGATGGTTTCGGCGAGAGGTTCTTCGCTGTAGTTGGCGGTTACCATCAAACCGTCGCAGTTGAACTCGTCACCCACCGTAAATTCTCTTTGTACTACTTCCAAGTTCAGATCCAACCCGACAAGGGTGCGCGCTGCAACCGGTTCCTGCACAACCGCGGTGACGGGAGCTGCGGCGACAACGGTGGGAGCAACTTCTTCTTGCTCGCCCACGGACACAACGTACATTGCCTGCTGTCCCTGATAGCACACTGTTACGGAAACCTTTCCCTCAACCGACGTATCGGCGGAAATGACGTAGCAAATTTCTATCGGACCTTGCTCTTGGAGCGCTTCCAACGTGTCGGGCGTAAACACCGCAACTTTGGAAATGGGTTCGGACAAGGGTTCTAAGTTGTAGTTTGCGGTTACCACAAGTCCGTCGCAGTTGAACTGCTCGCCCACGTCGAACCTGCGCTTGACCATTGACAAGTCAAGCGTAAGTCCCGTAAGCTTGCGCTCGTCGGGCTTGGTGTCCACGACGATTTTGTTTGTGCCGACGCGCTTGATCAATATTGCAAAGACAAGTACCATAAACATTATCAGTGCAACTTGCACCACCAAAAGCCAAAACAGTGCGCTTTCGAGGGGCCAATCAAATTCCCATTTGAAGAGTTTCATTTTGTCTAACATCAGATTAAACATTTTTTCTACCTGCCTTTGTGTTATTTGATTCTTTGATTTTTATTTTTATTCTCTTTCCAGCGTCTGATAAATATCAGCGCGAAAGTGAG
Source organism: uncultured Clostridia bacterium (assembly GCA_947630425.1). Taxonomy (GTDB): domain Bacteria; phylum Bacillota; class Clostridia; order Christensenellales; family CAG-314; genus Fimimonas. Next base: position 50,184 of record CANRHN010000002.1, on the reverse strand, counting down.
AATTACAAATTGGGAAGCGTAGATCATTACGTACGCGGTTATATCCAATCCGTCGGGAAGCGACAGCTTGTTGATCACGTTGACAACAAAGCTTGTTACCGCACCCTTCCAATTGAGCGATTCGTCCACAGTCACCTTGACGTAGTACGTACCCTCTGTTGCGTTTACGATGTCGTCGAAGTCTGCCAAAACGGTCATTTCCGCGTCGAGATAGTACTCAACCTTTGCGCTACCGTTGCCCCACTTTGCCGTGGGAAGCTCGCTTCTCTCGATGGGGTCGCCACGGTCAACTTCGCCGTCACCTGTGTACTGCTTGGTAAAGAAGTTGTCCGCTTGCTCTACCACGTAAGCTCCGTACACGCCCAACTCGCCCTCGAAGGTCACTGTGTAGTTGGGGTTGTTTGCCGTGCCGCCTATCGCATACGTACCGACGTTGTGGTAAGCGTCTTCAGCCAGACCGTCCAACCAAAGCACTTGCAACAGAACGTTGAGGTCGTCGCCCGCTTGCAAGCCTTCCACGCTGTCGTAGGTGAGAGTCTTGACCTCGTCGCCGTACTTGGAAAGATTGCTGTTGATGTGAACTGTTACCGGTCTCGGCGTGATGACGTAGTTGCCGTCAACCACGGTCACTTCGTAACAATCGCGCAATTCCTCTTTGACTGCGTACCCAAGCGTCATTGCGTACTCGCCCACGTACCATATACGGTTGTCCTCGCCCACCGCAACAGTCAAGCCCGTTGTGATGTCGTCGTCGCTTAGCAACGCGTTACCGCTCTTTCCTGCGGTGGTACGCGTAAAGTGCAACAGACTGTCTGCTACGGTGTTGGGATTGACAAATTCGTCTCCGTACACCTGCGGCAAGTCATCCACGGTGATTGTCACCTTGCGCGGCACAACGCGGTACACGCTGTTTTCGGCGGAGTTGTCTTGCACTTCGTAGTTGTCCCAAACGCTGCTCTGCTCGGACGGCTTGGTAACCTTCAGTTTGTACTCGCCTACTTTGGTGTAGCCTCCCACAAGGTTTTCTGCCGCTTGAGGATCGTCAATCCACTCGTAGCCGTAGCCGAGGTCGTCGCCGTTTACCAACGCAGGACCGCTCTTGCCGTTTGCGCGGTAGCTTGCTCCGTGCGGGTCGATCGGGTCGCCGTACTCGCTTTCGCCATCGAAGGTAACAACGATTGCACGTTTTGTCACCTCGTACACTCCCGCCTGATCAGCCACGCGGTTGTCGGGCAAGTCGCCGTTGTAAGCTCCCTCGTAGGTAATGTCGTAGTTGGGATTGTTGCTTGCCGTTACCACTATCGGGTAAGTGCCGACATGCGTCGTTCCGTCCACAAACGCGCCGTTTGGCAACAGAGCATTCAACGTGATGTCAAGTGAGTCGCCGTTTACCAGCGCATTTCCGCCAACGCGGCTTATGCGGTAGCTGAGAGCCGCAACAGCGTCGCCGTACTCGGAAGTTGCATTTTCCAACGTTACGGTAATTTCGCGCGGAGTGATGATGTAGCTGCCTTCCACTGTCGTTACGTTGTAGTTGGGGTTGTCGAACTCCGCTCTCAAGCGATAGCTGCCCGCGGGCGAAGCCCTGTCGATGTCGCAGTACAGCCTGATGTCGTAGATGTCCTCTACAAGCACGGTTGCTTCGTCGCTGTTTGCAAACTCGGGAAGATAGGTACGCGTTGCCGTCCAATCAACGTTATATTGAGTGCTGAAGGGATGTTCTTCGCCGTACTCGCTGCTTTGTACCGTCACGCGAATGGTAATTTCGCGAGGCACAACGTGCAACGTTCCCTTGACAATGTTGTTGACCTTGTAGTTGGTGTCCGTCAGAGTGGCGTTGTTCACATCGATGCTGTCAACATAGTCTTTTACAAACACGTTGTTGTTGATGTTGGTGTACAACCTGAGCGTCGTCACGATCAAGTCGTCATCGTAGGCAATTCCGTTGCCCTCGGCTCCTGTGCGCAGTGCCGTCCAACCGCTGCCTGTGCCGTAACCGAGACTTGCAACAAAGTCGCCGTGTCTGTCGCCGTACTCGCTGCTTTGATCGAACACCTTGATGTCGATTTGACGAGGTACAATTTCGTAAATTGTTGTAAACTCGCCGTCCAACACGTAGTTGTCATTTTTGATGGTAGCCTTGACTTCGTACTTGCCGACGTTGTTGGTGTGACCGTTTGCAAGGAACACATTTTGATAGTCGAAGCTGAAGTTGAGTACATCGCGCGTTTCGTCGCCCGCAAGCTGGCTTACAAGCTCCCAACCGAGCAGGTTGGTGCAATCGTCGCCGTACTCGCCTTGCGCGCCCGTCAGCGTTACCGCAATGAGCTTGGGATTGACGGTGTAGCTACCTGCTTTGCCGTTCTGGTCCGTATAGTACTCTTCGCTGTACCACTCGCCCAAAACGTTGATGTTGTAGTTGCTACCGATATCGTGTCTTTCTGCGGTGTTGCTTTCCAGCATGATGATGTACAGTCCGACAGGATCGTATTTTTTGCTTTCATCCAGCGTTGCACCCGTAGCCGCATTGTGTACGGTGAACTTCAGGAAGGATTGCTCCGTGTCGCGCGCCGTTGCAAACCAATCGGCGTCGTTTGTTGCCCAACCCGTAACGTTGTAGTTCATGGGCATTGTCGGACGATCTTCGCCGTAGGTAACCGTTCTGGTCTGAATGTTGATCGTAAGATCCCTTTGCGTGATTTTCAGTTTGGCGTAGTGCGTCGGATCGTACGCGTCGCCATCGTCATTGACGAAGGTAATGTTGTAGTCTCCGTGATTGTAGCTGCATACCAAACGATAACCGTCTGCATTGGCTTTGAGGTAACCCGTCGACGTGTACACGGCAGCTTCCGCATCCAATTTGATGCTCGGAGCAAGCGCGTCGTAGTCGTCGGGGAAGATGGGCACTGTCGAGGCTTGCACTTGCATTGCCATTCCGGACGGTCTGTCGGGACGCGAGGTTGTGTAAGCCTGCGAGCCGAGTGTGACAAAGTTCTCCGGTAAGGTGTCGCCGTACACAAACGTCAAATCGTGTACATGGACGATAACTTCACGCGGTTTCACAGTGTAAGTGCCTGCTTTGCCGTTGTTTTCGTCATCTTCTGCGCCTTTCCAGCTGCCCACAAACGTGACGTCATAGTTGCCGTTTGCGGAATGTCCGAGGATGTAGTAGTTACCTGCGTGACGTCTCTCGCCCTCGTAATCCTGCAACGTCAGAGTGATGAGCAGGTCTTCGCCTTCGGGAAGAGTGCCCGCCGTGATCTTCCAAGCGTTCGGCAGCGCGTTGAGGTCGAGATCCTCTTCGCCGTACTCGTTTTGCTGATCGGCGATGGTAACCGTGATTTCAACGGCTTTGATCTCCACGTAGACGTCCACCGTCACAACGTTGTAGTTGCTTATATCTTGGTTGCCGCTTGTTTCGGAGTTGTAGTCTATCGTCACTGCGATGCGGTACAGTCCGACGCTTGAAATGAAGTTCACTGCGTTTTCTTTGCCGTCAGCCGCCACCTGATAGATTTGATGTCCGTATTCGCCGTTTGCAACAAGGTCGCCTTCGAGAAGGCTGTCACTATCCGCTCCCTTCTTGACCATGGGCAGCGGCATGTGACTTTCGCTGTCGTAGCGGTAGGTGTACAAATCGTACTGCTTGCCGTTGACAGTGTGTTTGCTCATTTCGGCGGGATCGCCCTCCTGCTCCGTCCAAGTTACGCCAAGGTCTCTCTTGGTGATTTCCACCACCGTGTAGTCAGCGGCGAACTTGATTTTGATGTTGCCGTTCACGTCGAAGCGCAATGTGTACTTCTTTGCGTTGAGGTAGCCGCCCGTGCTGCTGTCGTAGTTCGTGGTATTGATGGAAACCACGATCTCGTCCGTCCCCTTGATGTTGTTGAGCAAATCGATGACTTCATCGAGGTCTTTGGAAATGTTTTCCGCACCGGCAATGCTCTTGATGACGCGTTTGTCGCCCGTGCTGAACAACCAAGCTTTCAATTCCTCTTGCAAATCGGCAAATGTACCGACGCCGTCACGGCTTTCCGCACCATTGGCAAGGTACTTGCCGTATGTTCTGCTGAATGCGACTTTGTCCTCAAGGGTGACGGTGAGGTCAGCCTGAACAACTGTCAACGTAAGCGTAAATGTTGCTTGTGCGTGGTTGGCTTTTTTCACAATGACCGTAACCGTCCACACGCCGTAGTTTGTGATTTCAAGGTCGTCGTCAGTCAGCGCGCCCTTCTTGTACACCACTCCGTCGCGGAACAGGTCTTGGTAAGTGACCGTTGCCGCGTCGTGTTTGACGGAGGGGTTGCCGTTGAACAGGTCGTTGTAATCTTGTGCGCCAAATTCCATGTCTCCCGCAAAGACGAGGAAACGCTTGTCTATCTTGAGAGAGTAGGTCACGTCGCTGCTACGATACAGCTCGGTGCGGTTCCACAATGTACCCGTAAACGTTTCGTCCCCTTCCGCAGAACGGTTGTTCTGTTGAATGGTTGCGGGGTCGACTGTGAACGCGCCCTTGTGTCCGTCGCCACGGCTGCCCACAAACGTTACGTTGTAGCACATTGTAGCCAAACGGTACAGCGTGTTTCCTTCGTCTATGCCGTCCGCCCAATAACCTGTGATGTCGTACGTGCCGACCTCTGCGTAGAGAACTTCGCTCAAGTCAATTCCCTTGTTCTCCACAAGGTAGAAGGACAAGTACTGCTCGTGACCGACTGTAAATCTGCCTGAGCCTTTTGCATAGTTCCAAGCAACGCCCGAGTTGTTGACAAGTTGTGCGCCGTACTTGAGTTCCGTCACGCCGTCGGTAAGCGTCGAACCGTAGGTTGCGCTGCGATCGACGATCTCAATGGTGATATCCAACGGAGTGATTTCGTACACGCCCCAACTGTCGGCAAGTTTTGCCCACTCGGCTGCTTTGTCCTCTTCGGTCTCGGCTTTGAGCTTCGGGTAGTACTGGGACGCGTCGGAGTCGTAGGCACTGTTGTAGCCCACAAACAACACGTCAAAGTTGTTGTTGTCGCAACGACCGCTCAGGCGATACTTGCCGCCATACAGTCCGCCGCCGTTGTCCCAAAGCTCCGTGTTGCCGTCTATGGACGTGATACCCTTGGTAAGGGTGATGTTCAACTCGCTGAATTGCGTTTCCTTTGCCGCTCCGAACACCGCTTTCCAAGCCGCTTCAAAGTTGGATGTGGAGACGGAATTGCCGTTTCTCACAACAAACCAATTCTTAGGATCGCTGTTTGCAACGGGGTTACTGCCGTATACAGATGATTGCGGTTCGATAACAACCACTATTCTGCGCGGTGTGATGGTAAGCGTACCGCTTGTGCCGCCCAAGTAGCTGCCCTTAAACGTCACGTCGTAGTTGACGCTTTCCACCATGCCTCTGATTGCATAGCCCACTGCGCTGACGGGTGAACCGCTGCTTGCGTCGGTGACGAGCGTAATTGCAATCGCGCTTTCGTCGTCGCCTGCCACTGCCCAACCGTCTTCCAGCTTGTAGGTGAATTTCAAACCTTCTATGCTTTCACCGTACTCAACGCTCGCGTCCTCAATGGTCGCCGTGACTTGCTTTTTGTTTACAGTGTAGATACCTGCGATGCCGCTGTACCAATTGTCACTGCTGTCCGCACCGATTGTAAACGCGCCCGTCCAAGTCGGCTCGTTGTAGTTGGCGTTGTCGCCCACCGCGCTCCAATCGGCTGCATACAGTGCATAGTTGCCTGCGTTGGGGTACTTGCCGCCGTTCTTCAGATACGTGCCGTCCGTAAAGTACTTGTGCAGCGAGCTGTAAATGTTGAACTCAAGCTTGTCGCCTGCGACAAAGTTTTCGCCCACCACTCTGAACATGTTGGCGTTGTCGACGCTGCTCCACTTCACGTCGTCAATCGTAAGATATTCGCCGTATGTGCTGCCCTTTTCGCTTGCCGAACCATTCAGAATGTTGATGGTGATGCTTGCTTTTGTAACAGTGAGAGTGGCGTTTTCCAGCTTGATATCATAACTGTTTACAGCCTTTGCTTTGTCTTCTTCCGTTGATGGGTTTTTAGTAAGAACAATTGTGTAAGCTCCCACCTTTAGCGCACGACCTGTGCTGAGCTTGTCGCCGTCATATGTCACGGAAAGTGCAAAGCCCATCAAATCTTCATCGCCGATTACAAACGCATTGCCGTCACTGTTTGTCGCCTTGGCGGAATAGCCCTTTTGGTCGATCAACGAGAATATGCCGACATCTGTGTTAAGGTCCTTGTATGTTCCGTACACCGCTTCTACGTTGTTGGCGCTAACGGTGACTTTGCGCTTTTGAACGTGGAATATGCCCACGCGATTTGCGTATGTGTTTCCGCTGGGGTATTCTTCATGTCCCGTCCACTCACCCGTGAACTCAAAGCTGTAATTGGTGAGAATGGGATCGTTGTCCTTCAATTCCGTTTTGTTGCGAATTGCTTTTATTTTGTCGCCGAAAATGGGATATGATCCGGCATAGGAGAGCGTGCCGCTCGATTTTCCATCTGTACCGCCGTAAGCCGTGGTAACCAGCGAGAATGTTACGCTCAAATCGTCCACAAATATTTCGCCCGTCAAGCCGCTGCCCAACGATACCGTATAGGCGGGGCTGTCGCCCGAGGAGGTTTGCAGCAAATTGTATTCGTCGCCGTAGACTCCGCTTTGATTTTTGATGTTTACATACACCTTACGCACCGTCACAAAGAAGTAACCGTGGTTGGCTTGGCGCAAATCGCTTGTGATGGGCGAACGCGCTCCCCATCTGCCGACGCCGTCGGCTTGAGCCTCCGTGTAGTCTTCTGTATAAAGCTTTTGCTGCGTTGCGTCCAACTCAGTATACACTACCGTAACGTCGTAGTTGTCGTTGCCCACCTTGTATCTAAGCGGATATGCGCCGCGAGTACGTACGTTATAAGTGCCGTTCGTGTATTCGTCCAAGTACAACTCAAGCTCGAGATTGTCGCCGGCTTTGAGACCGTAGTACTGTTTACCATCTACTTCTTGCGCGCCCAGCACCTTCCAATCGGTACCCTGAACAGACGTAACGTTGATTGCTTCGCCATAGACTGCCGACTGGTTGTAAATTTCGATGCGAATTGCGCGCTTGGTGATTTCGTAAATACCGGCTTTGTTGTAGTTGACTGTATCCTTACCGGCGGTTTCGTCCGTAGTGCCCCAACGACCCACAAACGTTACGGCATAGTCCGTTGTTGAGGATTGACCCGTGATAGCGTAGTATGCCACACCATTGCGTCCGCTGTTCAGTCCGCTACGAGTAAGGATAATGTTGAGAACGCTTTCGCTTTCACCCTCAAGCAGACCTCTTCCGCTGTTCACAATTGCTCTTGTTCCGATTGTGCTGACGGGGTTGTTGGCTTTTTCAACAGTGTAATCAAGCTCGGCTTCCGCTTCGCCGTAGACAGTCGACTTGTCGTTGATGGTTACCTTTACGGGACGCGCTTCTACAATGTACTTGGCTGTGTCATAATTGTGGTGGGTGATTTCGTAGTTTGCCATGTCCCCGCCGTAAATATACACAACAAAGTCGTAGCCGCCATCCTTGACGCGCAGGTGACCGTTGTAACGCATCTCACCTGTGCATGTGATACCGAACAAAACGTCGTCGTCGCCGACCAGCCATACGCTGTCTCTGTTCTTGGTGCGGGTCGTCGTAATTGTGGGTAGAGTCTCCTCGTCGCCGTAGGTTATTTTGTGGTTCTGCTCCACATCGATGGTGAGCTGGCGCTTAACGATTTCGTAGCTTACGTTACATTTCACCGTCATAGAGTAGTTGTCGTTGTCCGCGCCGTCGCCGCCCAAAGCAACGGTGATGGGGTAAGTGCCCACATTGGCAGTTGCGCTTGCGCCGGTAGAGAACACCACTGTCACTTTGTCGCCAGCCAAAATGTCGCCGTCGTTTGTTGTGTAAGTCCAAACGGTGGGTACTTCGTCGCCGTACTCGCTTTGAAGCGTGCCCGTGATGTTTGTTACGGTGATTTCCTTCCGGCTCACCGTGTACACACCTGCGCGCTGTGCCAATGCGACGCCATCCTTGTCGCCGCTACCGCTCCAAAGTCCGCTGAATGTGATATTATAGTTGTTTGAGATAAATCCGTCGCTATCTTTTTCTGCGTCGACGCTCATCCAAATGGGATACCTGCCGACTTTGAGTTTGTTTGTGCTGCTTGTTGCCCGATTGAGAATTTCAAACTTGATTGCCGCGGCAAACTTTTCTTTGTCGCCTTCAAGTATTGCAGAACCGGTTGTGCCGCCCATCAACACTTCGGTGTAGTCCCAAGCGGGTTCACCTGCGCCGTAGACTGTACTCTTGTCGTTTACACGTAAACCAATGCTACGTTTGTTTATGGTCAGAATACCTGTTTCTGCAGTGCTGCGCGTACCCGTAAAGGTGATGTTGTAGTTGCCGCATGTGTCGTTTTTACTACCGTTGAATGTACCGTGAATGTAGTAAGTACCTGCGTTGATGTAGTTTCCGCTCAGCTCGTCGCTTTCCGCTTCGGCTCCTACTCTGATTTTCAGTTCTACAGCCTCCTTGATAGCGTCCAAATCAGCAGAAACAATGCCGTTTTCATTCCAAGCAGGATTGTCTTTGTCTGCAAGTATCTTGTTGATTTGCTCCAACGTAATCTCGCCGTAGGTGTCCGTATAGTCCTCAATCGTCAATGTGACGTTTTTCTTGTTAATTGTGTAAGTGCCCGCGGCATTTGCCAACTTGGGTTGTCCCTCGTCCGTGTTCGTCCAAGACGCCTTGAGCAAGGTGATGATATACTCGTTGGTGGTGATGACGATGTTGCCCTCGCGGTCCAAGGAGATTGTGTCGCCAACCTCGGACGTTGCACTGTCAAAGATAGGCTCACCCGCACGCGTTATTACAATGCAGAGTGCGTACACGCCCGCGTTGGTCTGGTCGCCGTCAATCAGCTTGAAGGACAACTCCATCTTGGGCGCTCTGACGCCCTCGGGAACAAATGCCACATTGGGGTTGTCGTTGTCATTGGTGACGCTTATTTCGTAAGCAACGCCACGACCGTTTTTCGGACCCTGTTTTCCGCCGTTGTAAGTGGTTGTCTGGTCGAGGAGTTTGATCTGAATGGCGCGTTTGGAAACCTCGAATATACCTGCAATTCCATTGAATTCGTCATTTTCTTTCCAATCGCCCGTGAAGGTTACTTTGTAGTTGGTGTTGCCGCAGGTTGCGGAGATTGCGCATTTTCCTGTGTGTTCTCCGCTATGTGTATCGTTGTGGAGAACAAGGGAAATCGACAACGAGTCGCCGGGCATAACGTAAACTTTGCTGTTTTTATTTTCGTTGCTGATGCCCGTATCATCTGCAAAGCCCTCGATGTACCAGCCGTTTTCGCCATCTTTTGTTCCCTGCAATTCGTTGAGGTTGGTGTAGGTAAGTCCGCCGAACACGCCGCCTTGATTGTTGATGTGAACAGTGAGTTGACGTTGAGTAACCGTGTAAGTACCGGCATGACCCTTGTTGGAGTCCTCTCCGCTCCAGCTGCCCGTAAAGGTAACTTCGTAGTTGCTGTTGTTTCTCCAGCTGCCTGTGATGGCATACGTGCCTGCCTCTCTGCCGCCCAGCTTAGACAGAGTGATACCAAGATCGTCGCCGTTGATAGTGCCAAGCCCCTTGGTGGCTTCGTTGTTGTCGTTGGTGCAGGTGATGGTTTCTTCGTAGGACAGAGCGGCAAAGTTTTCACCGTAAACAGAGGTCGCGTCTTTGATAGAAACGGTCAATGCACGTTTGTTGACGGTAAACACAGAACCGCCGACATAGTTCACGTTGTAGTTGAGAATGATGTTTTCGTCTGCGTCATCACGCCAACTACCACCTGCAGAGTAGACATTGGCTGCAACCGCTTCACCAATCAAATTGAGTTGAACGGATTTTGCAAATGCCTTTTGGTCCTCGCCAAGTACACCGTCCGCCGTCCAATAGCCGTTTTGGGCAAAGGTACTGACGGTTTTGCTCTTCTCGTTGAAGTCTGTAGCCCAATTTGTGCCGTTGTAAACAGCGTAGGTCTGCTTATTGACCGTCACGGTGACGTTCAACGGATTGATAGTGAACTTGCCGTTTTTAACGCTTTCGATGACGTAATTGGTCTTGTCGCCTGCGTTTTTGACTTCGCCTACGATGTCGTAAGTGCCGGCATTCCAATAATCGCCGGACTTTTGAACGGACAAAATGATTTCAAATGCTGCTTCTTCTTCCGTGGTGACAAACGGAGGCCAGCTGCCGTTCAACACGTTGGTCGCTTTCCAAGCGTCATCAAGCTCATTCTTTTGTTTGATTGTGGGGGCGATATTCTTGCCCTTGTAATCGGCGGATTGGTCGGCAACGGTGATTTCCAAACGGCGCGGGTAGATACGATAACCGTTTTCTACCGTGTAAGTGTTGGAGTTGGCGTCCCATGTACCCTTGACCGCGTGGTCAGCAACATCCGACGACGTTACGTTGCCATCTTCTGTGTTGATGTTGTGTTTGCATTCGAACGTTACCTTGTAGTTTTTGTTGTTGTAGGTAACCTTGATACTGTACCAACCGGCATTGAGTTGCTTGCCCAAATCGCTCTTTTGATTTTCATCAAAGACAATACCAATCGTAATTTCAAGACTGTCGCGCGTAAGCACTTCGCCATCTGTCACGTTCCAAGCAAAGTGCTGAGCGGAACTGATACCCTCGTCTTGATAGCCGCCGTAAACGCCGCTTTGGCTGAGAATTTCTACGGTTACTGCACGTTGCTTGATTGTGTACACGCCGGCTATGCCGTTCAATTCGGGGTTGCTGCCGTGCGTGTCGCTGTTCCATGCGCCTTGCCACTCAACCTGATAGTTGGGGTTGTCGCAAACGCCTGTGATCGGGTATATTCCTGCGTCAATGCCCGCGGTCTTGCTAAGCGTGATAAGACGGTCGTCCTTGACGTCGCCTACCGTGACGATAGCGTCTACGCCCAAACCGCTGTACGTGCTTGATTCGCTAAGCGAAACAGTCCAACCCGTTGTTATCTCGCTGTTCACCTCGGGAACGGTGCCGTCGTAGGTGTGTTCTTGGTCGTTGATGTGTACCACCACTTTGCGCGGAGTGATTTGGTAAGTACCCTCTACCCAAGTGATGTTGTAGTTTTTGTGAGTGAACTCACTGTACAAACGATATGTGGCAACGGTGTTACCCTCTTCGCGCAGAAGCTTGAGTCCGCTTTCTCCATTGGTGAAATCACTTTCGTCCCTGTCACGCAGAGTGCCGTTGGTTACACTCCAAGCGGTATCCTTTGTGAAGTTGATTTCACCTGCAGTGCCGTCATATTCGTGAGTCTGGTTTTTTATGGTGATTTCCAGCTCGGCGGGGGCAATTGTGAATGTGCCTGCGCCGTGAGTGTAACCCTCAACGGGAGTGGTTGTATAACCGCCGGGCAACTTGCCGACATCTTTCCAATTGCCTTGGAACACCACTTCATAGTTGTCGCTGTCGCCGTCAGTGCCAAGCTTACCTATCAGGTAGTAGCTGTTTGCGTCAATCGGACTTGCTTCCGTGGAAATTGTTATATCTAACGTGTCGCCTTCCATGATAGCCGAGCCCGGGGCGTTGATTGCGGATACAGCCGTCCAAGCTTGGTTCTTAGATTGGGCGGGAGTGTCGCCTTCAAGCGTGCCGCACAGCGTTCCGTCGTAGGTGGCGGATTGGTCGAGAATATTAACCAAAATTTGACGTTTGCTCACGTAGAACAAGTTCTTAAGCTCTTGCGCTACGCCATTTGCGGCAACAGACTCGTCTGTTTCGGGATTGCTATCACCGCGTTTAGCCTCGGCAAGCTTGATGTTGCTGTTGTCGCCTTTCAAGGTCACTTTGTAGTTGCTGTTGTTGTAGGTTACTTTAATTTTGTACCAACCGACCTTGTAGTTGCCGGAATTAGACTTGCCGGAAACCTCTTCCAATTCAAACGTGATGTTAAGGTTGTCGCTGCCAACAAGTCCGCTGCCGGAGTCGTCTGTTGCCTTTTCCGCAACATAGTCAACGCCGTCAACTTGGTTGACCGTCAAGCTGCTGCCGTAAACGCCCGTTTGTCCCATTACGGTTACGGTTACGGGACGCGGGTTGATGCGGTAAGCATTGTTGTCAACGCTTTCTTCGGCAATGGTCACGGTATAGTCTGTGTTGGTGCAACCATTCAAGATGATATCATAGTTGCCGACATAAATGCCTTGTTCTTTGACAAATTCAAGCGGAAGTATGGCGTCAACGGATTCGCTATCCAACAATTTTCCGTCCTTGTCGAACAGACTGCCGAGAGCAGATATGGTTTCCTCTGTAAACAGCCAAGCCTCTCCATAGCCGTGTTTGATTTCGGTCGGCTCTTTGCCGTCGTAGACGGAGAACTGCGCTTGAGGAACGATTTCCACTGCAAGCGGGCTAATCGTGTAAGTACCTGCTTTGTTGAGGTAGTCGTCCGCGCCATTCCAGCTGCCCGAAAGGGTTACGTTGTAGTTCTTTGCTTTTGCGCCACTGATTGATGCCGTTATCGCATAGGTGCTTGCATGCCAATCGGTAGGCGCGGAAGCAAACTTAAGTGTTACTGTGAGGCTGTCGCCTTCTACAAGTCCAACAAACTCGTAGTTGCTCGCTTCTTGCGACAAAGTGTACTCCGCGTGCATTCCATTGAATGTCGTTTGTTGGTTCTTGATGTTGAGAGTTATTGTTTTGGGCTCAATTGTGTAAGTACCGGCTTTACCCTTGTTGTCGTCCGCCTCGCTCCAGCTGCCCCTGAACGTAACGTTATAGTTGCCGCTCGAGCAGGTTGCCGTGATGGCATACTTGCCTGCGTTGACGCCCGTTGCGGTAAGAACGATTGTCGGTTCGTCCCTTCTACCATTGCGCATGACCACTGCCGCACCCGAGTCGTTGGCGGCGTTGTTGTCGATTGTGTAGTCGCTTGAGCCAAAACTCTTGCCGCTGATGTCGGTGCCGTCGTAAACGCTCGATTTGTCGTTGATGGTGACTGTAATCTCACGCGGATTTACCACAAAGGCTTTTTCCAACGTAAAGCTGTCGCCGTCGGGCGAAATGGCGTGGTCGAGTCTGTCTGCAAACGAAGTTTTGTCGTAGGTAAACGTAATTTTGTAATTCTTGTTTTCGGTAAAGGTTATCTTTACGTCGTAACCGACAATTTCGTCGCCGCCGCGTTTGACGTACAGATAGAAACTTTCAAAGCAATCTTTGCTTCTGTCTGCAACAATGCTTCTTGTAAAGGTGAGCGTCTCGCCCGTTACAAGCTTGCCATTGGTCAATTTCCAACCGACCTCGCGAGTGATGTCGTAGTTTGTGCCGATTGTTGCGCTTGCCGAACCGTAAACTGCCGTCTGGCGCATAAACGCCACGGTGAGCTTTACGGGGGTTATGGTGTAAACGCCCGCGTTGCCGGAAACGGTAAATGTGCCCGCTCGCTGATCGCTTGGAACAGTCGTCCAACCGCCGTTGAACGTAAACGTGTAGTTGCTTGCGTCGTCCTTGTCGTCACCGCTTACCGCCGTGCCGACGATAGGATACTTGCCTACGCCCCAAGTACCTGCGATGTTGGGGCTGACAGTAAGCGCAATGTACAAGTTGTCGCCCGAAACAACGCCGTCGATACCTTCGGATACAGACTCAAGTGTGGGACGTTGACCGTTATATACGCCCGTGGCGTCTGCCACATTGTACGTTATCGCTTTGGGCGTAACTGTGTAAGTGCCCTCTTCGCGAGTAATGTCGTAGTTGGCGCGTACAGGAAGATCTCCGTCGGTGATGGGCTTCAACTCAAGTGTGTATACGCCCACTTTGATGTTGCCGGATGAGCTCTTGGGCGGTTCTGTTTTGAATTGAACTTCGCCATTTTTTTCGAATTCGGTACGGTCGGGTTCATAGTAGCCGTCGCCGCCGAACGTCCAGCCTTGCGGCACATAAGCCGTGCCGTAAACGTCTTGGTGGCTGACGGGGGTAACGGTCACTTTGCGCTTTTCGATAGTGACTTTTGCCGCGCCGCTCGTCCAATGCGTTCCGTTTGATGTGTCGAATTCGTAGATACCATTGGGGTCTCTGTTTTCATTGGGGAACGCGGGGTTGCCGACAACCATAAGTTCGTAGTTGGCATTGTCGTCGATGTTGGCAAATCTGCCGTCATCTTCATCAGTGGTAGCCTCTTTGTCTTCTGCCGTGGCAAGACGCGCGTACACATAGCACTTGTCCGCGTCGGCAACATAGATACCCGCTTCAAACGGCTTGCCTGCTCCTTTAACCGTGTCGTAGTACCAAATACCGATGACAAGTACCAGCTCGTCACCGTTGACGATAGCCGCGCCTTCGCCCGTCAAAGCACTGCGAGCAACCCAATCAACACCCATTGTGTTGCGTATAAGCAGCTCATCGTGACCGCCATGACCGTCGTTTTCATAGTGGTAGAGCTTTGCACCCTCGGGCAGGTCGCCGTAGCGTACCGTCACGCCGTTCAACGTGATACTGATGGCACGTTTGACGGTTACAAGTGCGCCCTCGGCGGTAACTTTGCCGTCGGAGTTTTCGAGTTGCGCGTACACCGCGTCTTCTTTGTAGAAGAAGGTTATGTCGTAGTTGTCGTTGTCGTACGTAACCTCGATATGGCGTTTTTCACCGACATTGGTTCTGTTGGTTGCGTTGGTTGCAAAGGACAATCCGAGGCTGTCGTTTCTTACAATGGTGTTGGCGTTGATGTTGCCAACATGTGGGTCGTAAGTGGGAGTAAAGCTGCCCTCGTAGAGCTTCCACGCCGTGTCTTGCGCGGAGGAAAGTCTGGGCGTTTCGCCGTAGGTGTTGTTCTGCTTGAGAATTTCCACCGCGATCTTGCGGGCAAGCATTTTGTATGTGCCTGCATGTCCTGCGTAAGCCGTGCGGTCGTCATCGTTATAATTTCCTTCGCCCGCAAATCTGCCCTCGTAAGTTACGGTGTAGTTGCTGTTGCGGTAGCTGCCGTAGATGGCATAGCCGATTTCGTTGACAGACGCGCCGTACTCTTTGATAAGGACCAGCTGAATGTCGTCGCCGCTGACAATGGCGTTGCCCTCTTTGTAGGTGCTGCCCTCAGCCAAAGTCGCATGCCAACCGCCCTCTGTGGCACTCTTGCCCATGGTCGAGTTGACGGTCTCCGCCTCGCCGTAGACGGCATATTGGTCGTGAATGTGCACAACGATCTTGCGCTCGGTAATTTGCACTGCGTTGACGCCGTTTTCGAAGTGGACGATGTAGCTTCCGCTCTCCGTGTACGCTCCGTTGACGGAGTAAGTGCCAACATTCACGCCGGGGTCTTTTTTCAACACAACGCCGAGAATGTCTTCCGAGTCACCTTCCGCAAGCTTGCTGCCCACTTTCAGCTCCCATTTGAGTTCGTCTTTGGTAGGCTCTGCCTTGTTGTACTCGTGTTCGATGTGAGTGATCTCTATGGTAATTTCGCGCGGAGTAACGGTGAATGTGCCTGCGTGTCCGCTGTAGGCAGGCTCCGGCTCAAAGCCAAAGCCGCTGTCCGTGTAAGTGCCTTCGCCGCTGAAAGTACCTGCAAGCGTAATCTTGTACTGGTCGCCCACGTTGTAGGTAGCGCCGTCTCCGCCGAAGTAATTGGAGACTGTTGCACTGCTGTCAAAGTGAGCAATGATAGCATAGTTGCCTGCGTTGAGCCAAGCGTTTGTGCCCTTGCTGTAGTTGTCGTCGGCAGTAACAATGGAAAGCTCAATGCCTTTGAACAATGTCTCCTTGTCGTCAGCAAGAATAGCCGCACCTGTATAGTTTCCAACGGTGTAGCTGTCGGTAAGCAGGCTGTTCTTGTCACTGAGCATTGTGCCTGCAATTATTGTGGCTTGTGTATTATCGCCGTACTGAGCGGACAAATTGCCGATAGTAAGAACGATCTCACGCGGTGTGACGGTGTAAGTGCCCGCGTGTCCGTTGAGCGGCTTGTTTTCGTCGTAAGTGCCGCCACTGCTCCAATCGCCAATGTATGTGATGCTGTAGTTGGACGAGGTTGCCATTGTGTGCGCGTTCTCGTTCGACGCGTCGTAAATGGCATAAGTACCCACAAGCAACGCGCCGCCTGCGGCGTTGTAGTGCGCGTTTGCCAAGCCGAGCTTGATGCCCAAACTGTCGTTGGCGTAAACTGCGTAGTCGGTGCCGTCGCCTTTCCAATTCCAAACAAATCCGTCTGTGCCGACCTCGCTTTCGTACTCGAAGTACGGAACAAGTTCCCAACCGACGCCCTGTGTGCTGATTTCCGCAAGGCTTTGACCGTAAGGCGTAGACGGCGACTTTATTTTCACAAGCACATTGCGCGGTGCAATGATAAACGACACCTCTTTGCTGCCGGCAAAGTTGCCTCTGCCCGTGACGGTTGCGCGCGCCGTACCTGCGTTTGTGTTGGAGAAGTAACCTGTAATTTCAAAGTTGCCTTTAAGAGCCACCTCGTTTTCACCCTTGCCTGTGCCGTCGGGGGTAAAGGTGATTTGCTTGTCGCCAACGGTAACTGTTATACTCTTGATCGTTGTTGCAACGCCGACGCCTGTGTACACCTTGTCTTCCAACACAGCTTTCCATTGCTCATCCGTAAGTTTCGTGATGTCAAACGCCGTGATACTGTACGTAAGCGTTGCCTCGTACCTGCCGCCTGCAAATTGGAAGTTGCCGTTTTCGCTGATGGCGACGTTGACGGTGTACACACCGACGTTTTTGTGACCCTTCGTCAAACTCGACACATCATCACTTGTTCCGGCAGTGCCTGCCCAACCGCTGTAGGCATATTGCGCGTAGTAGTTGGATGCAGTCAATGAACCCTTGTCGCTGACAGGTATGCGATCGGTGGGCAATGCGTTCGTGTTGGCGTCGTTGGCAAACCACACCCACAAAGCGTGCGATTGCGCGTCGTATGGAATTTGCAAGTTTGATCCGCTAAGTTCAACTTCTTCGCCTTCTGTGTCGGTGCTGTCAAACAGGAAGGGGCGCAAGGTAGCTTTGGTAATTTCAAAGCTGAATTCCTGCATTATGTTGCAGTTACGTTTGGGACACCAACTTGCAGGGTCTTGTTCGGCAATCGAATCGTCGGCAGGAACGCCGCCGTCGATAGCGTAGTTGCAGTTACTCAAAATAACTTTGAGCGTAAATTTGCCCGCATTGGTAAATCCGTTGCGCAACTTTTGAATATCTTCGGAGTGGCTTGTAAGTATGCCCTCTATGAACGTAACTTTGCCATCCGCCACGTATGTGAAGTGCATGTGCTTGTGAGTACTTGCTTCGCCGCTGGAACTTGTACATTCGGTGGTGCAAGCACCGAGGTGGACAAAGTTGCCCTCTTTGGGGTCTGTTGTGTAGTGGAACACGGCAAACGGGGTGCTTTCGCCGTCCTTGAACACATACAAAATGTAAGGTACGGTTGTAACGTTGGTCTTGTCGCGCAGGTTGATAAAGTCGATTGCGACAAGGTCGTTGGTGTGTCTGCCCTCTGCGCCCGTAGGCTTACCTTCATCTTCTGCGCCCGTATAGTTGTACTCTACGGTGCGCGTCTTTTGGTTGAGGCTGATTGTCAATTGTTCAATCGTGTAGCCTTTCGGAGCAGTCCAATAGCAGCCTGCGTCCAACGTTAGGCTGTCGAGAGTTTTTATTTGTTTTGTTTCGTAGTCGGTGATTACAGCCAACTTGTTCGTCAGTTTGCTGTAAACCTCTGTCGGATTGATGGTTGTCCCTTCTTTGTTTGCGCCGTCGAGGGTAAAGTTTTTGCTGCCGTTGCCAATCAACACCACGCCCACGTTGTAATAGTCGGCGTAACTCGGCAAGCCGATAAAGCCCGACTCTGTATCAAGACCGATTGCGGCGTCGAAACCGGGCATATCAAACGTTTGCCACTCGAATGTGGGCGCATAGTACACGCCCCACTCTCCCGTTTGAGGCACAACCGAGGGGTTGGTGTTGTTTACAAATGTGATTGTGGGTACTTGAATTGCACGGTTAAAGATTACCGAGTTGTTGGGTATCACCACGGAAACGGTCGCCTTGTTGATGACAACTTCCACATAGTACGCGCCGTTAAAGTTGCCTTTGCCGCTTGCGACAATGTAGTACGTGCCCGCGTCAATCATTCCGCTTGCGCCCACGTTGGTGTAAGCATCACTGTCTTTGCGCCAATAGGACACGTCGTAGTCGCTGCTGCTACGTATCGTGTAGTCGTCGTTCAACGTAAGCGTTGTGCCAACTGTGATAGCCGCCCTGCGGTAGGTATATTCTTCCACAGCCGTGTTTGTAACGTTTGTGTCGTTTGTGCCAAGCGTCAAACTGAGACCTTCCGCGTTAATAGTGGTTGTGCCCAGCGATTGCGGCAAAATTTCAAAGGTTATTCTCAGGCTGCCCGTGTAGTCGTTCAGTCCGCTAAGGGTGATTGTTGCAGTACCTGCGTTGAGGTTGCTTGAGTACACCACCGCGTAGTCAGCATTATCCAACTTTTCTGATTTCGCTATGCCGTCCGCTGTAAGCGTTTCCATAACGGAGCTTATCAGGTCGTCGATGGGCATTCCCGTAAAGTGGAATTCGCCGCTGATTGTGTTGGTATTCTTGTCGTAACTGCCCTTTGTAAGTCCCAACGTCAAGTTTGTGTCGTCGGAGATGTCGTACGAGTTGATGATGTAGTTGAAGGTGGTAGTTGCAGCGCCGCCCGCCGAGAATTGGAAGTTTCCGTTCGGTTTGAGGTTTGCCGTCAACATGTATGTTCCCGCGTGAACAAAGGTTGTGTCTTTGTCCGCGCCGGAATACCAACCTGTGTACACCGAGCTGAGCCAAAATTCGTAGCTTCCGCTGTTGTAGTCGTTTTTGCCGTCAAAGGTGGGCAAAACGCCCGTGTTGAGGCTGTTGGTGATTTTAACAAGGTGCTTTTTGCGCCAAGCCTCGTCGCCGCCCTCTGTTGCAAGAGGAATTGTGGACTTTTTGTGATTGCCGCCGTCGTATATGCAGCTGCTGTCGCCCCAATTTACGGTGATTGTGGCTTTTTCTATCACAAATGTGCGCTCAACGGACATTGTGCCGTCTTCGCTTGTTGTGCTGCCGCCACCCGCAATGTCGTAGTTGCCTGCCGCCGTTGCGGTAAACTTGATTGTTACCGTGTACGAACCTGCGTTTAGGGGCTTGTCGCCTGTGCCGAGTTGAGCGTTCTCGTTGTTGGGAACACTCGCCGCCACAGAGTAGGTGATTGTGTAATTGCCCTTGCTTACGACGGGGTTGCCCGTAACGCTGTCCGTGATGGAAATGCTCGCGTCGTGTACCTGCGCGTCATACACCACCGAACTCGGGGTTGTGACGGTTATCGTCGCTTTGTTTATCGTGTAGGTAAGCTTGTCTTTGTTTGCAACAAAGTCGTTTTTGGCAGAGCCCAACAGTTGCAATTCTACCGTGTAGTTACCCGCATTGAGCAGTTGCGTAACGGTTTCACCGCTTGCGTCCTCACTCTTTTTGTACGTGATGACCCACTTGTAGCCGTCCGTGCCCTCGCCTGTAATCCGCGTGGGCATAACGCTCAACGGGTTTTGCTCACCGGATACGGGCGTGATACCCGCAAGGTCGGTTATGGTACGTGCTTGCGCATTGTACGACCATTTTGAGCCGTCTGTTGTGTACTCATTGAGACGAATGCTCGCTTGTTTCACTTCGAGGGTTGCGCCGACGCTTGCTACCGCGTCCGCTTCCCGCGTGTCGCTTGAAACATTGTAGCCCGTGCCCGCAACAAAGCGATAGTTTTGCGTTGTTGTGGCTGTGCTACTGTTGTTCAAAGTTACCGTGTAGGTATACTTGCCCGCGTGGAACAGCTGCGTGGCTTCTTTGTTGTCCGTGTAGCTTGCGTCCGCTGCCTCCCAGCCGCCTATCGTAATCGTATAGTCGCTTGCGGTAAGCAAGTTTGCGCCGTGACCACTGAAAATGTCGAGTTTTACAATGTCTGTCGGGTTGTAAGCGCTGTTGCGGAACACAAGGTCGCTCGTTTCAACGGAAATTGTCAATTCCGCGGGCTTGATAACAAGTACCGTACCTGCAGGCGCTGCGCCAAAGCCTTCGCCCGCTATGGTGGCGTCGGCGCTCGTCAAAGTTTGCTTCCAAGTGATTCGAGTTCCCTCTTCGTTGACATCATAGCTGCCCAAACCGTCCGTAACAAACTTGACGTTGTTGGTTGCTCCCGTGCCCTGCAAGGACACAACAAGCACATAGTAGCCCGCATTTACGGCGTCTATGTTGCCAACGCCGGAGTCCAAGCTGTACGTGACGCGGTAGCCGTAGTTTTGCGCCGAGCCGTCAGCGCCGTAGTAGTTTTGAACAACCCAACCTTCGGCGTTTCTGGCATTGACAAGTTTGAAGAAATTTTCGAAGAACTTTGCCGCATGGTCGCTTCCGTCGTAGTAGAAAACATTGACTGTGGGTTCGGAAGTGTTTGTAAGTTTGATTTCCGCCTTGTTGATAACAAAGTCAATTTCCGCGTAGGTTTCGGTAACGTTCTTCCACTTGTTGTTTTCGCCGAAGTCCGGATCGGCGTCACCGCTGTAATCGTAAGTGTCATCTGTGTTTACAATTCTAAGGTTGCGTAGCCCGTCGCCCTGCAAAGCAAAGCGGTAGGTATACGTGCCCGCGTCAATCAGAGCGTCAACGCTTCTGCCGTCGCGCGAGAAATGACGTTGCGACCAACCGTTGCTGGACGGACCCGTACCTTGCGCGCCCCAAATTGCCAACGCTGCCGAGCTGCCATGGTCGCCGCTTATGGTGACGGACACCATGCCGTTTTCGCGCTGTTCGCCGGGTCTGCCGCCATGCATAAATTTCTCGGTGTAGTCAAAATCTTCGCCGCCGTAAAAGACATTGCGGTTTACGTCGGTGCTTAAAACAATTTCCGCCGGCTTGATGGTAAAGGACTGATTGAGTTCGTCCGTGCCCGTCTCTTGCCATGCGTAGTTGGTGGCGTCGCTCAAATTGAACGGCTCGGTGTAAGTACCCGCATACCAAAATTCTCCTACAGACGCGCCGTCGGGAAGCACTGCGCCCTCGGGGAGTTTGCCCGTAAAGTGATACGTGCCGCTACCGGGGAGTGGATCGTCCCACGTGTAGATTGTGGGAACGCCGGAAGAGCTTGATTTGCCGAGCAGCTCGTCGCTGTGGGCGCTCCAATATGCTGCGGGCATGTCGTTTACGCCCTCGGGCACAACTATCGTGCCGTGCGTTGCAATGTGCGTGCCGATAGTTTCCTTGGTTATGCGCGTGCCGAAATACAAATCGTCCTTAAACGTCGGCGAGGTGATATTCAACGGTGTGATTGTCACTTGCGCGGCAATATACCCGCCTTTTTCGACGTCATAACTACCGGGGTTGCTGTTGTTGATAAGAGTAATTTCGTAGTCTTTGTTAAGTTGGTTACCAACTTCTTCGCTGATGCGAACGTAAATGTCGTATGAACCTGCTTTTACGTCGGAGGGGTCAAACTTGGGCACATAAGAGGAAAACGCATGTTCCAATGCGTTGATGTCGGAAAACACAAATCCGCCGCCGTCGGGTTGCGCCGCAGAAGCCCCCACAACAACGCTTTCGTATGCTGTTTTGCCGTACCACGTCCAAGTGTAGGTGTTTGTGCCTCTTACGGGCGTGGGCGTAAGCGTGGTTGTGTCGCTACCGGGTACTGTGCGTTGCAACGACACGTCCAAAGCCAAATGGCGCGCCGTAACAATGTAAGTGTTGTTTGCCGTGCCTGTCAACACGTAGTCCTGATAGCCCGACTTTTCGTCTTTCTTGGCTGTCACGGTGTAACTTATTGTTTGTCCGACGTGAGGCGTAATGTCCCCTTTGACCTGTCCCGAAAGCGTCACGGTAAACGCGTCCTTGTTGGTTTGAGTGCCGGGCAAGTTGGTCGTGGGTCTTATGCCGTTTTCGTAGATATAGTCCTCTACGGAAGTGTAGCCCTCGTAAGAAGCAAGCTGATCGCTGTAAACGTGCGTGCCGTAAGTAACGCTAAGCGCCAACGCGTTTACGGCAATGGAACGTTTTTGAACCTCGAAATTCGATATCGTCCACGTCGATTTGCCCAACTCTGTTACCCAAGCTTGGAAGGCTTCGTCCGTCAGAGTTTTGCCGTCGCTGAAGTTTGCGTTGTCCGCGTAATTACCGGAAAGCACCACGTACTTGCCCGCGTGCGTTTGCTCGTTGTAGCTGCTGTTGAACGCGGTGGGCAATTGTCCTTCCGACACATTGATTGCGTCGCCTTCCAAGTGCCATTTGCCGTTGTCGTCCTGGCGGAACATTGTGTAGTACCCCGCCGAAGAACCGTCCGTGGGTTGGTTGAAATACTGATACGGATTGTTGCCGTACGTCCAACCGCTTGTGGCGTAGCTGGCGTTTGTGTTCAGCTTCAAACGGAACACGCTGTACACCACTATTTGGTCGTTGCTGTCCAATTGATTACGATTGATACTGAACCTTTTGCCAATGGGCGTGTAGCTGCCCTCGCCGGGGTCCTCTACCCACACCTTGCCGCCAATGGAAGAGTCCGTCGTCCAACCGATAAACTCTGCCGCGGGGTGAATAAATCCGGGGTTGGGCAACAGCACACTGCTGATTACGCCGCCATTGTCGTTGGGTACAACCTCGGGCAATTCGTTTACGGTTTGTTGCGTGTAAGAACGTCCGTTCACTTTGATGAGCGCGGTGCCGTCCTCGCCCTTCTTCATGTCGTCAGGCAATCTTTCTCCCGTTATGTTCTGCGAAAGGGCATGCTGAAACCTTACCGACGCGTAGATATCGATGGAAATAACAAATTGCGTGCGGAAAGTACCTTCATCTTTACCGTCATAGTTTGTACTGCCGTTGTTTTTTATTGCAGTGGCAAGTTTTGCGTTTTTGTAGGAAATTTGGAATACGTACTTACCTGTGTCGGGTGCTTCGTCCCAAAACAGCATGTAAAAGTCCTGTGCGTTGGGATACTCACCCTCAATCGGCGTTCCCGCGAGTTTTCCGTCTTGCGTGACCGTAGTAGGCGCGCTTGTGCCCCCTGCCGAGTCTTGCAACATAACATTGGAAATTTCGTTTTCCTGCGTCATCATGCGCACGCCGAAACGCACGTTTGCGCCGTAGCCGTACAAAGTTCCCTGAGAGTCTCTCTTTTCGACGGGAATTGCAAAAACAGCGTCGGCTGTGGGCATGTCGTAAGCCATGTTGCCTTTGTTGGAAGCGTGTTGCAACACGGGAAGATAATCTTTCTTGTCGACCTTTTCGGCGTCAGCGCTTACTGTACCGATTTCGTACACGTACGGACTGTAGTCGTCCATATAGTGGACGGTGGGAGTTTTGTTTGTTGTGTAGTTCTTTAAGCCTGCAGCACCGGCAACAGAGGAGGAGTGTTTGCCTTCGTACTTGAGATACAAGCCGTTTTCACGCGAAAACACGTCGTCCGCCTTTTGAGTGCGGTATTGCAGATAGTAGATATCTGTCATGTGGGGTGCTTTTGCGTCTACAAACGCCGCGCCGAACACTGTTTTGCAGTAACCGAAGTACACCAATTCCGTGTTCAGAATGGTGACATTACGGAACGCATACAAACCGATTTGTTCCAACCCCTCGGGAAGCTGTAACAGCGTTTCCATTGTGGCGGGGTAAAAACACCAGTCGCCGATTTTTTTCAAGGTAGACGGCAATATCAAACCGTCTTGTTGCTTTTGAGCCAATCCCTCTGATACCGTTGTTTTAGAGCCATCGATTGTGCCGGTCACCATCATATAACCGGTTTCTTCAACGCCTTCGGGTATTTTCAACGTTGTAAGTTTTGACACTCCCAATCCGCTAATGGTAATGGTTCTGTCTCCCTTGTTGTGTCCGTTGGGTTTGCCGATAATTTTGACGTCGTATGTCTTTTTTCCATCAACAAGTTTGCTCGGGAATGTCAGAGACGTACCGCTTAAACTCCAATCGGAACCATAAGCAACTCCGCTCTTGTAGGTTTGTAAATTTGCCTCGTTTGTACGAACAAGCTGAACCGTGCCGTGCGCACCGTTATCGACGGCTTCTGTCAATATTATGCAGTCCCAAATGGTGTTAAACGTTTTAACGGGGGTAAGATCGTCGCCGTCGGGGTATGTTATTGTTGTACCGGGGTTGATACAACCAAACGGGTATGTTTTGGTTTCCCAAACGGAGTACTCCTCGGGACGGTCGTGCAAATTGCCAATGTTGCGCGGATCGCCGTGCAAATGTTCAAATACAATCTTCGGCGATGAAGTTGCCGTAACAAATGCCGATTGCGAAATTTTGAAAGTTTCATCATTAAATTCGCCCCAAATGTTGACCGTTGTTATGGCGTCACAACCGCTAAACGCCCAAAATCCTATTTGAGAACAATCGTCGGGAATGTTTACTACATCCGTGGTGGTATGATTTGTTGTTGTGATAGTTTTCAGCTGTTTGTCGTTTGTAAACGACATTGCGCCTATCTTCCGGATCGTATCGGGCAAGTTGCTGACAGTGGTAAGATTACCGCAATTATTGAAACATCCAGTGGGGAGCTCTTCTATGTCAACGGAATTCCAACCGGCGGCAAAAGAAACGCTCTCAACACTCTTACCTGAAAATGCACCAGGGGCTACTTTGGTGAAAGTTGTGTTACCGATACTGCTGGGAATTTCAACAGTAGTAGCCTTTCCATAATATGGACCGATAATATTTCTGTGTGTGTTATAATACCACTTGTTAGTATCATCTTGAGCCCAACCGGGTGCATTCTTGTTCCACGTTATTTTACTTGTAGAAAATCCCCATGGGTAAAATTCACATGTGCCGGGACCGCCTTTGGCATACACGTCTACCTGCAGTCCGTCACCATCCTCGTCACTCAATGCTCTGGAAACCAAATTTCCCCTTACATCTAATGTGTCGGTGTAAACAACTTCAAACGGAAATTCTATGACATTGCCCAACGATGCGGGAATAACAAAATAGTTTCCGCCATTGACAGCTTCAAGCATTACTCCCACACGGTGAAACGCGCTGTCGCCTATTTCGTAAATGCCTGTACCTTCGGGATAGTAGTCGGTGTTGCCTACAATATCAAAGCTATCGTAACCGTCTTTTTCACGTTCATCATCGGGCAATTCGAATGCTTGAAGCTTGTAGTCGTACAAAAAACACTTTGAACCAATGGTGCGCAGGTATTTGAGTGCTTGCAGACTTTCGTATTCCGTTCCGTTTGCGTCAAAACTTTTGACGCGGGTCAGGCTTTTGCAAGTGCCAAAACAACCCTCGCCGAGTGTTGCGACGGACGCGGGAAGCGTTATTTGAACAAGATCGCTGGACGCAAAGCAAAAGTCGCCAATGTCGCGAATGGCTGTGCCTATTTTTTGACATTCCTTGGGCATGCGGCTATATGCCAACGCACGCTCTTCCCTGCTCTCATCGGAATATGCCAAATCGCCGCCGCCATCGGCGTCGGTAATGCGGTTGAAAGTGATGTAGTTTATGCTGCCCGCACCGCCGAACACGCCGGCTTCGATACCGAGAATTGGGTAGCCGTTGAATTGCGCGGGAATGACCGCGGGAACCAATTCTCCTTCATCATTGTATCCGCCAAAAACATTACTGCCGTGGTATTGGTAGCTGGTGATTATGTAACCTTGCACGCCGTTTACTTCGGTCAATTCGCCATAGTACAAGTAACGTGAAAGGGGCGTTTCTTCCGTAGCCGCCACCGCCTTTGGGTTGGGAACGGTCACCGCCAAAATCAGCGACAAAAATAACAATATTCCAAAAACAATAAGTAAAGATCTTTTCAATTGGATCATCGAAACTTTCTTCAATTCTTGTTCCTCCGTGTTTGGTGCGTTGCCCCGTCCATTGGACTTTGTTGAATGGGCGTAATGTCGAATTGAGTTATACAATGTTCGCGTGCATACGCGCGCTCGCGCGTGACCGACGCAAAGGGGCAAATTTCGACATTATGATATCATAATATACCCCCCCCCATTCGCCCTGTCAAGTATTTTTCCAAAAAAAATTGCGATACGGGGTGAAATTTTTTGAAATAACCCGATTTTTCCTGTTTTTTTGCATTTTTGCAACTTTTCCGCCTACATGTGCGCCAAACGCAAACTTTGTTCATTTTTGAAAACGCCCTTTAAGGCGTTGCTTTTGCTCAAATTTGCCGCGCTCTTTCCGCCAAAAACACGCGCTTTTGCGTGCTTTTCACGTTGCAACATTCTATATATATTCATTTAGGCGCAATTTCGAGCATTTTTTGCCCCCAAAAAGCAATTTTGTCGCAAAATTCCCCCAAAACACGCAAAAAACGGACCGAACAACCAAGCTTGTTCGGTCCGTTTTTCCGTCAAAATGACGACATGGGGTGGGTTTTTGAGGTTCGTTTGCCAACGATCGAGCCGCTTCAGTCCACGCGGTTCATTCGGTAGCCTATGCCGACGTGCGTTTGAATGTAGTCCTGCACGCCTTGGGCGTTTTCCAATTTTTTGCGCAGGGTTGCCATAAAGACGCGCAGCGAAGCCACGTCGTTGTCCCAATTGCCGCCCCAAACGTTTTGTGTGATGTACGTGTGGGTAAGTACCTTTCCGACGTTTTTTGCAAGCAGCGTCAGCAGCTTGTACTCTATGGGAGTAAGGTGCAGCTCGTTTTCGCCGAGGAACACGCTGCCCGCGGCAAAGTCTATTTTGAGGTCTCCGTTGACAAACACCGATTGTTCCCCCACCGCTGTCGCGTCTATACGCCGCTTCATCACCCTTACGCGGGCAAGCAGCTCCGCAACGGAAAAGGGTTTGGTAACGTAGTCGTCCGCGCCCGCGTCCAAGGCGGAAATTTTGTCGTCGTCCTCGCTACGCGCGCTTATGACCACAATGGGCATGGCGGACCAGCTGCGTATGCGCTTGATGACCTCTATGCCGTCGATATCGGGCAAGCCGAGGTCCAACAAAACTATGTCGGGGTTGTAGCTTGCGGCGGCTGCGACGGCACTTTCGCCGTTGTCCGCCACAATGTACTTGTACTCGTTGGCTTTTAGCGTGGCGACAATGAGGTTGCGCACCGAAGGGTCGTCCTCCACCACCAAAATCAAAGTTTTAGTCATTGTTTTTCTCCATTACCTGCGGCAAAACAAAGCCGAACACCGCGCCGTGCGGTGAATTGTCCCAAACCTCGAGAACGCCCCCGTGGGCGGCGACAATGGATTTGCACAAAGCCAGCCCCAAACCAAGGCTGCGACGGCTGTCCGCCACCGCGTTGTTACCCGTGTAGAACATTTCAAAAACCTTTTCCTTTTCCGCTTGCGGTATGCCGTTGCCGTTGTCCGCCACGGAAAACCTTATGCCGTTTGCCGCCTTTTGCGCGGAAACGACAATTTTGCTGCCCTTTGGGGTGTACTTGAGCGCGTTGTCGACAAGGTTTACCAACACCTGCAGCACAAGCTTTGCGTCCGCCTTTACCAACAGCGGCTCGTCGGGAACGTCCTTTACGACAATGTGGTCGTCGCTTCGCTTGTGAACGTGCCGAACGGCTTCGTCAATCAGCTCGTCAGCCAATTCGCAAGTAAAATTGAGTTGGACGTGGCTGTCGAGCCGCGTGACGGACAGCAGGTTCTCCACCAAGGAGTACAACCACTGCGCGTCGTCGTAGATGTCCGAAAACAGCTGTTTGCGCGTGTCGTCGTCCAGCTTGTCGTAGGTGTTCAACAGACAGTCGGCGTTGCCCGCAATGGCTGTCAGCGGCGTGCGCAAATCGTGCGAAATTGCCCGCAGCATGTTTCCGCGCAGCTGCTCCTGCCTTGCCTTCAGGGCGACCTGCTCCTTTTCCTCTCGGCTGTGAATGTTGTCTATCGCCAGAGCGCACTCCCCCACCACCGACTGAAAAATGCTTTTTTCCAGCGATTCCGTCGGTCTGTCTCCCATACGCACGCCAACAACACCATAGGTTCTGTCGAAAATGCCGACGGAGCGGTACACCGTGCCGTCCTCTTCAAGCTCGTGCTCGTTGCTTTGGAGCAGCCGCTTGACCGCCTCCGCGTCAAATTCCTTGCCGTCGCTGCCCTCCGCGCGGAATGTTTTGAGCTGCATGTTTTCCGCGGAGTACACCACAACGTCCCTGTCCATAAGCTTTACAAGCTGCTGCGCCATTGTGGCAAGCAGCTCGTCGCAATCCGTTTGCTGCTGCAGCAGCCTGTCCGCGTCGAACAACACCCTTGTTCGGTATGCGGCTTGAATGGACTGCTTGGCGGTATACTGCAGACGATTGGCAAGCGCGCTTGTAACAAGCGAGGCAATGAGCATAACAACAAAGGTTACGTACGTTCCCGCCTCTGTGACGCGCAAACTGTAACGCGGCTCGACAAACAAAAGGTTGTACACCAACACCGCCGCAACCGAGCCGACCGTTCCGCAAAGATAGTTTTGCGTAAACACCGCCGTCAGCAAAATGCTCAACACGTACACCGTCACTATGCTCGCCTCGGAAATGCCAAGGTAGGAAAACAACATTCCTATGCCCGTGGCGGCAGCCAAAATGCCCACCGTGATGAGAACGCTCTTCCAATTGGGGACGATTTTGCGCGACAAGCCCCCAAAAGCGCGCGTAAGCTTTGTTTCCGCGGCGTGATCGGGAATGATGTGTATCTCTATGTCCGGCGCAATGGCGGTAAGCCTGTCCGTCAGCGGCTTGTTGCCGAAAGGACGGCGTTTGATGTTGCTGCGCCCAAGCACCACCTTCGTTACACGGGACAGCCGCGCAAATTCGCCGATTTGAAAGCTTACGTCGTCGCCGTACACGGTTGTTACCGTTGCCCCGAGCTGTTCGGAAAGAGCAATGTTGCGTTGCAGCCTGTCCTTGTCCTCGGCGGACATCGACGCCGCTTCGGGCGTGCTTACGTACAGCGCGGTAAAATGCGCGTCAAATGCCTTTGCCATTTTTGCCGCGGTTTCGATTATGTGAGCGTTTGACGGCGACGCCGACAGACACACCAATATGTGTTCTCGGTTTTGTTGTTCCATATCTGTTATTATATCACAAAAGGCACTGCGCAACAAATTTATTTTTTGTTGGAGCTTTTGCGGGAATTTGCGCGCTTGTCACGCTTGCTTTCGCGAATAAACTTGTCTAATTTGCCGATGACAAAGTAACCCGCCACGCACAACGCACACATAAGCGGCACAAGAACGAGAACTATCGTCATAACAACCTCCGCTTACAACTTAAAACACTTTTGCAACGACCGATATTCTCCGACGACAAACAGTGTTTTGTCCTCTCCGAGGACGGTGTCGGGCGTTATTTCCACGTTAAGAACGTTGTTTTGCTTTATGCCCATGATGTTTATGCCGAATTTGCGGCGTACTTCCAATTCGCCAATGCTTTTGCCTATCCACGCCTTGGGAACGTTTACCTCGATGATGGCGTGGTTGTTGTCTAATTCGATGTAGTCGAGAATGTTGTCCAATCCGTAGCGTATCGCCGCCCACTTTGCCATTTGACTTTCAGGGTAAACAACGTCGTCCGCGCCCGCCAAACGCAAAAATTTTTCCTGCGCGTCGTTTGCCGCGCGCGACACAATGAATTTGGCGTCCAGCTCCTTGAGCAGCGAGGTCGTTTCCAGCGAGCTTTGGAAGTTGTCGCTTATGGTAACTACGCACAAATCAAAGTTTTTTACGCCGATACTCTTGAGAAACTCTCTCTTGGTGCTGTCGCCGATTTGCGCGCGGGTAATGTAGTTGAGCGCGTCGTTTACGCGTTCTTCACTTATGTCAACCGCCATTACCTGACAACCCAAGCCGCTAAGCTCCTTTACCATGTTTGCGCCGAAACGCCCCAATCCTATCAAAAGTACATTTTTCATTTTTTCACCTTAACCTATTGCCAGATTCCCCTGCGGAAGCTTGGCTAAATTTTTGTTTCCGTTGGAAAGCACCGAGTACAACAACGTCAGCCCGCCCACTCTGCCGACAAACATCAGCAGCATAAGCACAATTTGCGAAACAATTCCCAACGAGGGCGTTATGCCGCAGGTCAACCCCACCGTGCCTATGGCGGAGGCGGTTTCGAACAAGCATACGTTTAGCGGCAACTTTTCTGTCAGCGAGATGATTGCCCCGCCCGTCAAAAACAGGAACAAGTACAGCAAAAACAGCGCGGAAGCCGTTTTGACCGTGTCGTCGCTTATGCGGCGGTGAAGCATGCGGGTGTCCTTCCTTTTGCGAAACACCGAAAACGCACAGGCAAACAGCAGCGCGAAGGTCGTGGTCTTGAAGCCGCCCGCCGTCGAACCGGGAGAGCCGCCCACAAGCATCAACACCATGGTGAGAGCCTTGCCCACAGACGACATCGCGTTTACGTCTACGGTGTTGAACCCCGCCGTGCGCGGCGTAACCGCGGCAAACAACGAAGCTAAAATTCTTTCTCCGACGGGCATTTCGGCAAATTCCGCAAAGAAAAAGTAAATTGCCGGCACCAACGTGAGAACGGCAGATGTGACAAGCACAATTTTTGTTTGCAGGCTGTACCGAGAAAATCTGCATTTGTTTTTGCCTATGTCGTAAATGGTCAAAAAACCTATGCCGCCCACGAATATAAGCAGCATCAGCGTAAGGTTGAGCAGCGGATTTCCGACGTAGCCCGCCATGGAAACAAAGGGTGCGTCGCTTGTACCCATAATGTCGAACCCCGCATTGCAAAACGCGGACACTGCGTGGAAAATCGCCATCCACACGCCCCGACCGCCGTACTGCGGCACAAACACGCCCATCAAGGCGCACGCGCCCGCCACTTCCGAGGCGAACGTGGCAACAAGTATAAAGATCGTCAACCGCACAATGCCGCCCATTTTTTGCGCGGAAGTCGCTTCCTGCATTGCCGTTTTTTGAAACAGGCTGAACTTTCCGCCGAAAAGCAACATCAACGCCGCAAAGGAGGTTATCACGCCCAAGCCGCCTATCTGTATGAGCAGCAGAATTACCACCTGCCCGAACACGGACCAATGCGTAGCCGTGTCTACCACGACCAATCCCGTAACGCACACGGCGGAAACGGACGTGAACAAGCACTTGTTGAAGGGCGTCACAATGCGGTCCTTGGAAGAAATGGGCAACACAAGCAATATTGCGCCAAAAAGTATCAGCGCAACAAAGCTGATAATAATGACCTGAAACGGATTTAGATGAAATTTCTTTTTGTCGGTTGTTCCCATACTCAAATTGTAGAACAAAATTGCTAAAAAAAATATAAAGAAACCGCCCACAACATAAAGAAAGTATAAAGATTTGCGCAACCCTTGCGCAAGCTGCGTTTGCGGAACAATGTCTATGCTTTGCGGAACAACAAACCCCTTTTGTCGGAACAAAACCTCGGAGCCAATGGAGAATGTACGAACTTCGAGCAGAAAAGGCAGTATTTGCCTGCCTCGTTTCTTCCATCTCTTTTCTGTCTATGCGGTGTTTGCCCGTCAACTCGCTGAAATTGTAAGATATTACCACTCTGTCATTGTACAGCAATCCAATTTTCAATTTTCAAAAAAATGTATTATCTTGCGAATAATTAACACTAAACTGTTGTTTTTGTTTAATTCTCTTGCAAACATTTCTTTTTTGTGTATGATATGAATTGAAAATAAAATTTTATTTGCCCGTTGAAACAAAACGAATAGGATAATCGAGTTTTCGAACACGGAGGTTAAAATGGAACGAAAAATCGTACTGAAAAAGGATCTTCTTGACGCCTTTCAAAAGGTAGGAG
Organism: uncultured Clostridia bacterium; assembly: GCA_947630425.1. Classification (GTDB taxonomy): domain Bacteria; phylum Bacillota; class Clostridia; order Christensenellales; family CAG-314; genus Fimimonas. The sequence goes on along the minus strand of CANRHN010000002.1, from coordinate 18,380 downwards.
TGAAGGCAGGGCAGACGGTCATGGTCCACTGCTCCCTGAGCTCTCTTAGCTTCGTCTGCGGCGGGGCTCAGGTGGTGATCGAGGCTCTGATGGAGAGCGTTGGGAAGGACGGAACGCTTATGATGCCCGCTCAATCCTGGAAAAACCTTGACCCTTCCTCCGGCGTCCATTGGCAAGAACCTCGGGAATGGTGGCAGCTCATTCGGGACAATTGGCCGGCTTACGACAAGGACATCACGCCCACAAACACCATGGGCGCCGTTGCGGAGATGTTCCGCCGATGGCCCGGCGCCGTTCGCAGCGACCATCCTGCCAGATCCGTGGCGGCTTGGGGCAGATACGCCGAGTACTTGACAAAGAACCACGACTTGTCTAACATCTTCGGTGACGGCTCTCCCATTGGCAAACTTTACGAGTTGGACGGCTATGTGCTGTTGATTGGCGTGGGCTATGACAAGAATACATCACTGCACCTTGCCGACGCGCGAGCGAACTACCCCGGTAAACACAACACCGTGGAGAGCAGCGCGATCATGGAAAACGGCGTGCGCGTCCGGAAGTCTTATGAGACGCTTTTTGTGGACGGAGAGGATTTTGACAGGATCGGTCAGGCTTTTGAAACAAATTGTTCGGTTGCCAAAGCCGCCTTGGGAAATGGGACAGTAACCTTTATGCGCCAAAGGGAACTGGTAGATTTCGCGGTCAGATGGATCGAGAAGAACAGAAAATGACGCGTTAAAACAACAGTCTTTTCCGTTCCGACTGCGCATTGACTGTTTTTATACCCCGCAAGCTGCGGCGCATTAAAAAGGCATCCATTTTTCTTTTCTCGAAGCCAATGCGCGACAAGCAAAAAAAAAAGAGCAAAGAAAATATCCACCGACATAGCCGATGGATATTTTTCTTTTACAACAAGTTTCAGTAAAATGCTACTCTGTTTTGGTCGTTACGTAAATGCCGAGGGCAATTTCTTCAGGCTCTGCGGCTTCGGTGGCAGCGTAGGTTACTTGGCGAGTTGCGGTTCAAAGCAAACGCCGTAAAAGTGTTCTGTCGGGTTTGTTCCGCGCATGCAATCGGCGACAAACTTGCCCGCCGCAAGACAGCTGTCGGCAAGACTTGCACCCTGCAAGCGGCGAGCCGTCATTACCGACGAGAAAATGTCCCCCGTGCCGTGATACTGCGCGTTCAGTTTGGGCAGCATTACGTATTCAAATTTGCCGTTTTGCAAAACAAGTTCGCCTATCTGTCCGTCGAACTCTACTCCCGTGATGACGACCGCGCCGTCGGTAAGCGCGGCAAGTTTTGCGGCAAGCGTTTCGACGTAAGCCTTGTCATACTGCGAACGGTACGGCGTGTCGGTAATAAAGCACGCCTCGGTAATGTTGGGGTCGATGATGTCCGCATGGCGAACAAGTCTTGCCATTTCGCGCACGTAGTCAAGATCGAAACCGCTGTACAATTTGCCGTTGTCGGCAAAAACGGGGTCTATAACAACGGGGGCGGGCTTGTTGGAAAACCTTTCAAAGCACTCCACTGCCAAATTCATCAGTTCTTTTTTGCCGAGATAACCCAACAAAAAGCCGTCAAACTTGATACCGCTGTTTTGCCATTCGTTAAAAATGTTGGGAATTTCTTGTGTCAAATCAAGGTAGCTCCAGCTTTTGAACTGCGTGTGATTGGAAAGAATTGCCGTGGGCAACACGCATGTTTCTACGCCGTAGCGGGACAAAATGGGCAGCGCCACCGTCAGGGAACATTGCCCCACGCAGGAAAGGTCCTGTATGGTCAGTATACGTTTGGGATTCATACTTCCTCCTTTGGGAAACCGAAAAATCGTTTCGCCTTGCCGATTATTATACCACAGAAAGCCTGAAATGAAAAACGTTTTACAATGTCGTTTTGTGGAAATTTCGATGTGACCCGAAAACAGGCGACTGCATACAATGTTGAGAAAAGAAAATAAGGAGTAAAATTTTGGCAACTTACTACATCGGAGGCAATGACGAACACGGGCAAAACCCCTTTACTGCAGGCAAACGTACCCCCGTTATGCCCTACCTGAACGTGCCTTTTTACGAAAATCAGTTCAACAGACCAACCAAAAACAAGTTTCTCGAGGCGTGCTTGCGCAACAATTTTGCCGTGTTTGACGTCAAACCCGAGCTGACGGACACGTCCGTTTCCACACGCGTACGCCGCATAAACGCGCAAAATCTCACCTTGCTTGTTACTTTCGGTTACAATGCTTTCGGCAGCGGAAACAGCTTCAACTCCGCTCGAGGTATTTCCACCTTTTTTTCGCAACAGAACCCTCAACCCGCTCGCAGCCGCGCGCTTGCGGAAGAAATTTTTGAACAACTCGTCAACGGAACTTCACAAACGGGCAGAGGCGTGTCGGCTCTTACCGACGTGGGCGTTCTGCAAAGCGTAAACTGCCCGTCGGCGTTGGCAGAACCGGGCTATATGACCAATTTCGAGGAAGCCAAGCTGATGTTGGACCCCGACTATCAAACCGAGGTGGCGGAAGAAAGCTGCCGCGGAGTGTGTCAATTCCTCGGCGAAAGGTACATTTCCCGAAACGACCTGAACAATTACCCGACATTGAGAAACGGGTCGTCGGGCAATTTTGTTTACCTGTTGCAATACTTACTTGTACAAAACGGCTATGCTTTGAGCGTGGACGGCGTGTTTGGAGCAAACACACAGCGCGCCGTTACGGCATTTCAGTCGGCAAACGGCTTGACGTCGGACGGCATTGTGGGACAAAACACTTGGCGCACATTGCTTGTGTTGCCGCCGCGCCCCACAATCAGGCAGGGAAGCAGCGGCGTGTACGTTCGTTACTTGCAACAAAAGCTGACAAGCAAATTGTACCCTTTGGGAAACATAGACGGAATTTTCGGAAACGCCACGCGCGAAGCCGTCGTTGCTTTTCAGCGAGAAAACGGATTGAACGCCGACGGCATTGTAGGACCGCTTACCTGGCAAAGCGCGTCGGTTGTCGGCGGCGGCAGAGCGCAACCCTGATAGTAAAAAAACCGCCCCATATTGCCCAAAAACGCAATATGGGGTGGAAAAATCTTTAATAATTTCAAATTTTACATTTTGTCCGGAGCTTCGATTCCCAACAAAGACAAACCGCGCTTCAAAACGTCGGCGGTCGCTTTGACAACCTGCAAACGGGCAATTTGTTCCGCCATGTTGTCGGACAAAACGCGATGTTCGATGTAAAAACGATTGAAAGCCTGCGCAATGTCTATGAGCAAAGCGGAAATTATGCTCGGTTCGTATTTGAAAGCCGCGTCCTTGACGGCTTGAGGGAAACTTCCGACAAGTTTGACGAGCCTTAGCGTTTCGGGGTTGTCTAATGCGCGATAGTCCCCGACCGATTTGCTCGACAGCCAATCGCCCGCCTTTTCCAAAATGGAGTTGCAACGGGCGCAAGTATATTGTAAGTAGGGAGAGGTTTCGCCGTCAAAGTTCAACACGCGGTCGTAATTGAAAACGATATCCTTGATACGACTGCTTTCCAACGCGGAAAACAACACCGCGCCAACGCCCACTTGTTCGGCAACCTTGTCCTTTTCGGCAAGATCGGGATTTTTTTCCGCAATGATTTCTCCCGCTTTGGCAACCGCCTTGTCGATGACGTCCTTCAACAACACAACGTTGCCCTTGCGCGTAGACATTGCTCCGTCCTCGAGGCTTACCATGCCGAACGCCACGTGAACAAGATCCTTTGCCCAATCGAATCCCGCAAGCTCCAACACCTTGAACACCTGCTTGAAATGTAGGTTTTGTTGATATGCCACAACGTAGAGGCACTTGTCAAAGTCGTACTCCTCTTTGCGCCAAATGGCTGCGGCAATGTCGCGCGTGGCGTAAAGACTGCTGCCGTCCGACTTGACAAGCAGACAGGGCGGCATACCGTAATTGCCGAGTTCCACCACTTGCGCGCCCTGACTTTCGGTTATCAAGCCTTTGTCTCGGAGCATTTTTAGCGGAGCGTCCATCTTGTCGTTGAAAAAACTTTCGCCGTTCCAGCTGTCGAACTTGACGTTGAGCCTGTCGTAAATTTTCATCACTTCGGCAAGAGTGACTTTTTTGAAAAACTCAAACAGTTCCTGCGCTTCGAGGTCTCCCTTTTCGATACGCGCAAACCATTCGCGCGCCTGCTCCGTCAGTTCGGGGTGTTCCGCTTCCTCTTGGTGGAATTTGACGTACACTCGCTGCAACTCCTTGACGCCTTCGCGCTCGGCGGTCTCTCTGTCGCTCCACAATTTGAAAGCCACAATCATTTTGCCGAACTGCGTTCCGTAGTCTCCAAGGTGATTGATGCCGACGACCTTGTAACCCAACGCGCCGTAAATTTTGTACAATGCGCTTCCTATGGCCGTTGTGGAAAGATGCCCTATGTGAAAGGATTTGCAGATGTTTACCGAACTGTAATCGATACATACTGTTTTTCCCGACCCCATGTCGCTGTTTCCGTACTCCCCGTGCGAAGCAAACACGTCTGAAATGACTTCACAAGTCAGCTCCAAACGGTTGACGAAAAAGTTGAGGTAGCCGTTTACCGCCTGAACATTGACAATGTGATCGTCAAGCTCTATGTCCGCCGCCAACTTTTCCGCTATGGCAACGGGAGACATGCGCATAAGCTTTGCCAGCTTGAAACAGGGGAAAGCGTAGTCGCCGAAGGAATCGTCGGACGTTTCCGTTATCAAACTCATCAGCTCCGCCGTGGAAAGCGGAGCTTTGATTTTTGAAGCAATCAGTTGTTTGTAGTCGAGCATATACTCTTATTCCTCTGCGGGTTGAGATTCTTCGTCGCCGTCCAAATCTTCCGAAACGGGACTTTCCGAAACGCACACCACGTGAGCGTCGCCTTTGAACTTCATTACGCGCACACCCATGGTGTCTCTGCCTATCTTGCTGACGTCCTTTGCGCGAATACGAATGACAATGCCGTTGTCGGCGATGAGCATGATGTCGTTTTCGGGATTTATGAGCTTGAGGTTGACCAATTTGCCTGTTTTTTCGTTGAATACGCCGGCTTTTATGCCCTTGCCGTAGCGAGATTGCAGACGGTAGTCTATCAAATCGCTGCGCTTGCCGAAGCCGTTTTCGGAAACGGTCAGCACTTCCACGTTGTTGCGCGCAATTGCCATGTCCACAACGTAGTCGCCCTCGTCGAGGTTCATGGAACGCACGCCTTGCGCCTCGCGTCCCATGGCGCGAACGTCCTCTTCGGCAAAGCGAATACACTTGCCCTCGTGGCTTGCCATAAGCACTTCGTCATAGCCGGTGGTCATATCCACTCCAATAAGTTCATCGCCTTCCTGCAAAGAAATGGCAATTTTGCCCGTTTTGCGAATGGACTCAAACTCTTCCAAAGAGGTCTTTTTGATCAAACCGTTTTTCGTTGCCATGATGAGATTGCCGCGGCTGTCCTCCTTGCGCGGAATGACGGCGGTAACCTTTTCGTCCTGCGCAAGCTGCAAAATGTTGACGATGGCTCTGCCGCGCGCGGTACGCTCCGCCTCCGGCACTTCGTAGCCCTTGATGCAGTACACCTTGCCCATGTTGGTAAAGAACAGCAAATCGTCGTGCGTGCTGGAAATAAACATTTTTTCCACAAAGTCCTCTTCACGAGGCTTGTGCGCCGTTACTCCCTTGCCGCCGCGTTTTTGCGTGCGGTACTCCGCCACCGGCAAACGCTTGACGTAGCCGAGGTGCGTCATGGAAATTACGACGTCCTCTTTTTCTATCAAGTCTCCGATGTCTATTTCGGAGTAGTCGGTACAGATTTCCGTTTTGCGTGGGTCGCCGTACTTGTCGCGAATTTCGCCCAACTCCGTTTCGATTATCTGAGACACGCGCACGGGCTTTGCCAAAATGTCTTTAAGGTCGGCAATCAGACGCTCCAATTCGGCAAGCTCTTCGCGCAAACTTTCCACTTCCAGCTGAGTTAAGCGAGAAAGGCGCATTTCCAAAATGGCATTTGTCTGACGTTCGGAAAGATCGAACTCCGCCATGAGTTGCTGTGCCGCAATTTGACGGTCGCGGCTTTCCTTGATGATTTGAATAACGCGGTCGATGTTGTCAAGCGCGATCACCAATCCGAGAATTATGTGATGTCTGTCCTCCGCCTTTTCCAAATCAAACTTGGTGCGGCGAGTTACAACTTCGCGTTGATGCTCGATATAGTAAGTGAGAATTTCCTTAAGGTTGAGTATTCTCGGCTCGCCGTTGGCAAGCGCAAGCAAAATTATGCCGTCGGAAACCTGCATTTGCGTGTGCTTGTACAGCATGTTAAGCACCACTTGCGCGTTGGCGTCTCGCTTGAGGTCGAACACGATGCGCATTCCGTGACGGTCGCTTTCCTCGCGAATGTCGGCAATTCCTTCAATACGCTTGTCCTTGACCATGCCTGCAATGGTTTCCACCAACTTGGCTTTGTTTACCTGATAGGGAATTTCCGTCACGATTATGCGCTGTCTGCCGTTGTGATCCTCGATTTCCGTTTTGGCGCGCACGAGAATTGTTCCCTTGCCCGTTTTGTACGCGTTGCGAATACCTGCGCGCCCCATGATGATACCGCCGGTAGGAAAATCCGGCGCGGGAATGATCTTCATCAATTCTTCAACGGTGATGTCGGGATTGTTAAGCACCGCAATTGCGCCGTTGATCACCTCTCCGAGATTGTGAGGAGGAATGTTGGTCGCCATACCTACGGCAATGCCGTCCGCGCCGTTTACCAGCAAATTGGGAAAACGACTCGGCAGCACCGTGGGCTGCATAAGGGTGTTGTCAAAGTTGGGGTAAAAATCCACCGTGTTTTTGTCTATGTCGCGCAGCATTTCCGACGCGATTTTGGAAAGTTTTGCCTCGGTGTAACGCTGTGCAGCCGGAGGATCGCCGTCCACGCTGCCGAAGTTGCCCTGTCCGTCCACCAACGGGCAGCGAATGGAAAAGTCCTGCGCAAGGCGCACCAACGCCTCGTAGACCGCGCTGTCGCCGTGCGGGTGATATTTACCAAGCACGTCGCCGACAATACGCGCGGATTTACGCGTGGGTTTGTCGTTGAACAGGTTCAATTCTCCCATTGCGTACAAAATGCGTCTGTGTACCGGCTTCAAGCCGTCGCGGACATCGGGAATTGCGCGGGAAACATTGACCGCCATTGCATAGGCAATGAAGGACTTTTTCATTTCCTCTTCCATCTTTACGACCTTGACGGTCGTTTTGTCAAGAGCGTTTACATAGTCGAAATTTTGAATGTCGTTTTTGTTTGCCATAGCAATCTCCTTATACGTCCAGATCTTCGACGAGTTTGGCGTTTTCTACAATAAACTCGCGTCTGAGTTCCGGCTGATCTCCCATCAGCAGACTTACAATTTCGTCCGCTTCGTAAGCGTCCTCCATGGTAACTTGCAGCATGATGCGGCTTTCGGGGTTCATCGTTGTCGTCCAAAGCTGTTCGGCGTTCATTTCGCCCAAGCCTTTGTATCGGCTGACTTCCACTCCCTTTGTGCCCAACTGCGCCAACTTTCTGTCCCGCTCCTCATCTGTGAACGCGTAGTACTCCTGCTTGTTCTTGGTGATGCGGTACAGCGGCGGTTGCGCAATGTAAACGTGTCCGTGTTCGATGAGCGGACGCATAAAGCGGAAGAAAAAGGTTATAAGCAAAATTCTGATGTGACTACCGTCCACGTCGGCATCCGTCATGCAAATTATGCGGTCGTATCTGAGCTTGCTTTCGTCAAAGTCGTCGGAAATTCCGCAGCCGAAGGCGGTTATCATGGATTTGATCTCTTCGTTTTCCAACGCTCTCGACAGACGGGCTTTTTCTACGTTCAGAATTTTACCGCGAAGGGGCAATATAGCCTGAAAACGACGGTCTCTGCCTTGCTTTGCCGTGCCGCCTGCGCTGTCGCCCTCGACGATGTAAATTTCGCAATGCTTGGGGTCTTTGTCGGAGCAGTCGGCAAGTTTGCCGGGAAGGGACGCGCTTTCCAACACGCCCTTACGAGTAAGCTCGCGGGCGCGCCTTGCCGCGTCTCTTGCGCGTTGCGCCGTGACGGATTTCAAAACCAATTCGCGCGCTTCCTTCGGGTTTTCCTCCAAAAATGTGGCAAGCTCCTCGCCCACAACGCGACTTACCGCCGTGCGCATCTCGCTGTTGCCGAGTTTTGTCTTGGTCTGACCCTCGAATTGGGGGTTTTCCAATTTGACGGAAATGATGGCAACCAAGCCCTCACGAACGTCCTCGCCCGCAAGCTTTTCGCTTTCCTTAAGCAAATTGTACTTGTGACCGTAGTCGTTGATAACTTTGGTGAGAGCCGCCTTGAAGCCCTCAAGGTGCGAACCGCCCTCTTCCGTGTTGATGTTGTTTGCATAGGCGTGTACAATTTCGTTGTAGCCGTCGTTGAACTGCAAAGCAATCTCTATTTCGCCTTCCTTGACGGATTTGTCGATATAGAGCGGCGAGGGGAATATGGTTGTGCGCGAACGGTTGTAATTTTCCACGAACTCCGCCAAACCGCCTTCGTAACAAAACGTTTCGTTGCGCTCGCGACTGTCGCGGTTGTCGCGCAAATTGATGGTAATTCCCTTGTTGAGATAGGCAACCTCCCGCAGACGGTTTTTGAGCCGTTCGTACTCCCACTCGACGGTTTCGAACATTTCGGCGTCCGGCATAAATGTGACTATCGTACCGGTGGTGTCCGCCGTGCCGATAACTTTAAGCCTGTCGTCGGGCACGCCGCGATGGTACATTTGATAGTGAAGTTTGCCGTCCTGCTTGACTTCCACCTTCAGCCATTCGCTGAGGGCGTTTACTACCGACAAGCCCACGCCGTGCAGTCCGCCGCTGATTTTGTAACCGCCGCCGCCGAATTTGCCGCCCGCGTGCAGCTTGGTAAGGCACAGCTCCACCGCGGAAATGCCCTCTTTTTTGTGAATACCGCAGGGTATGCCGCGACCGTCGTCCTCCACGGTGAGACTGCCGTCGGCATTGATTGTGACGTAAATGTTGTTGCAGTAGCCCGCAAGCGCCTCGTCAATGGAATTGTCCACAATTTCCACCGCCAAATGGTGCAACCCTTTGACGTCGGTAGAACCGATGTACATTCCGGGACGTTTGCGCACAGGCTCAAGTCCTTCGAGAACTTGAATTTGCTCTTCCGAATAGGTGTTTTTTGTCGCCATGGCGCACTCCTTTCTTATAAAAGTTATATATATTTTAACATAAATATCCCTATTTGTACATGGTTTTACAGCGAAAAAGTCGTAACTCTTTTTGCTATTTCCATTCTGAAGCCCTCAAAGTGCTTTATTTCGGCAAAAACATACGTTTCGGCGCGCCCCACGCGCTTGTTTTTCGCCCGTTACAACCCAATTCTACCCACCAATCAAGATGTTGTAAATTTGCGCAAAGTGTGCTAAAATATATTCGATATGAGAGTTACCGAGATTTCCACAAGCAATTGGCGCAACCTCGAACGGCAAAAGGTGCTGCCGGGCGCGCAGTTGAACATATTTTGCGGAGACAACGCTCAGGGCAAGACCAACCTTGTGGAGAGCGTTTGTTTGTGCTGCATAGGCAAAAGTCCGCGGACGGAAAAGGATCGGGAACTCATTTGTTGGGGCAAAGACAGGGCTTTTGTTCGCGTAAGGTACGTTTGCAGATTCGGCGAAGGGGAAATTGCCGTAACGCTGAACGCCGGCGGCAAAAAGCAGATAACGGTAAACGCCGTGCCCATTTCCAAAATGGGGGAATTGATGGGCTATCTTAACTGTATCTACTTTTCGCCGGAGGAAATTCGCATAATAAGCCAATCGCCGCAGGAGCGCAGACGCTTTCTCGACGTCGATTTGTGCCAGACGGACAAAAACTATTTTTACAGCCTGTCCCGCTTTAACAAAGCCTTGCAGCAGCGCAACAATCTGCTCAAAAAGGCGGCTTCCCTTGAAGAAGCGAAGGAAACCGTTTTTGTTTGGGACGAACAATTGGCGGAAGAGGGCGCGAGAATAATTGTCAAACGACGCGCTTTTTGCGACAAACTTAAAGTTTTTGCAAAGCAAACGCATGCCGCGCTGACGGACAACAAAGAGCAGTTGGAACTAAACTACGTAACGCAAGTAGAGGGAGAGGGTTTTTCGGAGCTAAGCGCAAACTACCGCAACGCCTTGTCCCGCAACCTCGAAAAGGATTTTGCCCTGCACTACACGTCAACGGGCTGTCAACGCGACGACGTTGCTTTGAAATTGGGCGATGTGGACGTGAGAACCTTCGGCAGTCAAGGTCAATTGCGCACCACCGCGCTTTCCTTGAAACTTGCCGAGCTGAAGATATTCAAAAATTTGATAGGCGAGTACCCCGTGCTTATATTGGACGACGTGCTTTCAGAGTTGGACCCCGCACGTCAAAAAAGGTTGTTAAACTTCGACAGCGAGCTGCAAATACTGCTCACCGCCGCAACCGAAGTGTCCAAAGATCTTGCGGGAAACCATTGCAAGTACTTTACGATAAAAAACGGCGTATGTATTGAAAACAAGTAAACTTGCTTGCGCATTTTGTGCCGATTTCCACGCAAAATCGGCACATGGGTTCGTTTTTTTTTCAAATTCGAAATTTGCCTCACGGCCGCAAAAGGGTCGTGAGGCGTTCTTTTAAGTGCGTCAGAAACCGTTGATTGTGCCGAACACGCCGTTCGTCCCCGTGGTGGTCGTTGTCGTTGTTGTGGTGCTGCCGTTGCAACAGCGGTTGTTGAAATAACAATTCAAAAGCAGTATCACAAAGGCAATCACCAAGCCCGTTGTGAGGGAAAGCTTGCCGTCCTTGTCAAGCACGGCGTAGAGCAAAAGCAGATACAGTAAACTTGTTGTGATGTTCATAGAAAATCCCCTTTGTTTTGTCAAAGCATGTTTTTTTACTACAATATGCGCCAAACTTTGCCAAAGTGCTTGTACTACAATTTTTGTATAAAATTGGTACAAGCAGCTTGTGCCGAGGGAGGTTGCTATGCTTGACGCTACGGCAAAAATATTGGACGATATGAATTGCTACTTGCCCGACGACAACAGCGTAAAAAAGATTTCGCGGTTCTTTTCGTTGCTTTCCGACCCGTCGAGAGTCAAGCTGTTGTCCGCCCTCACCATTGCTCCGCTGTGCGTTACGGACATCGCCGCAATACTCAACATGAACCAAACCACCGTGTCTCACCAGCTGCGTTTGTTGCGGGATGTAGACATTGTTACATGCGAACGTCAGGGAAAATTGCTCAAGTACAAAATTGCCAATCCCAAAATAAATGAAATTTTGCTTGTGGGCGTAGAATACCTCGGCTACTGATTTGCACAAAAGCCCCTTTTTGCAAGAAATTTTTTGTAAGCGCTTGCTTTTGCTCGACAATAAGTTTATAATATAATTATTCATTATTTTGAGGTACAAAATGTACAAAAATTTTATTTTCGACGTGTACGGGACGTTGGTTGACATTCACACCAACGAATACGAACCGAGTACCTGGCAAAAGCTGGCGGAAACGTTGCATTTTTACGGAGTGGAGTACTCCGTCACCGAACTGCGCGAAGCATACTTCGGCAGTTGCGAACTGCAAATCACCCTCGGCAAAAAAAATTACACCCACCCCGAGGTGGATGTCGTGGAAGTTTTTCGACATATATTCGAAAACAAAAACAAAAAGGCTTCCAAGTCTCTTGCAACGCACATAGCGCAGCAATTCCGCGCCTTTTCGACGGAGTACATCAGGGTGTTTGACGGCGTTACGGACGCGCTGAAGGAGCTGCGCCGCGCAGGGAAAAAATTGTTTGTTCTTTCCAATGCGCAGACGTGCTTTACCAAACCGGAGCTGTCAAGGCTGGGCTTGCTCAAGCTCTTTGACGGAGTTGTTTACTCTTCGGACGAGGGCGTAGCCAAGCCGGACGCGGCGTTGTTCAACCGCTTGATCGACAAATACAAGCTTGTCCGCAAGGAGTGCGTCTACATAGGCAACGACCCCCTTACCGACGTAGACGGCGCGCGCAACGCAAAAATCGACTGTTTGTGGCTGAAAACAACCCACACGTCCAAAGACGTTCAACCACGCTTTACCCCCAAGTACACCGTCCCGAGCGGCGACATAGCAGAAGTTCCGAAGCTGCTACTCAAAACCGACAGAAAATAACCCCATCCCCAAAAAATGACGTGCAAAACGTCATTTTTTATATTCCGCGCAAATGCGCGTTGGGACAGACGCGTTTTACCGACTCGAACAGACCGCGCAGTTCCTCGTCGGTGTACCCGACCACGTTCGGATCGATAAGGTCGTTTCCGTGTACAAATTGTTGCAAGTACCAATTTTTGGCATTGTGCAGCCATTGCGCCACTTCCGCAAGATTTTTTTCCGTGTGAAAAGTGCGCGTGACCGTTGTGCGAAACTCGTAATCCACCCGCCCTTCAAGCAACGTTTCGACGGACTGACAAATTGCGTTGACGTCCACCTCCGCGCCCGCAGTTGCGGAATAGTTTTCGGGGCTGTTTTTGACGTCCATTGCAACGTAATCCACCAAGCCGCCGTCGATAAGACCGCGCAATTTGAAGGGAAAGCTGCCGTTTGTGTCCAATTTGATTTTGTACCCCAGCGACTTGACGCTGCGCAAAAAATCCGCCACGTCGGGGTACAGCAACGGTTCTCCGCCCGTAAGGCAAACGCCCTCCAAAACATTGGCGCGCTTTGCCAAAAAGGAAAGTATTTCCTCCTGCGTCCACTCGTCGCCGCAACCCGTCACAATGGAATTGTTGTGACAAAAAGGACACCTGAAGTCGCACCCCACGCAAAAAACAGTGCAAGCGACCTTCTCGGGGTAGTCGAGCAGCGTTAATTTTTGTAATCCTCCGAATTTCATTGGTTTTACCTGCTTTTACAAAATTCGTTTGTTTTGTTTGCGTTTAGTCTGCGCTTTTCAAATTGCATAATTCCGTGGCAATATCGCACGCCAAACGGACGTTGTTGAACACAAGCTGTATGTTGGCTTGGAGACTTTGTCCCGCCGTCAGACGTTGAATCTTGTCCAACAAAAAGGGCGTAAGCTGTTTTCCGCCGATACCCAACGCATTTGCCTCGGCAATGGCTTTGTCTATGTTGGCGTCGATAAAATCTTTGTCAAGAGAGTACTCTGCGGGAATGGGGTTGACAACGAGCATTCCGCCCTGCATGCCCAATTGCTTGCGAGCCTCGATTGCCTCTGCAATTTGCTTGGCGTTTTCCAAACGATAGTCCACCTTGAAGCCGCTTTTTTGCGTGTAAAAGGCGGGCATATCATCCGTTTGAAAGCCCACAACGGGTACGCCGCGCGTTTCGAGGCACTCCAACGTCAAGCCGATATCCAAAATGGATTTTGCGCCCGCGCACACCACCGTGACCGCCGTTTGCGCAAGCTCGTCCAAATCGGCGGAAATATCCATTGTTTTTTCGGAATTGCGATGCGCTCCGCCTATGCCGCCCGTTGCAAAAACGTCTATACCCGCCATTTTGCAAGCGAGCATTGTCCCTGCAACCGTGGTTGCTCCGTTTTGACCCAAAGACGCCACAATGGGCAAATCTCTCCGCGATACCTTGGTGACGGACGTACCCTGTTTTCCCAACAGCTCTATTTGCTGCGCGGTGCAACCCACCGTCAACACTCCGTTTAAGACGGCAACCGTAGCGGGAACACAGCCCTTTTCTCGCACAATTCGCTCCACATTGAGCGCGGTTTGAACGTTTTGGGGGTAGGGCATGCCGTGAGAAATTATCGTGGATTCCAACGCCACCACGGGTTTGTTGCCGTCAAGCGCTTGCCGCACCTCGTTTGATACGGAAAAATATGATTTCATAATTTTCTCCTCGCGGAACGCCTTTCGTTTCCGCCGAATATTATTATCTCACCTGAAAGCCGCCCTTGTCAACAGTAAAGCAAAAACCGCGGAAAAATTTGCAAACATTATTTACAAATATTGACTTGTGTACTATACTAATTATAAGGCGAAATGTGGCGTTCTGCGAAAACGCCCGCTGTCGCCACGGGAGGTATATATGCGTAAAACAAAAATTGTGTGTACCCTTGGACCTGCCAGCACCACCTACGATCAAATAAAAAAGATGGCGCTTGCCGGAATGAACGTTGCCCGCATCAACATGAGTCACGGCTTGTACGAGGAACATCAGGCAAAAATCGACACCGTAAAAAAGGTGCGCAGAAGTCTCGGCTTGCCCATACCCATAATGATCGACACCAAGGGTCCCGAAATACGTATCGGCACGTTTGAAAACGGTCAAATCGAAGTACACGAGGGAATGGCTTTCGATTTTGTCAACGATGGCAGCGAAGGCAACGACAAGCAGGTCAACATAACCTACAAAGATCTTTACAAGGACGTTGCGGTTGGCAATCAAATTCTGCTCAACGACGGACTTCTTGCATTCAAAATTACGTCCGTAGATGGGCAAACAATACACACCGTTGCGCAAAACGGCGGCAACCTGTCTAATCGCAAGGGCTTGTTTGTGCCCAACGTAAAAATAAACATGCCCTTTTTGTCCGACCAAGACAAAAAGGATTTGGACTTTGGAATAAAGAACAACGCCGAAATGTATGCGGCAAGTTTTGTGCAGGACGCAGACAGCGTGCGTCAAATCAGACAATATCTTACCGAACACGGCGCAAAGGACGTGTGCATAATTGCCAAAATCGAAAGCCAAAGCGGCGTCAACAACATCGATGAGATAATAGAAGAATCGGACGGCATCATGGTTGCGCGCGGCGACCTCGGCGTGGAGCTGCCCTACGAAAAACTTCCCGCAATACAAAAAATGCTTATAACAAAAAGCCGCATGAAGGGCAAATTCGTCATCACCGCCACGGAAATGTTGGAAAGCATGGTAACAAAGCTGCGCCCCACTCGCGCGGAAATCGTGGACGTGGCAAACGCTGTATACGACGGCAGCAGCTGCGTTATGCTCTCGGCAGAAAGCGCGGTTGGTATAAATCCCCCCAACACCATTGCCACAATGGCGCGCATTGCGGAAGAAGCCGAAAGAAACGTAGACTACAACGCCATGTACCGCTCCAGCCCCTTTACGCTGATGGACAACACCGACGCCATAAGCCACGCCGCCGTCAACACCGCGTTTGACATCAACGCCAAGGCGATTGTCGTGTACACGGAAAGCGGCATGTCGGCAAGAATGGTCAGCCGTTTCCGTCCGGGCGCGGTCATCATTGCAATGGCAAACAGCGACAGAGTGTACCACCAGCTTTCCACAAGCTGGGGCGTACTGCCCACTATCTGCCAAACCTTTGACAACACCGACGACATGTTCATCAACGCGGAGGAAACCGTCAGGCGGCTGGGAGTTGCCGAAGCGGGCGACAACATTGTGATAACCGCCGGCGTACCTTTGGGCACTCGCTGTGGCACAAACCTCATCAAGGTGAGCAAGATAGAAACCAACTGAATTTGCGGTTCAACGGAAAAACGCAATCAGAGCAAAACAAGTCTGTCGCGCTAAACATTTTTATACAAAAAGATATCAAAAACGACCTGAAAACATTGATTTCAGGTCGTTTTTTGTATAATTGTTATTTTTATCGTTTGTGCGCTTTACGCCACAGCCCGTTTTGTTATGTTTTTTGCCTGACGTGCGCTCGCGCGGGTGCGTCAACAGTAACGCTGCTTCAGCAGGTTCAAAATGTCTTTGTCGGCGGGACAAAATTCAAACTCGTCGATTTGCGCGGGGAAAATCCACCGCATATCGTTGTGTTCCAACATTTTCGGTTCGTCCGACGTTGTTGCATTGAACAGCGTGAGGCGCACCGTCACGTCGGGATACGCGTGCGTAACCTCACAAAAAACATCGTTCACTTCCACAGCAATGTCAAGCTCCTCAAAACATTCGCGTTTGAGCGCGTCTTTGAGCGTTTCTCCTTTTTCCCGCTTGCCGCCGACAAACTCCCAAAGCAACGCGCGTTTTTTGTTTGCGGGGCGTTGACAAATCAAAAATTTTCCGTCGCGCCAAATAAGCGCAGCAACAACCTCTATCATTCCAAATCCGTTCCCTACTTGTTGGCTTTGCCTCGCCTGATGAAAAATGCCAATATGTACCACAAAATGACCAACACCTGCAAAACAGCTCCGATGAGGTAAATCATCCAGGCATAGCTGTCCTGCACAATTTTTATCGCCAAGTGCAACAACAGGCACAGCGTCCAAATCAACGCAGTCACCACCACGCACCGCATCCAAAGCTTACCCCAAATGCAGCTGAACACCAGCGTGACAATCAACGCGACGGGAATTGCCGTCAGATAGGAGAACTTTGCCACCATTCTGCCGTCCTCGGGAACAATCATCCACCAGACCACAGTGACTACCGTTGCAACCAAAAACACAAGACCCGCCGACAACAGCGTGATGAGCCACCTTTTTGCCCAAAAATCCTTCAGACGAATTTTTTTGGGCTTTGTCGCACGGCTTGCAAGGAAATCGTTTACGGTGATACCGTACAAATCCGCCAAGCTTTTAAGAACCAGCACGTCGGGCACGCCTTCGCCGCGTTCCCACTTGCTGATTGCCTTGTCGGAGTAATTTATTTTTTGAGCAAGCTGTTGTTGCGTAAGATTTGCTTGCTTTCTGTATGCCACCAAATTGGAAGCAATTGTTTGTTTGAGATCGTCCATACATATATTGTAGCACATACACGCTTGCTTGACAAGTGTTCTGTGGGGTAGAAAAAACGGCACTCTACTCTCAGTAGAGTTGACAAAATTCGACTCTACTGTTCGTTTTTGTGTTTGTAGATTTGCAACGTCTACGAGTAGGGAGATTTTTTACTTACTCGGTTGTATAATAAAAGCAGATTTGACCCCAAAAGGTCAGTGCCAAAACAAACAAAAAGGAGAGACGAAATGTACACACTTAGCTGCGAATCCACTGTGGATCTCAACTATGAACACCTCTGCAAAATAAACGTTCCCGCAATCCCTTACGCTTACACCGTGGACGGGGTGGATTACCCCGACGACATGAGACAAGGCAACGGGTTGGCAATTTTTTACAATCAGCTTGCCCAAGGAAAGCATGCCAAAACCTCGCTGATAAACGTGGAAAGCTACAAGGAGTTTTTCCGTCCGTTGCTTAGCAAAGGAGATTTGCTCCACGTTGCGTTCAGCTCCGCGCTTTCCAATTCCGTTGTGAACGCCCTTTCTGCCGCCGAGTCGCTCAAAGAGGAATTTCCCGAGCGCAAAATTTTTGTGGTAGACACAACCTGCGCATGCGTGGGCTACGGCTTGTTTGTGGACGAGCTTGCCGAATTGCGAGACAAGGGCATGAGTATCGACGAGCTGTACCGTTGGGCAATGGAAAACCGAACCAAGGTACACCACATCTTTTACTCGACAACGCTGACTTACTTTCGCCGTAGCGGAAGGGTTTCGTCGGCGGCTGCGCTCATCGGAAACATTTTGCGCATTTGCCCCGTTATGCACACCGACGTGAACGGAAAAATTGTGCCCGTAGCCAAATCTATCAGCGAGACAAAAGCCATGAACAGAATGATAGAGGAGATTGCCCAAACAATACGCGACGGCAGCGAATATAACGGCAAACTTTGGTTGGGACACTCCAACTACATCGGTCCCGCAAACAGGGTGGCAAGCGAGTTGAAAGAGCGTTTTCCCAAAGCGGACATACGCATTTACGACATCGGACCCGTTATAGCGGCGCATTGCGGACCGGGCACCGTGTTTGCTTGCTATTGGGGCGACGAGCGTGTACCGGCAAAATAGTTTCGCTCGGGCGACTCCGTGAAAAAAGGGCTTCGCGTGTCACTTGGGTATTCGCCGCAAAACGGCTTCGCTTCGGGCTACGCCCTCGTTGCAGATTGTTTTGCGCGCGAACACCCGCGCTCCTGTGTTGAATAAGGTATAGGTGTTTTCTTTGTATGAAATTGTTGCAAGGTACTCGTTGCAGATTATTTTTCACGGAGTACCCTCGCTCTGTGTTTGTGTCGCGGATAGGGCTTGCTTTGTTGCGCAAGGATAAGTAAATATCCACCGGCATAGCCGGTGGCTTTACAAATGAGGGTAAAACCCTCCGTTGTAGCTACACGAAATCGTGTCTTTGTGAGCCTGGCGGCTGTCATGCGTTAGCGAACCGGCTTGTCTTTCGCAAACGGGTCGTTTACCTCAAACAGACTCATTTGCTCCATTCGCTTATCTTCGCTAAGTTGGTTCGCTATGTATTCTTTTATCTTTTTCGTATTCTTGCCGACTGTGTCGACATAATACCCTCTGCACCAAAACTCTCTGTTTCTGTACTTGAATTTGAGATT
>CANRHN010000001.1 GCA_947630425.1 uncultured Clostridia bacterium | reverse complement strand
TTCGTATTCTTGCCGACTGTGTCGACATAATACCCTCTGCACCAAAACTCTCTGTTTCTGTACTTGAATTTGAGATTTCCGAATTTTTGATATATTATTACACTACTTTTGCCTTTCAAAAATCCCATAAATCCCGAAACACTCATTTTGGGTGGTATCTTTACACACATGTGTACATGATCGGGGCACACTTCCGCTTCAATTATTTCTACTCCTTTCCATTCGCACAACTGACGTAGAATTGCTCCAATCTCTCTACGCTTTTCTCCATAAAAAACTTTTCTCCTGTACTTGGGCGCAAACACTATATGGTACTTGCAATTCCACGTCGTATGTGCTAAACTTTCTGTGTCATTCATAATGACGAAACCTCCTGTGGTATTTTAGTAAGCCGCCAAGCTCATTCTAATTTTACCACAGGAGGTTTCTTTGTTCAACGGTAAACCTCCACGGAACCCCACGACAATCGTGGGGTTTTCAGTAAACAAAAAGGCGAAGCATTTTGCTTCGCCTTTAATTTTGTTTGCTATTGCACACGCCTTGTTGTGCTTGTGGTCAATAACAATGAACAGTAACGGTTCTACGCCCCGTACAGCTAAGCTGCGTAGGGGATCGAAGTCGCCGTGTTGGCAACCGTGATAACCGTAAACAGTATAGCGTTGATGAGCGCGCCCAACCATACATTGCCTGTACGCTTGTAGGTGTAACGAGAGATGACCGTTGCAATGGCAAGAATGGGAATAAGCGGGAACACAACGATATAACCGAGGTTCATGTCGCCTTGCCACAACACACCCGTGGAGCGGAAGGTTGCATATTGAATGATGACAACCAACAAAACACCGAAGCTGTTGAACAGAGCGTTGATAAGCACGCTTGCCCACTCGGGCAGTTCCTTTGCACGCATACCTGCGTTGCCGATAGCGGACACAAGGTAGAAGATGAGGAACAACGGAGTGTAACGAAGCATTGTGGGCGCCATGTCAATAACAAACGGGTGTACGTCGAGCGTCCAAATACGGAAGTCAACAGTCCAAATGCCCCAATTGATCCAAACCACAACGTAGCCGATGATTACCACAAGGAATGCGAACAAAACCGTCTTTACAAAGTCGGCAAGTCCGATCTTGGCACAAGCAAACGGGTTGGTGACAACTGTTTGTTCTTTGCCTTTTTTGCCTGCGATGTAGTTGACAAGAGCTGTAATGCCCCAAACGCAAAGCAGAACGGCAATGCCGAACACCGCGCTAACCAAGCCCCAAGCGGCGATGTTGCCGGTTGTGTCTTGCGGCCAAATCTTGTTGACGGGAACAAGGTCGCTGCCCCACTCGGTGTACACTTTGCGCAGAATAAATCCGCCAAAGAACATTGTTGCCAAGCCGGCAAGGAAGAACAGCACGGTACGAGTGATACCGACAAGTCCGCCTTTCCTGAAGGAAACAAGATTTTCCTCGCATATTTCGCCTTCTGCGGGTTGTTTCTTCTTGAGAGAAGCAAAGCAAGGCAGATTGAGCAAAATGGAGATGAGCGGGAAGAGCATAAAGAAGAAAGCAATCAAGCCAAGGAACGAGAAGGCTTCCTTAATCCACCAAATTTCAGAGGTACTCTTGATGTGTTCACGTCCGGCAGGTGTGCCGAATGCGGTGTAGAAGAAGTTGGTTACGTGAGCAGCACTCGGAATAGAGAAGTGGTTGAGGGGGTGAATTTCGTCAGACTCGTAAATCACGCGGAAGGGGCTGCTTGCCGCAGTGCCTTCTTCTACTTTGACAACTTGACCGTCGATATAAATACCGCCGTTTTCAATGTTGATGGCGTCTTTTGTATTACCATACCCTGTTACGTTGACAAAGTCTGCCGCACCTGTTGAATGCAAATATTCACGGCAGATAGACTCGGTTCCGTCTGCGTAAGTGCTGCCGAAGAAGAATTCGTCGTCTTTAGCTTTGAGGATACCGACGGAAACGTCCGGACCTGCGGCAATAAAGGTATCCCAACCTTGCATCAAGCCCGCAGAAATAATTCCGACGCCGGCATCTTGCGCAAGAACCGCAGCAGTTGACATTCCTCCCATGGAGTGACCGGAAATACCAATCTTATCCTTGTCTACAAAGGGCAGGTTGTACAGATACTTGGCACTGTCATACAATCCGTTGGTGTTTGTCAATGCAGGCGTGGATTCCTCAATTGTGTAATTACCGTGTCCGCCACGGTCAACAGTGATAACTACAAATCCGCGGTGAGCAAGCTCTATTGCGTTTTGCAGTTGCAACTCTCTGTTGTTGAGATAGCCGTGGGTGAGTACGATACCGGGAGCGGGATTTTTCTCGGTTGCCGTTTTGGGAACGAACAAAATACCGGAAACCACCCTACCCTGCACATAATCGGGATCGTTGGGTTGTAATCCGTTGTTGTTTGTCTCGTTACGCAAATCGGTGACTTTGACTTGGAAGCCGTCCGTTTGAACCAATGCCGCGCAGAAGCTGGAAACCAAGATCACTGCGAGAGCAATGGCGAGCATGATGAGAGCTTTCTTGTTTTTTCTGAAAAACTCCATTCTTTAGTTACCTCCTGTTAATATTTTTTTGTTTTTATATTTCAACTTCGTCATGCGAAGTTTATTTTTGGTTTTCCACCGCAATGACTGCGCCAACCGTTAAAACGCAACGTGTTTTCGTTTCGACGGAAACGAAAACTGCCCATGGGCAGCGCCATGTCTTTGGAAAAAATTTTTAAGTTTGTAGTTGTACACCGCGCCCTTCAAATGTCGGGCGCGCGCATTGCTTTACGCCTTGTACCGTGCTCGCTCTATGCACAAATCCCAACCTTGTACAAGTTTGAGGCGTTTGTCCTCGTCCATAGAGGGCTTGAACACGCGTTCGATTTCCTTGTTGACCTTTATGTCGTCGATATCGCGCCAATAGCCTACCGTAAGACCTGCCAAGTAGCATGCGCCGAGCGCGGTTGTTTCTATCACCTTGGGGCGAACCACGTCAGTGCGCAAAATGTCTGCCTGAAATTGCAGCAAAAAGTTGTTTGCACTTGCGCCGCCGTCCACGTTCAACGACGTGATGGGGCTGCCAAGGTCGCTTTCCATTACCTTTGCCACATCGTACACCTGATAGGCAATGGCTTCCAATGCCGCGCGTATAAAGTGTTCCTTTTTGGTGCCGCGCGTCAGTCCGTAAACAGTACCGCGCACTTTGGGGTCCCAATAAGGCGCACCCAAGCCCACAAAGGCGGGTATAAGATACACTCCGTTGGTGTCGGCAACCTTCAAAGCGTACTTTTCCGTCTCGGACGCGGTGCGTATCATGCGCATTTCGTCACGAAGCCACTGCACAATTGCGCCGCCCATAAACACGCTGCCTTCCAAAACGTACTGCGGCTTGTCCGTAAGGCTTGCCGCCAAGGTTGTTACCAACCCGTTGGAACGCACGGGGTTTTCGCCCGTGTTCATCAGCAAAAAGCAGCCTGTGCCGTAGGTGTTTTTCATCGAGCCGCGTTCTGTGCAAAGCTGTCCGAACAGCGCAGCCTGTTGATCGCCCACAACGCCGCAAATGGGAATGTTTTCTCCCACCACCGTGCTGTCCGCATAGCCGTAGTTGTAGCCGGAAGGGCGAACCTCGGGCAGCATGCAACGCGGAACATTGAACAGCTTGAGCAAATCGTCATCCCAACAAAGCGTGTGAATGTTGAACAACATTGTGCGGCTGGCGTTGGTATAGTCTGTGGCGAAAATTCGTCCCTTGGAAAGATGCCACATCAAGTAGGTATCCACCGTGCCAAACAGCAGTTCTCCGCGTTCGGCGCGTTCACGCGCGCCTTCCACGTTGTCTAAGATCCATTTGATTTTGGTGGCGGAAAAGTATGCGTCCAACACAAGACCCGTTTTGTCGTAGATCATCTTGTCCAAGCCGTCGGCTCGCAGCTGTTCGCAGTACTCCGCGGTGCGGCGACACTGCCACACAATTGCGTTGTAAACAGGTCTGCCCGTGTCCTTGTCCCAAACTATCGTCGTTTCTCTTTGGTTTGTGATGCCGATAGCAACGATGTCCTCTATGGAAACGTCCGCGCGCACCAACGCCTCGGGGATCACGCCCACCTGACTACCCAAAATGTCCTGCGGTTCATGCTCCACCCAGCCCGTGTGAGGGTACACCTGTTTGAATTCCTGCTGTGCGCTGCCTATGATTTGTCCGTGGCGATCGAAAACTATCGCGCGAGAACTTGTCGTTCCTTGATCGAGTGCAAGTACGTACTTCATTTCCACCTCAAATTTTGTTGGCGTTGCGCGTGGCAACGACGTCTACTCCCGTGTTGCACACGTTGGAGCAAATCACGTCTCCTATATGCACGGGCGCAACGGCGCGCGTAGCTTTGATTTCGCGGAGACAGTCGAATATTTTCTCTTTAGGTATGGGCGAGGCGGTTTTTACGGACACGCGCAAAACGTCGCCGTTTGCCACGGGCACAGAACCTGTAACCACACGCTTTGGCGCGGTAACTTCGCTGATGGCATAGACCTTGCCGCGAGGGCAAGTGTTGCCCGTAACCTTGATGTTTTCTTTGTCCGAGTCGTCCACTTCGAGGTGACAACCCAAAGGACAGTTTATACATATAAGTTGTTTTACCATTTTACTTTGTACCTCCAAGCAAGGTGACTTCCAGCTTGCCGCCTTGTTTTACGCGTTTTACCAATTCGCTGTTCAAAACAACCGTTTCCATTTCGCCGGGGGTAACTATCGGACGGCGACGGGAAACGATTTTTTCTCCGTCCAACAACACCGCAAGCTCCACGTTACGAAAAGCGTTTGCCACGCGCATGCGCAAGCTGATTTGCTCGTAATTGTCGTCTTTGCGAATTTTTTGCGGAACAACGTACCTGACGCCGTTTGTACCGCATGTGGGCACATACTCCGTGGCTGTGTTGCCGTTTTTGACGTATGCGGCGGCGCACTTGCCCGCGTGGGTGGCTTCCTCGCTTACGTAGTCCACAAGGTCGTGTACGTGTAAAACATTTCCGCACTCAAAAATGCCCTCTACGTCCGTCATCATCTGGTCGTCCACTACCGCGCCGTTGGTGACGGGGCTGAGCTGAACGTTGGCGTAACCGGCAAGCTCGTTTTCCGGCAAAAGTCCCACCGAAAGCAACAACGTGTCGCATGTGATTTCCTGCGCGGTAGACATGACAGGTTGCAAACGTTCGTCTACTGCCGCTATCACCACCGAGGACACTCTGCCGTCGGTAGCCTTGATATCCACCACCGTGTGGCTGAACATCAAAGGTATGTTAAAGTCGTTAAGGCATTGTACAATGTTACGGTTAAGTCCCGACGAGTAGGGCATAAGCTCCACCACAGCCTTGACTTTTGCGCCCTCGAACGTCATGCGGCGCGCCATGATGAGACCTATGTCGCCGCTGCCCAAAATGACAACCTCTTTGCCGGGCATGTAACCGTCTATGTTGACCAGCTTTTGCGCCGTTCCTGCGGAAAAAATGCCTGCCGCGCGCGCTCCCGCGATGTTTATGCCGCCGCGAGGACGTTCACGACAACCGCAAGTCAAAACAATTGCCTTGGCGCTTATCTTTTGCAAGCCTTCCTTTTCGCTGACGTATGTTACCACCTTGTCGGCGGAAACGTTGATGACGGTGCTGCCCAAGCGGTACTCTATGCCGCGGTCGTACACCAATTGTTCAAAACGCGCGGCATATTCCGGTCCCGTCAATTCTTCCTTAAAGGTGTGCAGCCCGAAACCGTTGTGAATGCACTGATTGAGTATGCCGCCGAGCATTTCCTCACGTTCCAAAATAACAATGTCTCTTTCGCCCGCGTCGTATGCCGCAGTTGCCGCCGCAAGACCTGCCGGACCGCCGCCGACTATCACTATGTTTCTGTAAGTCATTCTGTCCTCCCCACCACAATGTGGCTGCCTTTGCCGCATTTGGTGATTTCCGTCATTTCCATGCCCAGCTCGCGGCACAGTATTTCCATAACGCGCGGAGTGCAAAATCCCATTTGACAACGCCCCATGCCCGCACGCGTGCGACGTTTTACGCCGTCAAGATCGCGCGCGCCAACGGGACGACGAATACTATCGACAATTTCCCCCTCGGTGACGTTTTCGCAACGGCAAACAATTCTGCCGTAAAGCGGATTGGTGGCAATGAGCTGTTGACGTTCGCTGTCGCTCATCTTGGCAAAGCAAGGAATACCCTTGCGTTTTGCAACAAAGTTGTCCTTTTTGACGGCATGCAGCTTTTCGGCAACCGCCTTGGCTACGTCCACAGCTATTGCGGGCGCAGATGTCAACCCCGGAGATTCGATGCCCGCAACATTGTAAAAGCAGGGCACATCGCTTTCGCCGATAACAAAGTCGTTTACGTCAGCGTGAGCGCGCAACCCCGCAAATTGCGTTATGATGTTGCGCCGAGCAAGACTCGGCACGCTGACGGACGCCGTGTTGAACGCCTTGTTCAAGCCGTCAAAGGTGGTGTCTACGTCGTCTTTGTCGGGAACATCCTCGGCGGTTGGTCCGACAATGATGTTGCCGTGCGTCGTGGGCGCAACCAAAACGCCCTTGCCCATTGCCGTGGGAAGTTGGAACAACGTTTTGTCGGTAAGTCCGCCGCATTTTTTGTCTAACAAGCAGTACTCGCCCTTGCGTGCGACTATCTCAAACAACGGTTTGTCCGAAACCATATTGTAAATTGCGTCGGCATACACTCCCGCGCAGTTGATGACCGTTTTGGTAAGGAGAGTTCTGTCCTTCAATGTGACTTCAAAGCCCGACTCGACGCGCTTTATGCCGCGCACCTCGTTGTCTAACAAAAATTCCACTCCGTTGACTGCGGCGTTTTCCGCATAGGCAATCGTCATTTCGTACGGACTGACAATGCCGCTCGTTTCCGCATAGAGGGCGGCGACAACCTTGTCGGACACGTTGGGCTCTATTGCGCGAACCTGATCGCCTTCCAAAATGGAAAGACCTTGGACCCCGTTGCGTATTCCCTGCTCCAGCAGCTCCTGCAGCTTGGGACGTCCGCTCTCATCAAAACAAAGCACAAACGCACCATTCTGACGATAGGGGAAGTCCAACTCCCGAGCAAGCTCGGGCAACATTTTTGCTCCCAACACATTGTAAATGGCTTTGTTTGTGCCTGTGTGCGCATCGAATCCGGCATGCGCTATTCCGGAATTGGCTTTGCTTGTGCCCATAGCCACGTCGTTTTCTTTGTCTACGACGGTTATGCGCAAATTCCATACGGACAGTTCGCGGGCAATTGAACATCCCACTACGCCTGCCCCTATGATCAATACGTCATTCATTTTGTATCACCTCGCATTGCTCCATTTTTATTAGGTTACATCAATTAAAAACACCTTTTTTCTTGATTTGTCAATAGGTATCAAAAATAATGATATTTTTTGTTTTCTGTTCGTTTTTATTATATCATCGCCGCAACGTATTTATAACAAGTTGGATTACAAATTGGCGAAATTTGTCATTGTCGCTCAAAAAAGGGACAACGCCGCCGCAAAAAAGGCTTTACGTAAAATTCTTCCGAAACCAACAAAAAAAGGCATAAAAACCAACGTTTTTTTGCCCTTTTTTGTCGATATTACCTTAAAATAGTCTGCGGCGTTTTCAACGGAAACGCCGCAAAAATTGTGATTTTTACTTGGTGGCAAGCAACTTTTTTGCGCGAACATAAATGTCGTCGGCGGTCAAGCCGTAGTCGCGCTTGAGATCGTTAAGGCTGCCCACCTGCGTAAGCTTGTCGCGCACAGCAACCGCGTCGCACAACGTGGGACAACGCGCCGACAAAACCTCCGTCACCGCCCCGTAAAGTCCGCCGTGTATACTGTGATTTTCCGCCGTCAGCACCCTCCCTGTTTTACGCGCGGAGGCAACGATTGCCTCTTCGTCCAACGGTTTGACGGTGTGTATTCCGAGCAGATCCACCGAGTAACCCTCGCCCTGAAGCCTTTTTGTCGCTTCCAACGCGTCAAAAAGCATTGTGCCGCTTGCCACAATGGTCAAATCGTCGCCGTCAGCCAGCTTGTCCGCCTTGCCGAAACGGAATTGATAGCTCTCGTCAAACAGCTCGTCCGTTTGCTTGCGCACAAAACGCATATACAACGGTCCTTTGTGTTCGACGATGTAGGGCAACGCCTTTCTCAACTGTACTCCGTCCACCACGTCCAACACGGCAATGTTGCAAAATGCGCGCATGGTGGCGATGTCCTCAAAGCTCATGTGAGTGCCGCCGTTTGATGTTGTGTGAACCCCCGGATCGAAGCCGACAATCCGCACGTTTTGTTCGGAATAGCACACGGAAACGGCAATCTGATCCAACGCCCTGCGCGCCACAAAGGGAACAAAGCTGTGTATAAACGGCACAAAGCCTTCGGCGGCAAGACCCGCGGCAATGCAAGCCATGTTTGCTTCGGCTATGCCAACGTCTATGCACCTGTCGGGAAATTCCTTGTACAAGGGTTTTGTGCCGCCTGCGCCTGCCAAATCCGCGTCCAAAACCACAATTTTGTCATTTTCTCTCATCAAACGGGCAAGCTCGTTTACATATTCTTTTCTCAATTCCATAGTTTTTCCCTCACTTCAATTCTTCCAACGCCGCGGCATACTGTTCGTCCGTTACCGTTGTGCTGTGTACGCCTGCGCCCATTGCCTCGTAAAAGTCAACGCCCTTGCCCTTGACGGTATCCATTACAATACATTGCGGCTTGCCGTTTTGCGCGGATTTTGCCGCCGTGATCGCTTGGTCCAAGGCGTCAAAGTCGTGTCCGTTTACGCGTTGCGCGTCAAAGCCGAAGGAAGCAAACTTGGCGCAAATGTCCTCTACGTTGATGACGTCCTTTGTTGCGCCGTCTATTTGCAGCTTGTTGCTGTCAACCAACACAATGAGGCGATCCAACTGCTTTTGGGCGGCGAACATTGCGCCCTCCCAATTTTGTCCTTCCTGCAGCTCTCCGTCTCCCGTGATTACGTAGACGTATCTTTTGACGCCCTTCAGCCTGTTGGCAAGAGCCAAACCGCACGCGCAGGACAATCCTTGACCGAGGCTGCCCGCCGTCATGTCTACGCCGGGGGTGAGATTGACGTTGACGTGGCTCGGCAAACGCGTTCCCAACTTGTTGAGAGTGTCCAACCACTCTTCGGGGAAAAATCCCTTGAGCGCAAGCGTTGCGTAAAGGGCGGGTCCTGCATGTCCCTTGCTCAACACCAAACGATCCCTGTCTGCCATTTTGGGCTGTTTTGGGTCTACGTGCATGTGTTTGGAGTACAGCACCGCCAACACGTCCACTATGGAAAGACTGCCGCCAACGTGCCCCGACCCCTGCGAATGAAGGCATCGAAGCGTTTGACGCCTGATTTCTTTGCTGAATTGAACTACATCCATTTTTGTTACCTCACAAAAAATAAGTTTAGTTGTTGAGCTTGCCCATGCGGTCGTGGCAGGTAAAGTACACCACCTGCGCACGGGTAGAAAGCCTTTTTAACAGTTCGGTCGCCCGAACAAAATTGTTTTCGTCAAAGTTGACAAATGCGTCGTCCACAATCAAAAAGGGAATTTCGCCGTCATAGAGCAGTTCCGAAAGCGCAACGCGGAAGCACAGCAGGGTGTTTTCGCGCAGACCGCGGCTGAATTCTCCAAGAGGCTTGGTGACGCCGTTTTCACGCAGACTGACGGTAAAGTTGCGGTCCAAAGTCACCTCGAGCGGCGTTGCGGAAACTTCGCCGAGCAATTCGGACGTTCTTGCGCACAATCGGGGCAAGTAACTACCCGAAAGGTTTTCTTTTGCCCGAGCAAGCAATTGAGAGGCGACGTCCGCCACGCGGTAACGGTACTCTGCCGCGTCGCGCTGTTCGCGAACGCTCAGCAAACGGTCCTCGAATTCCACCGTATCCACGCGAAGCGTCTTGCGTTCCTCTTCCAGACGCGCCTGTTCAAGAAGCAACGCATTGCCGCGCGCCTCGACGTCGTTCTTTTCGCTGGTAACTTCCGACAGTTTTTGCTCCCAACTTTCCGCGCTTTCGCGAGGTTTGTTCACCATCTCTTTGAGCGCGTCCCGCAACCCGAGATCGCTTTTGTAGGCGGAATACTTTTCCCAAAGAGCGCGGCGAACGTCGTTCAGACTTCCATCGGCAAACACGTATTTGCCCGCAACGTTAAGATACTCGTTTTGCAACGGTTGGCGCGCGTCCACGACAGGCGAGGACTTTGCTTTCGCCGCGCACACGCATACGCACACGACGCCGGCTATCACCGCGACCGCGCCGGCAGCCACGCCCAACGCAACAGGCAACAAGTCAACCGCGCTCAACACCGCCATCGTCACTCCCACCGCGGCAAGCAACGCCGCCGCAATGCCGAACAGCCAAGCGGGGCGTTTCGGTTTGCGCTCCGACGGAGCGGGCGTCGCCTCCATCTGTCGGAAAATCTCCTCGCAATGCGAGTAGTCCTCCTCGAATTCCGACGGAATTGCGCTCAGTCGTTCGGTGACGGTCTGCAAGCGCTCACGCGCCACTTTTTCCTCGTCGGTGGGCTGCGCCTGCAAAATTCTGCGCTGAAGTTGCTGCGAACGTTCATTCAACTCCGCCTGCTTGGTTACAATCTCGTTTTTTTGTACGGCAATGCGCTCCAATTCGTCGGCTATCTCGTCGCTACGCCGTTTTGCTCGCGCGGCAGCGTCGCGCTGACGCTCCAGATCGTATTGCTTCTGCTCCAATTCGGCGATCTGTCCGCCGACGCCCTTTTCGTAGCGCAAATTCTTTTTGTAGGCGCGCAATTTGTCCTGTACTTTGTCGTAGTCCTCCGCGCTGTTCTGCACCAAATTGGCAAGCCGTGCGTCCAGATTGTCGTTTGAACCAAGCTCCACCGCTTCCTGCGGAAAGTAAGCCGAACGGTCGTAGCTTTCGGCGGTAAGCCCCAACATTGTTTCGCCGGGCGAAAGCTTCCAATGCTGCTCTGCGCCCGTTTTGTTGTTGAAAACGTGACAAGTTTCGCTACGCGCCGTCGCGCCGAAAAAGCGTTCTATGCGGTACTCCTGTCCGTTATGCTCCACGGTTAGGCTTCCGCCGAACCGATCGTTGCTGTTCCACGGTTGCCAATGCGACGCGTCAGTTGCGCCCTTGACACGGTTGTAACCGAACCCGTAAAGCATGGCGCGAACAAAGTTTGCCACGGTGGTTTTTCCGTAACCGTTCTTTTGTTTGAAAACATTCAGACCGCGGTTAAAGGGCACTTGCACGTTTTGAAGTTTTCCGAAGGAGACTATGTTTGCCGAAATCAGTTTCATGCAAGCACCTCCCCATCAAGGCATGCAAGCCCCATTTTCAACACGTCGTTGCGCAACCGCTCGTCCTCGATTTGCATTGCCAATTTTACAAACTCGCCTCGCAGCGACACCTCGTTGCAAAGGGCGGAAACATCCAGCTTGGCGCGCGTTTCGTCGCTGACGCGCAACGCAAAAAATTTGCCCTGAAGCGTATGCTGCGCCACCATTTGTATGTGTACGACGTTTTCAAACTCGCCGCAAAAAACAAAATTAAGGTAGTTGCGCGGATCTACATCGGCGATACAGTCCAAAATGCGCCTTTCCAACGACACGTCGCTTGTGACGCCGCCGACGTCCAAACGCTTGGTAACCACCGAACGAATGGCGCACGGTACAAATTTGATGCGATCGAGGTCCGTATCTATCTCCACAAAACCCGTTTGCTCGGTTTCGTCAAAGCCGCGAGGCTCTAAAACGCCGCTGTAACAAGCGCGAACCTTGCCAAATCGATGTTCCGCAAAGGAATGTCTGTGCCCCAAAGCGACGTACTTTGCGCCGCTTTGGGCAAGGGCGTTTTTGTCTATCAAGCCGTAGCTCGGATCGTCCACGTCCCCGTGCAAAACGACAATGTTGTAGCGCGAAGGGTCGAGCCGCAATTGTTGCCAATGCGCGGCGTCGTCATGTCCCAATTCGCGACCGCAAACGGTAACGTTTCCCAAACCGTAAAACGTCCAATCGTCGCCGAAAAAGTGAATTTGCGGACACAAACTGCGCAACAGCTCGTATGGAGCAGAACCGCCGTGATTGCCTTTGAGAACAAACCAAGCGGCGCGGCTCTGCTTTACGATGTCCGCAACGCTCCTGACGGTTTGGACGGAAACGTTGCTTTCGTCAAACAAGTCGCCGGCAATGATAACCGCGTCAA
The DNA here is from genome assembly GCA_947630425.1 of uncultured Clostridia bacterium. Taxonomy (GTDB): domain Bacteria; phylum Bacillota; class Clostridia; order Christensenellales; family CAG-314; genus Fimimonas. The sequence goes on along the minus strand of CANRHN010000001.1, from coordinate 112,246 downwards.
CACCGTTGTTTTTTTCATATTCCGCCAAACGCCCGAGCGCAAGCAACAGCTCGTGTCTCCTTTCGGCGGGAACGGCAACTCCCGTCAGGGGCGAATCAAGATGTAAATCTGCCGTATGAATAATTTTCATAAACTATATTTTAACATACAAAAAACAAACTTTCAATACAAAAATTACGCTCGTCGCGAACAAAAAAACACCTCGAAAAAATCGAGGCGTCCGATGACAATTTACGAACCGCTACTTGCCGATTTTGTTGCAAGCAAAGTTCAATCCCAGCGCAAGCAAATATGTCATTTGCTCTTCACTCACGTCAATCGAATCCTTTTGTTCTTCCACATAGTCCTGAAATCTAAGCATAATATTTACCTCCCTGTAAATTTTTTATAACACGGCTTGATTGCCAACCGTAGCTGTGTTTTTGTTTTTTACGCTAACATTATATTGCAACTTGTGCAAAACTGATTGCAAAATCTTGCAACAAACTAACACAAAACTGTTTTTTCTGTTAAATTTGTTTGCAAAATTTGCCCATTTGTGTATAATGATAGTGAACCAAGCATTAACAATATAAAGCAAAGTTAAACCGAAAAACGCTTCGGAAAAGCAAAAAAGGAAATGAACGCAGGCAACTATCACATCATCAACGACAAAAACGCGCAAAGCTACAAAGAAAAAACCGTGCATGGCACGGCGTTGCTTCCGTTTGCCAAGTATCACACGAGCATTTCGGAGATGTTGCCCTTTTACCCCATTCATTGGCACGAAGAAATGGAAATTATCAAGGTGCAAAGCGGCAGGGGCTTCTTTTGCGTGGACGGCAAGCGTTACGACGCGAGCGTGGGAGACATTATTGTCATTCGCCCCTTTGTTATGCACTCCATCAACCGCGTTGACGACAGCGACATGGAAATTGACGCGATAGTGTTCAATTTGCGCCTGCTGGAAACGGGCGAGGCGGACCTGTGTACAATAAAATACTTTGCGCCGCTGCTGAACGACAAGCACTCGGTGCCCGTGGTTGTACGGACAACGGACGGTTGGTATCACCCCTTTGACCAAAGCATGACTTCCATACTGATGTGTGATTTTGCCAAAGAGGGCGCGGAGTTGGACATAAAAGCCAACCTGTATTGGATGTTTTACCACCTCTACAACAACAGACTGATGAACGTTGCCCCAAACGCCGTTGAGGACAAACAACAGTATACGGTGCGACGGGCGTTGGAGTTTATCAGATCGGAGTATATGAACGAAATAACCGTGGAGAAAATTGCCAAACATTGCGGCTACAGCGAGTTTTATATGATGAAGCTGTTCAAACAGTATACGGGCGAAAGCTGCGTGGACTACGTAAACAACTACCGCTTGACCATTGCCGGCAGACAGCTGCGCGACACCGACGACGACGTTGCCGCCATTGCCTATGCGGTGGGATTTAACAACGTCAGCTATTTTAACAGGCAATTCAAAAGACAATACGGAATGACTCCGCGCGAATTTCGCAAGCATAACGTTTGAGCATTTGCACCACCAACAGACAGCGCAAAAGAAGCTCGCGCCCGCACCGCCGACGCCATGCGCGCCGCACCCGCGATGAAAAACGCTGTCGGCATGACGAGGTTTTGATATTAAAAGATTAGAGAACCTCGCCGACCATAATTGAGATTATGTAAACGCAAATAAATGAGAAAAGCTCTCCCTGCTACGCTACCGCAGCAGGGAGAGCTTTTATTATCCTTTTAATCTTATATATTCTTGGTTGTAGTAGATTACATATTCCATTTCTCCCCGTATTGTTTGCGGGGCGATACTGTTGCCGCTTTGATCCTCGTAATAACATGGTTCTGCTGTCGTTTTTACGGAGAAGGTCAGGTTGTTAAAGGTAATTTCCGTGTAGCCTTCCTCTCCGAGCTTGCATAGAACAACTTCGTAATATTGATTTTTACGGTTTGCGCTCCTGTCCTCGACAACATTGACGCCATTCTTGCTTGTGAAGGTTTCGCCGTCAATCGCGGTAACGGTCAAACGATATTCTTCGTTTGTAAAAACGCCTTCCTCAAAATTGTTGTTTTGCCTGTTTATGCAACCGCACAACGTAAACAACAATATGATGCACATCAACAATAAACACGTTTTTTTTATTTCGTCCACCACCTTTACTATATTATATTTTCCATCATTTTTCAAGCTTTATTGCAAATTTTTTGCAATTTTATGGTTCTTGCGCGTCAACATTTGCCGCACTGCCGCACCGCTTTTTCTCAAAACAAGCAACGCGCGAACAACCGTCAGAAGGCAAATTTGCATATCATTAAAAACGAAAAGTCCGAGGGGCAAAAAACTTTCGGCTTTTGTGTGTTATACTACATTGGCGGTAATCGCATTTGGGCAGATGGCAAAAGGCGGCGCGGGCATCAAAAAGGAGAAAAAATGAAAACATTGGATGAAATACGGAAAGACATTCGCGAAATACGTTATTACTACACGCACAGCAAAGAAATATCGGGTTGCGAAAATCTGCTTGGGAAAAACAAAGTAAGCGAACTTGCACAAAAATACAACGCCGCAATATGCAATGCGCCGATTGAAATGTATGTTTTGTACCACTTTCTTTGTGTGAAGAACTTGACGCAAGTTGCAATTGCAGATTTGCAGGGCTACACACCCGAATACATTAACAGATCGGTGAAGAAAATGCAACTGTTTTTAAGAGACGCCCTGAATGATTTGGAATAATCCGAAAAACAAAACTCGTTACTCAACATTACATTGCGATTAACTGCAATTTTATCATAAAATTTGCACCCCATGTGCGCTTTTTGCCATCTAAAAGGGCTGAAAGAGGTCAACCCCCTTCAGCTTCGTTTTCAACAATTTTCCCGATTGGTTTTGTTTTTTGCAAGCCCCTGCCGCCACTCCATGTTATACTACCATTGCATTTGTACTGATTGGTAATTGTCAAAATGCAACAAGACGGAAAATACAAAAAAGGAGAATGAAAATGAAAACATTAGAAGAAATAAGAAAAGATATGCACGAAATTCAAAATTATTATCTGTACAAAAAAGAATTGTCGCATTGCGAAAATTTTATTGAAGAACACTACGTTGCAAAACTTGTAAAAAAGTATAACGCCGCAATGCGCAAAGCACCGATAAAAATGTGTGTGCTATATTATTATTTGCGCATTCAAAGTATGACGCAAGCAGCCGTTGGCGAAAAGTTTGGCTATTCGCAAGAACATATTTGCTATCTGGTAAAAAAATTGCAGCTGTTTTTGCAATCAACGTTGGACGAGGCTGAATAGACAACACGCGCGACAGCCGAACAATATCGACGTGTAAATTTACCAATTAAACCCCTTTTTGCGTTTTGACAACAAACAAGGCTGAAAGATTGTAGTGTCTCTCAGCCTTTCCATTGTGTTTACGTCTGTAACTTTCCGCGACATTCGACCGCCCGTGCTTGACAAAATTTTACGGCGTTTTGGGGTTGCCCTTGCAACAACTCCTCGCCTGCACGAGCGACCTACTCCCAGCCTAAATATTGGGGGAACAAAATGTTGATTTCTTGTAAATTTATTTGTACGCGCAGCGGGTTGGGCGCATCATTGTTTGGAGACAGCGGCTCTACGCAGCCGAGTTCCTGAAGCTGTTCCAAAATTCTACCCGCGCGGTTAAAACCAATGCCCAATCCCCTTTGCACCGACGCAATTGAGGCTCTACCGCCATTGCGCGTGATCCAAAATTGGAGAACTTTTTTGCTGAACGGGTCAAGTTCGGCATCGTGCTTTACCAAAACATAGACGGTGGCGTCGCCCCACGGCGCAACAACCGTCACCTTCTCCGTATGGAGAATATATTTGATATGTCCGACGTATTTGTCCAAATCGGCTATGTCCTTCTTTTGCGAAGGATAATTAAAAACATAGCCGGTAGACGCCGTGCCGTACTGAATGGACTTTAGTGTAAGCTCGTATCCCGCCCCGCCAAGTATGTTTACTATCTTTTGCGCCTTAAGTTTTTCTTTGACATAGCTGATGCCGTTTAACAGTTTGCAATCATTGGCTTGAGAAGAATATTTCTTCAAACGTTCGCAGTCTTCTTCCGGCGTACACTCCTCGTCATCCTCCTCATCTGGGTCGTACAAATCCACATCATCATCGTCGTCTTCGTCGTCGTCATCATCGTCGTCCTCCGCGCTCATTCGGGCGAGTCTTTCCATAAGTTCACGACGGCGGATTTCAATCTCCATAGGGCTTTCCTGCTTGGTTTGGTCATCGCTTGGAGTTTTGGACCGATCCGATTGATCTTGCAGGTTGGAAAGATTTTTTACCACAAAATTCAGTCCTCCGCAAAAGTCAATTACCTGATTGCTTTGCATTTCGTCCAGCACCTTACAGACCTGACTGTACGTGAGCGAAAAATGCTCCTGAAAGTCTATCATGCAAAATTCTTTGTTACAACGTAAATATTCGTTAAGTTCAAGGTCGTTCATTGTAATCTCCTAAAAATTAAATACAACTCTGCTTTTGCGAGGATTTGTCCTTTCCTTGGGAATATAAATATACTTGGAGTCCAATGGGTCTACCGAACACATATATTCCTTTTCTCGCGCAATCGGCAAATTGCGGTACTCATCACACAAGAAATAGCGTTCCATGCGGGAGAACATCACGTCGTCATTTGCTTCTTTGACAACACACTCTCCCGGTTTTAGTCTGCACAACATACTTTTGGTAACCAACGGCACTGTATCCAACCTGAAGTGATTCATTTCCTCGCCGTCACCGTTTAAGGCGCTTTCCGGAGAGAGAATGGTATACTTGCCGCAGCTGTCGGAAAACTCCGTGATGGTGTTCCAATTGTTACTGCCGAAAAAGATCTGCACATTGAGATTGTCTAAAATGATCTTGGTTGTGTCGGGACCGTACACCGCGTTCAATTGGGCATAAGACTGCAACACGAGAACGAACCAGATGTTACGTCCCGCGCATGCGGATATGACGGACTGAAAATTCTGGAGTCTGGGAAAATTGCCGAACTCGTCCAACATAAAGTAGAATGGGGTGTCAAGCCGCTGAATTTCGTTTTGGTCCGCCATGTCGATGAGCGTCTTGTACGCATCCTGTACAAACAACGAAATCAGTTGATAATGCGCCTGCAACTCGTCGCGATAACATAAAAACAATGCCGTGGGTCCCTGCCCCAATTCGGAAACCTCAAAAGAGTTGCAAGAGGTGATGCGGCGAATGGCAACATCCATCAACTCGCTCATTTTTTGCGAAAACGTCGTCACAAAGCTGTCGCGGGTGCGCTCCGCCGAAATAAGCAACTGCGATTTTGCCAATTCGTATGCCTTGCTGGTGTGCGGTCGATGCGAAAAATAACCTCCGTCGTAAGGATTGTTGTCGCCGATAAAGCTGCTGAATATCGTAAAAATTGTGTTTAGCGAAAAAGTTTCTTCCGTTATAGGATTGTCCTCCGAAAGAGAATCCTCTAACATGGCGTGTAAAAACGCCTTAAAAATATTACGTGAGCCAATCTCCCAAATCGGGTCGTTTTTGTCCTCAATGGTAATCATCATCGTACCCAAAAGGTCGATGTCGTGATATACGTCATCCAACGCCGATGCAGTTTCGCGGGCGATTGCTTGATCCAACAAGTCTTTTTGGGTATAATTTTTCCCCATAAATCTATACTGTTTGACATTTTTCTCCGAAACTATCTCCACCTCGTCGACTAACGATTGTGCTTTGTGAAATTTGCGATATATGGGGGTCAACGGATTCCAACACTCGCTATGCCTGTAATCGCGAAGATTTATCAAAATTACCCTGTAGCCCTCTTCGCGCAATGTGGCTGCCGTCCGATAGTACACTTCTCCTTTGGGATCGGAAAGTACCATGTTGCACTTGTTCTTTTTACGCGCATTGGCAATTACCATGGGGATTATACCCGATGTGGTTTTGCCTTGACGCGTAGCGGCAATGATACCGACGTGGTTTTCCTGTTGGGAAAAGGTCTGCATGAGTTTGCCGTTTACGTAACGATTGGCTTTGAGAACGCCGCTTACGGAAAGTTTCGGCACTTCGTCAAACGCACAAGTCGTGGGGAAATTGCAAGTCCGATCGTCATAGCGTTTCAGCTTGGCATTTTCGTATCCGTTAAAAATTTTTTCATCAATAATCATCACCACATCCTCCATAACCGAATCCGCGCGAAGCGTCGCGTTTTTTCATATATTTGCCCGAATTTTCCGAAGTAAGCGTCAATGTTTTTTCTCCGTGACGATTGGCGGCTATTGCCAAGTCCAGCGCAGACTCCGCTTCGTCAACGGACACGCTGTTGAGTTTGTCAACTACTTCCTGCTCTAAAATCAACCCGTTCAATCCGTACTGTTGCTTTTTTTCGACTATTAGCTCGTTTATGAGCAGAGCCTGTTCCCTTTTGTCCGGCAACATGATCTGCACTTGATTGCAATACTGTGACACGGCTTGCGCATTGGCTTTGTCACACAGACAAACGGGCAACACATCGCTCAAATCTATTTGTATGTCGGGCTGCATCAAACGCATACGTGCGCGCTTGGCACTTTGCAAAAAATCGCACGCCTCTTTGAATTGGCTTTCGCCGATTTCTCCGACGAAGAACAACAAGAATACATTTGCCTTGTCCTCTGCGCAACTACGCACAAACACATTGTGAGCGGTAGGTTCCAAATCGTGCGCTTCCATGTCCGCAACCTGCAACGTAACCACATTTGCGTCTTTGTACAGCCCCTCTATCGCCTTGGCATAGTAGTTCCGCATGTAGACGGAATCGGAGCAAAGACATAGCGGCTTAAAAGTACGAAGATGACAGATGTCACCGTTGACGGCATTTTGCAATATTACGTTTTGCTCATCAACGCGAGATAACGGAAGTTGTGCAATTGCCGACGGAAAATACGCAAGTTTGTTTTTGGAAAAGTTAAGCGGCAAATTGGCACAACTCGCCAAAGCTTCTGCGTTGTCCGAAAGCAAAAACCTTTTTTTGTCGGCAAAAGAAACAATTGGGCTGTAAAGCAGATTGGCGTAATTTGCAATGTACACATTGGGGCTGATATGTCCGCGACCAAACACCTTGGTCAGCAAGACACATTCCGCGCTTTTTTGAGGTTGGTCGATGCCGATTTCGTGCAATATGTTTAAGACCGTCTCTCCATAGGGCGTGTCCGAAGTAAGCGTGTACAACATACTGCCATACTTGCCTGCGTTTGTTGCATCAAAGTACAGTAACGCCAACAACGCTTCCTCGCTGTTCCAACGGGCGGCTCGCGTAAGATTTTTGACCCCATTGTGGAAATTTTTGGCAAAAAACAAGCCGCGGCACTGTAACGCTCCGTACAATCTGAGTGCGGTAACTTTCCCCGCATTTGCCTTTTGCACTATTTTGTCGTATACGCTTGCTTTGGTGTCGTTTGCAATGTTGCCAAGCTCGCACTCGTTGACGATGTAAAGCGCCCTGCCCTTGATTTTAAGGATTTCTTCCGTTGAGCCATCCTTAGCCAAGTCAATTCCGCGCAATTGCGCGTATTTACGCAATCTGCACTGCAATTTGTAGTCGCCGAGAGTGGCTATGTCGCAAACCTCGGACGAAGTGACAAGCGCATACAATCCCTCCTTGCGCGCTTGCGGAATATGATGTACTTGCACCATCAAATCAAACAATTCCGCCTTGTCGCAAAACTTGCCCACAACTGCTGCGTAAGTAAAGTAGTCCAGCAAAAATTTTTCTTCGTTAATTTTCAACACGCGTCTCACCTCTTGCCTTGTTGTCCGAACGTATGACCTCGTCGATGAGACCATACGCCAATGCCTCCTGTGCGGTCATGATTTTGTCCCTGTCGGTATCTTTTTCTATGTTTTCCAGCGTTTGTTCCGTGTTGTCCGCGAGAATACGGTTGATGCGCTCGCGTGTGCGTTTGATATGATCGGCGGCAATGATTATGTCGCTTGCTTGCCCCTGCGCGCCACCCAAAGGCTGGTGAATGAGTATTTCGCAATTTTGCGTGGCTCTACGAAAACCGCGACTGCCCGCCGACAACAAGAATGCCCCCATCGAAGCGCACATGCCGATGCCGACAGTGACAACTCTGGCTTTTATGTAGTTCATGGTGTCGTATATCGCAAGACCTGCCGATACGCTTCCGCCGGGGCTGCATATTTGCAATGTTATTTCCTCCGCGTCGTTGTCGTCGAGGTATTGCAATTGCGAAATTACCGACTGCGCCATATCGTCGTCGATTGGACCGAAGATGTTGACCGTGTTGCGACTGAGTGCATATTGCGGCGAATATTGCTCGCTTTTTTTGTTAGTCATTTTTCCCTCCTTTGCGTTGTTGTTTGGATTTTTGTTCTGCCTCTAACAGATCGTAATATTTGTTGAACACGTCTATGGCAACGGACTCGTCCTCTTCAAGGGCGAGTACTGTATTGCCGTTTTTGTCGAAATCCGCGCGAAATACTATTGCCTCGTCATCGGCAACGCCGTCAATGTGATCGATTGGCTTTAGCACAACGTACAACTTGCGATCTTTTCCCTTAACATCATAGGGGATAACGCAAACTTGCTCAAAGTCCATTGTCTTTCCGTTGTCGTCCATCAACGTAATCGGGTCGCGGTTGTCTTTGTCCAACAGAACATCAAGAAGATCCTCCGGGTGCCGTTGTGTGTCCTTGTCAAATTTAGCATTTGTCATGATTTGAACTGTCTCCTTGTTTTAATTGTCGAAATCATTATAAAACACGCCGTTGCCAAAACCGCGCACAATTTTTGCGACAAAAAGCGAGGCAAATTTGCCCCGCTCAAATTACTTTTGTGTTGTTTCGCAATCACCGCATCGATTTACTTGGCAGACCGCTCGTTGGGCTCCCAGCAAGGAAATTGTTTCATTCCGAGCTCCTGAAAGACGTGGTTGACGGCAGCCATGTCGTAATTTTCTTTTTGTATAAAGTACTCCATTATCAAGTCCGTTGCATTCTTACGGCGCATGTAGCCCGCGCTGAGCAGAATTTTGTCCGCCTCATCTAAATTGCAATGCAATCCAACGATGATTTGCCAAGCAATGCGCTTTGTGACATTACCGTCGCTTGCACAGGATGTAGCCCTTGCAAAATCTTGTCTGCGCAACATTGCGTTTTTGTACACCTGCGGAGGGGTCATTCCGTGCGAGTTCATCACGCTGTACACGGTATCACCAAACGTGGCGTCATGGCGATGCGAATTGATAAAATCAACCAATTTGTATATTTCTGTTTTTTGCAAGTATGTGTGTAGACACACTTGTGTGCCGCAGACGTCGCTTGGCACGCGCGCTGTGGAATCTACAAAATCCATGCAATATGCCAACAACTTTCGCCTGCTTACTTGGTCCGCATTGACAAAGGATTGTATTTGCGCAACATCCGCAACTGCAGATGAATCGCCCTCTGCGTCGTGTAAAATTTGTTTCAACTTGTTGTCCGCTTGCAGCGCATATTGCGTTTCGTCTTCGCTCTCCACCGCTTCGCGCTGTAATAGGTTTTTTATTGCCTGTGTGTCGATTGTCATAAGTTACTCCTTAATGTTTTTAGATTATTTATAGGTATCCGATGTGCCAATAGTAAGATTATCAGCGTGTCCTTTTGAAGAACTGTTATAGTCTGCACCCGAAAGGAACACATACTGCGGAGCGTATATTCTATAAGATGCTTGTTGTGTACAATTAGATTTACCGTCTACCGTACCATTGACATTTTTGCCCACCAATCCGCAAGCATAACAAACGCCCCAAACGTACATGTCGCCTACCCAACCCAAGCCTTCGCCGTTGTTACTTAATTCTATCCAAGCGCGCACCTGCGCATTTGCTTCTGATTGCGATATTGTTCCCTCATTTTGTCCTGCCAGCCCACCTGAGAAACAGTTTGTTTGTCCCTTACCGTTTGTTCCCGCTTTTTTATCATTGCATATACAATTCATATTATAGAGGTTGGCATCAACTTTGCCACCAAACGAACACTTGATTATTTTGCCCGAATTTAGTCCGACAACGCCACCCGCATAAACGCTCATTGGCTGAGCAGACCATTTAGATATAGAGGTATAGAAACTTTGGGTTATCCATATTTTCCAATTTGCAGATCCTCTTATAATTTCTCGCGGATCTTCCTTGTATAGTGCCATAAACTTGTCCGCTATGTCGCTGGAGTTTGAAATGACATAGCTTTCAAAAATATGGCAATTTTCAATGGTTCCATTGTTAACGCCGGCAATTGCTCCGCAGTAATTTGTCATACTCTTGTTGATGAATTTCGGAGATAATGTAAAATAACAATTTCTTAAATTCAAATTGCACACCGTACCGTTATTCGTTCCGATTATACCGCATTCCGTAGAGTCTGCGCCATCTTCACATATGGAAAGGTTGTAGATACTATATTCTTTTCCATCTAGATTTCCCGAAAAAGAACGGATTGTTGTGCCAATATTTTTTGACATGTCAATGTCGGAGACCAACCTGTAATATGCCGAGGGAAACAAACTAATATTTGAAAAATGTTCCGCTGTTTTTATTAAAAACGGCTGTTCTTCTGTTCCCAACCCGTCATAAAAATAAGTACCGACAAATTTCGCTGTTAGTACATAAGAATTACCGTCATCAATCGACCAAACGGTAGTTTCTTCAATAAGATTTGAATTCAAATACCACCCCATGAATCTTCCATATGTTTTAGTCGGGTTGGGTAGTTCTCCAACCGATTTGCCATATGTAACGACAAGGGAATCGGCTCCAATATTACCGTTTGCACCATTATAATCAAAATTAAGCGTGTACGTCTTAGCTGTATATATTGCATTCACAACAATATCACTGTTATTCAGTGTATATTCTTCCCATTTTCCCGTGTAACCCTTTTTTATCGGAACAGCCGGTTCTTCCCCTATAGTAGTTTGGTTGTGCCGGTAAGAAACATTCTTCACCATTCTGCCGTCGGCAATAAATGTTATGCTATACGTAGGCACAACAAACTCCCATTCTGTCGGCAAATCGTACCCGTTGTCGTCGCTAAAATGCCAATAGTTGCCATGTCCGACATATCCGGTTTCTTCATTATTATGCTGCGGTTCGGTTTTACTGTAATAAAACAATTCTGCCGAGTCCAAAACATCGTTACCCTCACCCTTGGTGGCAACAATCTGCTGCCATTGGGTTTCGTTACCACTAAAGAAAATTTGCTGCAGATTGTCGCAATTTCTAAATGCATTGGCACCAATGGTTGAAACATTTTCTCTGATAACCACTCGTTCTATCGACTTGCAATTATCAAACATTTCATCACGAATAGACTGCGTGTTGACATCAAGAATTACAGTGTTTATATTGTCACATCCGGCAAATAACTCTTTGAACTTGATTTGTTGGTTGACAATATTCCACCAAACAGTGGCAAGCTTCGGACAATTGCCAAATATTGCAGTGTCTACCTGTTGTAAATTGCCACTTATGACTACATCTTGTAAGTTTGTGCTGTCGTAAAAGGCGCGTTGTCCTATGCGGGTGACGTTTTCTGGTATTTTCAGACGAGTCAACCCTCGACTATGTGCAAACGCCTCGTCGCCTATTGTTGTAATGTTGGCGCCGATATCCAACGATTTGATATACAACGGTTTTTCGGGGTCTTTACGTCCGATGCTCGTAATAAGTTTGCCGTCATAACTCGCCGCAATAACATAATCAGTAAAGTCCTGCTGCGGAACTATCACTGCTTGATATGTGCCGTCTTCGTTGGCAACATATTCAACAATATCGTTTCTTGCCTCAACCGGCTTGAAATAATGCTGAAGGACGATTGAACCGACGCAGACAACCGCTGCCATCAACACGAATATACGAACTCCATTGCCGCGTTTTTGAAAAAACACTCCAATTCCAACAAAAATCACAGACATGATGCTTAATATACAAGACGCCGCCCACATTGTGTGCGCATCTTCATATTGTATTTGAAACAATTCAAAGACCAAAATCAACATAATTGCCAACGCAACCATAGACAAAACAAATGCACCGACAGCCCAAAAATAAGCAGGGATTTTTTGACCCTTAGAATATGTCCTTTCGCTTGGTACATTATCATCATTAGTAGTTAATGCCTTGTTTTTGTCGCTTGTACGCTCGTACGCAAAAAAGGAAACACCGCAAATAAAGTCAAGCACACCAACCGCCATAGTAATCAAGTTGTATGCGCTTCGTTCGCTTTTCGGTAAAACCAAATAACTCCACAAGCTTACCCCGATTATTGCGGCCAAAAATACCACTATTAAAATTGTCCCAATAATATCACGAACGCCCATCCGTGGCTTATCGCTTCTACCATTTTTGAGAGTCTTGCGAAACTCCATGACCCCACTATTAAAATCGGTTGCCCAGTGGACGAAATTGTCATTGGTAAGTAAACCAAGCGAATCATAAGCCCGTCCACTAGCATATAGTTTGTTAAGGTCGCTCGACAACTTAACATCTTCCCACAAAACCTTACTCCAACTCTCGAGTACGTCTTTTGCTGAATCAAGATGGGTTTGGGCGGTTTTTGCTTTTTCTCTTTCTGTCTCGAGAATCCCTTGCTCCTTTTGAACTTCCTTGCACTTTTCCACAAGACTGTTCAACAGTTCCACGGCGTCTGTTAATGTGTACTTCATTTTTCTTTCTCCTTCAAATACTCTTTTGCTTTCTCTGTCAAACTTCTGCCCCTGCCGGAAACATCGACGAAACCAATCTTTATGAGATAGGGTTCAAATTCCGACAGGTACTTTTTGGGGTCAAGTCCCACGCGAGCAGAGAGCGTTTCCGCCCCCATGGGCGAATTTGCCTCGTTCAACACGTTGAGTATCTCTATGTCCTTGTTTTCCAACCCCATGTTGTCAATTCCGCGTTCTTCAAAGAATTTCAACGCTGTTTCGCGGTCAATGTGTGTGGAAAGTCTGTTGCCGTTGGCGTCGTACAATTCCCGTTCCAACCCGTCCACAAAAGAATTTACATAGCGTATCGAACCGCGGCTGCGCGGTATGCAAATTTGTATTGCTTCCTCTGTTATTGTAAGCCCTTTTGCAAACACTTTTGTTCTGTATATCTGCGCCAACTCGTCTGTTGTGTAGTCTACAAGTTGAAATTTAAGTCGCAAGCAACGGTCTTTGATTGTGTTTTTTACCTTGTTGTCATCGGTCGTGGCGGCAATAAAGGTAAATTCTTCTATCGGTATCCGTTTGACGTTGCCGTTTATGTCCGGCGGCGACACATACACCCTGCTTTCCAACAGTGTCAGCAAACTCTCTTGCAGTTCATCCGGCAAACAGTGGATTTCATCAAAACCGATAACCACCGGTTCGTTTTCCCGCGCAATTCTTATCAAAAAATTTTGAAGCGCCTTCATCGACTGCCGACTGTTGCGATACTGCGAGCAATCCATCCACTCAAACCTTACGCCCAACTTGGCGGCAATCAACCTCATCAATGTTGTTTTGCCAAGTCCGGGGTTGCCCAACAACAAGATATTGTCAAGGTGATGCTTGCCCTGCGCCAAAGCAATGGCAATTTCTTTGAGCAAGACTTTTACTATATGCCGCTGCCCTATAAAGTTCTCCAAGCTGTCGGGCGTATAGGCGGGTGCCGCCACCGTTTCCGCGGGGGTCTCGTCCGTAACCGTTGGAGGCGCATCGGGTTGCGCGGTGGAAGGCTGTGGCAAATCGGATGTTGACTCGTTGGGTGCATCGGGCAACGTAACTACGGGCGCATCGGGTTGGGTTTGTAAGGGGTCCGACGGTTGGCTGATTTGCTCCGCGTCCACAATGCCGGCGATATCCACGCTTTGTGGCGGTAGACTGTCGGCTGCTTGCGGTGGCAACACGCCCGCCCCGTTGCCGCTCAAAATGTCTTCCAACGACGGGGCGTCAATGTCATCAATCAAACCGAAAAACTTTTGCACGCGCTTATCCTGCAAGCCGCAGTTGCGTATAATTTGAATGTATCCGCCAAAAACGTCCTGCCAATAGGAAAGTTTTGCCTTTACCACTATGCTGTCGCCGTTGTTTAGCGCGTACTGTGCGGCAAAAAGCTCGTATAAATCCGCCAATCCCGCAAGCGTCGCCTCACGGTCGTTTGCTCTCGCCGCGCGAAGTGCAAATCTATACTTCTCACGAAATACATCCGAAAAAGTCATATGTGTCTCCTTTTTTATCATTAACAATTTATCAGCCGCGTTGCCACACACATTCGACATATGTCAAAGTTAAACAATTGGCGGCTTTAGTGGCATCAAGTAGGTCGGAATACGGTACATAAGTTTTGTCCGCGTACCATTCATCAACATTTTCAAAAACCACTTCTGAAAGTGCACACCTGCTAAAAGCATTGGCTCCGATGCCTGCAACCGATTGCGGAATTACCATTGTGGTTATTCCTGTTCTTTGAAATGCGCCCTCTCCGATAATTTTTAGTTTTTCGTTCAAGATTACGGAAGTAAGAGATGCGAAATTCGCAAAAGCATAATTTGCAATTCCCGTGACATCATTTGATAGTTCTGCTTCTGTCACAGTGTTATCACACCCAACAACCCAATGATCAACATACAAAATGCCCTTGTTTTTTTGAACGGCATTGCAATTCAGAAACGCATCTATCCCAATAGTAGTAACACCTTTGCCAATGACCACACTCGCAAGAGAAGTACAATCTTGAAACGCATATTCGCCAATCGCCGTCACACCATCACCTAATGTGACGCTTTCAAGATTTGTACAGCTATAGAACGCTCCGTTACAAACTTCGCCACCAAGTATGGTTATATGTTTCAGTGATTCCGGAATATAGAAAGTTTTGAAAAATTCAGATTCTTCGCCCGCCTTGTCACCGCTGAGAAACTTTCCCCAATAATGCTGCTCTGTCGCTACGCCCCCACTGTAAGGCGAGGCGCCAAACAAATACCCAATGGGGCGCAAAGTCTCCGCTTCGCCGTCGTAATCTGTAACTCCGGCAATATTATAATATCCCACATACGGCACCGTAATATTTGTAAGCGCACTACTACCGGAAAAAGCCCCGAATTCAATCGACGTCACACTTGCGGGGATGAATACAGATTTTAGGTGTGATAGATCGACATTGTCGGCTCGACTGATAGCAGTAACCGATTTTCCTTGATATTCGGATGGGATTTGCAAATTTTCCACATTCTCATCCAAAATATGATATGTATATGTTCCGTCCGGATTTTCAGTATAATATGCCTCAAACTCCGAGAGAGTCCAGCTGCCGCTGAAAAGCGCACAACCAAATAAAACGCTGCAAATGCAAACAAGAAGAAGACGCCGTTTGCATGTGAATGTGTCTACAAGACCCCAAATAAGAAAAGTTAACCATACGGCAAGGTAAACAACCGCCATCAGAATTGTCAACCAATACGGCATGTATATACTACTAGTTAATTCTATTCCTCCATATAGTCCAAATACCGCTACAATTACACCAAAAGCTCCCAACCCAAAACCGATGATATCCGGATTTCGATCTGCTACTGAAAGAACTATCCAAAGCACAATTACTGCTATCACAGATAGGCAGTCCAATGCAAAGATAATCGTAAATAGCCAACCCATCCAATCGTCAAATGTCTTTACGGGCAAGCAATATACCAAAACTAAAACCGCGCTCGAGAGAAGTGTTGGAAGTAGCAGAACAGCACATATTCCAATTTGTTGCCAAACCGAAATGGCGTGTGCAACACGCTCACAATGTTGTTCATTTTTTCTTGTTTGATTTTGGTTTTGTTTGTCTTTGTAGGGTGTAACTTTTTTTTCCTTATAGTTTTTGTAATCTTTTTTGTAGTCATTATCCAAGCGCAAATAATTGTCATCGCCTTTTGATGCTTCAATATCTTCAATTAAATTGTCTTCCTTGCGTCTACTAGAATATTTTGTAAAATTATCGGACAGAAGCGCAAGTAACCCAACCAAACAGTTTGGATCCGTTGAGTCCCTCTTGAGCAATTTGTTGTATATGCGCTTTGCTTTGCGTATGTTCCCCCTATAATGTTTCGTCAAATATAGTTGTCGCGCTTGTTGGATTTTTTCTTTGTATTCTTCTTCGGTAATAATCAGGCTTTTGGCTTTAGCGATGGAAATGCCGTGAATACTATGAAATTTATTGTTCTGCACTCGGTTGCAAATTCCGGCAATGGCGGAAACGACAAGAGTAATGATTGCACTCCCGCCTGTGCAATAAAAGGCGATTTCATCGTGCGACATTCCGAAGTGCAACGCGACGGGTCCAAGCACAAGTGTAAAAATTGCAGATACAATTGTTGCCCATTTTGAAATGGTTTCCCTATCGATTGCTTTTTTGATTGTAGCTCTATTCTTCTGTAAAAGCTCCACTTCTTCGTCATGCCATGTTGTAATCTCGGCAAGTATCGCAGAAAACCTATTGTCTACTGCTCTTTCTTTGCTATCTTTGGATTCTCCTTCCAGCGTCTCGAATCTGATAAACGACGCAAATTTGGAACTATCCGTCAGTCCTTCCAAACTGCTTAATCCTTCAAGCGTACAATCATTAAATCCGCGAAGGAGAGCCTCTATCGGGTAGTAATATTTTGCGTATAATTGTGGATAGTCGGACTCCCACGTACTATCCTTCAGCATCTGTAGAAATTTTCCTACCTTAATTGCGTTCTTCATTCGCCACCGCTCTCCTTACATTACAACACAATGTCATTGTGACTGCACCATTTGTTCAAAAGGTTCTCTATCACATCCATGGGCGTTGCGTTGACGTAGCCGTCTGCCGAAACGTTGTCTACGGTGAGTGTTTTGGACTTGTTGATACCTATGCACTCGCCTTGCCTGTTCAACACGGGTCCGCCGGAGTCGCCGGGGTTGGACGGCGCAGTGTACACCAAATTGCCATCCTTGTTTTTGGTAAAACGGACCACGCCCGTAAATGGAGCAAGCCCCATGCCGAAAGCGTTGCCTATCACAAGGCAATCTGCCCCTTGCAACACGGCGGAATAGTCTGAAATTCTTTTGATTACTCCAAATTCGCCCGCCGCGTCGGGGTCAAAACCGCAAAGAGCCACGTCAGACTTTTTGTCGGAGAACAAAACGTTAATCTTTACGGTTTTTCCTCCCGCAAGCGACATCTTGGTTTTGGAATAGTAACCTTGTGCGTCTTCGTCATATACGATGTGGTCGTTTGTCAGCAAGTAACCATTGGACGATATGATAAATCCCGTCCCCGTCGAATTTTTTTGCGAGTTGGAGGCGGAAATTTCCACGACAGCCCGCTTGTTTTTGTCAAATTGCTCCGCACACCAGCCTTGTGTTTTTGCACATTCTTCAACAAGACCGGCAATGTCTATTTCGTCCGTCGGCGGTGCGTCAGACTCGCCTTGCGCCGACGATTTTGACGGTTGTTGTACGGAATTGGGTTTTGGTTTGGAAACTTGGCAATCCTGCTTGACGGGGAGACCAAAACACCTCAACACATAGTCGGTTACGCCTTTGTCGTAAAGCTCACGAGAAACTTTTATCCATTGGTCCAAAAACGCTTGAGTTTTGGCTTTTGTCACAATCTTGGTTGCCTTTTGATATGTTTCCAACGCGCAATTCAAAATGGGAAGAACATACGCCCTTGCCGCTCTTGGATTGTTTTGTTTGACGAATTCGCGTGCGTTTGAGTAGTATGTTGCTATGTTGTCCTTGTTTACCAATTAGTTGCACCTCATTTTTTGTTGTAGCAATTGCTCGTAAGTGATACCCAAATCGTATGCTTCAAACCGCAACAGCGTTTCGGCGTTGATACCGTTGATGTAGGAAGATATTACCTTGTTGCAATCGGCGAGAGTGACCTTTTCGCCAAACTCTTTGCCCGTTTTCATTATGTTCAAAATTTCACGACGCAAGGGCTCGTTGGAGATTTGCTTCATTACCGCCCTTATGTCCGCACCGGCATAACCATCCAACCTGTTTGCGAGGTAGTCCACCGTGACGTCTGCTGCGTGCGGAACTTGATTCAAGTCCTGCTCCACAAACTTTTTGCGCGCCTCCAGGTCCGGTAGCGGCACATATATTTGAGTTTCAAACCGTCCGCCGCGCTTTAACGCCGCGTCCAACTTCCAAGGAAGATTGGTCGCCGCGACGATTATTCTCAACTGGTTGGGTTTTTTGGTTTTCATAAACCCGTCCATGCACGTCAACATTGTGGTTAGTATCGACTTGGTGTGACGCGAGTCATCGCTGCTTCGATCGGAACATATACTGTCGATTTCATCAAAGAAGATTATGCAACGATCGAGTTTTTCCGCTTGTGCAAAAATGTCTCGCATGTTCTTTTCCGCAACGCCAACAACGCTTGCCAAAACTTCACTTGTGGGCACAACGGCTATTTTGCAATTTAGCGCGCCCGCAAGACACTTTACTATGTGAGTTTTTCCCGTGCCCGGCGGTCCGTACAACAAAATTTGCGTGCCAAGTTGATTTCCCCTAAACTTGCGGTACACGGGTTGAAACTCGGATCGAAGAGGCGCTACAACGTCCACCATAAAAGCGTCTTTGACCTCTTGAACGCCAATAATATTGGTAAAATTCAGTTTTGGAACTTCGTCTGAAAACCAATTTTTTTCGGCATAATAAGGATCGACGCCACCACCGTCACCGGCTTCACCGCGCGTTGTGGCAATCGGCGGCTTTCGGGCAAGATTTACAATATGTTTCAAAACGTTGTCGCACTGTTTGCGGTAGGTGTCCTTAAGCGTCATGCCGACGTTTGGGTTGGCAATTTGTTCCCAACCTATGCGAAGCATTTCCGCACCAACCTCGCAAACAGTCTCGACGTCACCGGCATTGACGGCTTCGTTAAAAGCACTCACTTTGCTGTTAAAAATACCGATCATGCTTGCTTCTGCCATAGCTGTTTACCTTACTTCTTTTTGTTTTCTTCGGCAACAATTCCCGCGTAATCGATATCGCCCGTTGAGTCGATGTTCTCGCTCGGTTTTGCAACCGCTTCGGGGGCAACCTTTCCCTTGACGCGCTCTATCATTGCGGCGTATTCCGCTTTGAATTGTTCGGAAGTTTCGTCCTCTGCAACGCCGTCCAATCGGCTGGAAATGCTTGCCGCGGGCTGAGGATTGAGAATTTCGTTGAGTTTTGCCAGCTCTTTCTCCGATTTTCCGATATCGTTAAATATCGAGGTGATACTCTTGCCGAGTTTGGAAAAATCCGGAGACTCTGCCAACAATCCTTTGCAACCGGCAATCGCTGCGGGCAACTTGCCGAGTTCGGAAATGGCGTGTGAGGTGTAGGCTCCGAGTTCGATGTTGCTTTTGAGTGATTTGAGCTGCTCGGCAAGATTGTTTACACCGATTTTTTGTTTTATGAGTTGTTTTGCACGAGCATCATCGCCACGGATTGCCGCTTCGTCCATATAAGAGTCATATTTCGCGCCGAACTTTTGCAAATTGCGAATGGATTTGTCTATTGCGTCCAATGCGGTGATGATTTTCTCGTCGTTTGTCGTTTTCGTTCTCATTGTGTTTTCCTCCTTGTTATGTGTTGGGATTTACTTTTGTTGTAGATTTTGGGTCGGGAATCGCAGCTTCTACTGCACGTATGACCTCTTCGATTGTGTCTATTCTATCACTGCCCACCCCATCATAAAGTTCGCGTAACAGTTCAATACCCATATCTCTTAATTCGGGCAAATACTTTATGCTCTTTGCCGCCGTCATTAAAGCGCCCTCATGAATTGCTTTCCACACCTTTTTATAATCACCTGAATAAATAGCTGCGTGCGCGGCAGCGATTGCCGCATTGTAAATATTGATGATGGCGGAAATTTTTTCTATATTCTGCCGGGGCTTCAATTCATTGGCTCGTTCGTTAGGGACAGCATTTGCGTTTTCTCTTTCTTTTTTTAGTCGGACTTCATACAATCTGACGATATCCTCTAAAAGAAGAAATTCAACAAACGCCTCCTTGTCAATGGGCGAAATTCGTAGTTGCTTATATGCCGGGTTGTTTATCAACATGTTATTTACATATATAACACGTGCTCGGTGTGAACGAATGATGTTATTCTCCATAAAATTTCTCCTTCGATTTTACGTGTTCGGATCCAACCTACTGGTTTTCTTCCTGTCGGGAATTGCTGCTTCTGCGGCACGAATTACTTCTTCGATTTCATCCATGGTGGGAGGAAGGTCTTTTACCCTACGCACGTTTTCCTCATGCGCATCCAAATCATCAAGATCCTCATCCAATTCATGGCTAACATCTACTGCAACAACCATGTCATCGGACAACTCATGCAACAGCTCTATTGCCAAGTTTTTTAATTCAGGCAAACTTCTGACGCTATTTGCTGCCGCCATTAAAGCCCCTTCATGAATAGCTTTCCAAACTTTTTTGTAATCACCTGAATTGATAGCCGAACGTGCCGCTCCAATCGCCGCATTAAAAACAGCAATTATGGCAGAAAACTTTTCGATATTCTGTCTTTTGCCTTTCTCATCGGCGCGTCCTTGAGGAATATATGCTTGTTCTTCTCTTAGGCGGATATTGTACAACTTAACAATATCCTCCAATAAGTAGAACTCAACAAACGCCTCGCGATCAACAATTGAAATACGCTCTCTCTTATATCTCGGATTGTTTTTCAGCGTTTCATTCGCTTGCCTCACACGTGCTCTGTGTGATCGTATTGTTTTTTCTGCCATAATTATCTCCTTTGTTTTTTTATATCAACATTTCCCTTTCGGAAACAAATTGATGACAATGATGAATGTTGCCCAATCAACACGGCGCAACTATTTGCATGTATTTTCTCTATTTGTTATATATTATCACAAGCTCCTTGACTTACTCGGCATTTTTTTTGCGACAAAATTGCGAGCCCTTTGCTCTGTTTTGGCGACGATAATTGCAAATCAAATTGTGGGTATCTATTAACATAATAGATACACAATATACAGTACATTATATAACATTTGAATTCAAAGGTAAATAGTTTTACGCTTAATTTTGAAAAATTTTGTCGAATTTTGTACCCAATTAAAATAATTAAAACTCAAAAAATTGATTTATGTGTATCTATTATGTTAATACATTCCCATTTTTGACGAAACCAAACGACAAGTTTCGTCAATTTTTATGCAGACAATTGAATGATTTTATGGGGACGTATCGAAGCGGTCACAACGAGAAAACCTTGAAAACATTTTGGCGCAAGCCCACGGGGGCTCGAATCCCTCCGCTTCCGCCAAAGTAGAACAACGCAAACACGACTACGCAACCATTTGGACTCATATTGTTTTTCACCCGAGTAGTTTTGAGTTCGCATCAAGGTAAAATAATGTAAATAATTATAAAAATTGCATATAGAATATTCTTATATATTTATATATTATTTGGCAATCAATTCTTTGTTTGTTTTATAAAAAAGGCGAAACAAACCGTCGTTGTTTCGCCTTGACGCGCGTTAAAACTATTTATCCAAACCGTTGGTGGCGGTTTGACGCTTGAGTTCCATGTAGTAGCTCACCTCCAGATTTGATTTGTCGCTACCGATATCGCGCGAACCGCTTTCGCTGAACACAAACTTGTTTATGTTCAATTTGCCGCCGCATTGAGTCACAATGGTCTGGGAGGGTCTTGCCAAAGTTGCATAATGGGTCTTGTACGCCTCGTAAATTGCCTTGTAGTTGGCATACGTAAACCACTTTCCGTCCAAAACTTTTTTGAGCGCGGCGGTATACATTGCTCGGTACTCTGGCAGTCCGCCGTCCAAAATTGTTTTGGTGTAGAGCGGGTTGCGGCACGTTCTGCCGTTTTCGTCGATGGTTGTTTCCGTCGTGTACGGTCCGCTGTTGACCATGCCGTTTGCGGGATTCCAATCCATGTTTGCGCCAAAACAACGGTCGTAATCATACGGTATCAAGTATGCCTTAAAGTTGCCGTTGTCATCTTTCGGAGTAAAGTAAAGGTAAAAATTGTTGGCGTGATTGCGAATACAGTCGGGATTGCCCACAAGATAGTTGACCGCCTCAAAACGGGCAAAGTAGTCCATATCCATCATCGATTCCAGCTTGGTTTTGAACTCGGGCGACGTTTTGCTTGTTTGCAACGCGCCGATAAACGTCTTGATATACTCGTGGTTGCTCCACTCCGGTTCTGCGGGGTCATCGTTTGTTTTGAGATCGTAGGTGTAACTTTGCGTGGCGGTTTCAACGCCGATGCTGTTTGTGTTGGTAAAATCGGCGGGAGACGAAACGTAGGTGCATTTGTACAAATCTCCGCCCTTGTGCGCCTTGTCGAAGTTGCGTTTGATAAACTGCTTGTCTATCAACTCGTACAAATTGCCGACGCCAATGTTTTCCATTGCGTCGTTTTGCTTGACGCTGAACTGCGCCAACGTGATATGGGGTGCTAAAATACCGTATGCTTGGAACATCCGATTGTTGTACACCTCACGAATGTAGGTTTGGTCGTAGTTTTTGTTCCACTTGTAGTAGAACTTTTCCATGGTGGCAAAGGTGCGATCCTTGCGCTTTTTGCGCGCCGCTTCGCCCGCCTCGGTGTCGCGCTGCCAATCGTGGTATAATTCGGAAGCCCAAGCGTTTCCCTCGTACTCGTCGCCGTCGAATGTTTCCGTCAGGCTAAAGCGGAAGTGCACAAGGTTGTAAATTTGCCCGTTGTCGTTTACAAAATCCGTGCGCGAAGTGTTGCCGCGCATACGTATTCCCACTTCCTCGTATTCGTAGGCGTGCCCGTTGACGGTGATTTTAAGATTGCATTTGCGATAGACGTCGGCAAGCGTGGCGTCGTGATTGTGATCGCGCCAATACTCGTATGCTTCATTGAGCATTTGAAGCTCGTGCGCGGAAATGTCGATTTCCACGTTGATTACGGTGTTCTCATTCCACAAAGTGTAGTAGAGTTCCTTTTCCTCGTCGGAGTAACCTTCGTAGAAATTGGCGTTGTTGCGGCTTACGTCGTCTCCGAATTCCCAATCCGTTTCGGAACCGTCGTCGGGATCGGGTACGGGCGTGTTTTTGATATAACCGCAAACCGTGCATTTGTCGTTTGAAAAATTGTGGTTTTCCACATCACGCTTCATGTCGGTGTGTTCGCAGGTGGCTTTGTGCCAATGTTGAGTTGTGTTGTAGCTCCATTTGTTGGAGTATGTGTGTCGATGACCGGTTGAACAACCGACCACAGACAATGCAACTATAACAATGCAAAGCGTCAACATTAAAATTTTTTTCATTGCAAACTCCTTAAACGTGCAGTTGCGCGAAAATAAATGTTTGTAAAATCATTATACAACATTTTTTTGATTTTTACAATGTTTTAATGTAATTATGCGCCCGCGTAAATGCCGTAAACATTATGCCGAAAACGTCGGACCAATTGGCAACAACTTGCCACCGCCCGCTTGACAACAATTACGATTTGTTGTAACATAAAAAGGCTTGGAAGAGTATCGAAGTGGTTGTAACGGCCCGCACTCGAAATGCGGTTGCCACCCATCGGTGGCACATGGGTTCGAATCCCATCTCTTCCGCCACGGGCGCAGGCTCGCATTGAGTCACGCCGAAAATGGGACACGCATTGCGTTGTCCCTTTTTTCTGCGCTCCTTTGGCTTCGCCTGCTTGGCGCTTCCGAGATGGGAAATCGAAATAATGTAGCGTTTCGCAACTTTTGCAAAGTTGCTTCACTCACCCTCGCTGTGCTCGGGACGAATCCCATCTCTTCCGCCAAAGCAGAATAATACGAACCCGACAGAAAACGTTGGGCTCGTATTGTTTTACGCCAATGATTGGTTTGGGGGTTGATATTTTTCAAATAATAAACTATTAAAGCACTTGTGCGTTATTTTTTGTAAAACTTGCACAGGCGATTACGTTCTGCCAAGTTTGTCTTGATTTCATTCGTGAGGGCAGTTGCCTCGACAAAATTATTTTCCTTTACCCTGTCGCGAAGTTGCGCCGTCTTGGCGACAAGGTCGTTTTCCAATTCCAAAGTTTCGGGGCAGGACACGGGGTCGCTGTACCTCAAAAGTTCCGCCAACTTTTCCATGCCCTCGCGTGCGTTTGCGTCGGCACAATTGTCGATGATGGTTGCAACTTCCGTCTGAAGTTTTTCAATGGTGTGTGTGCTGCTTTGCGTTGCCGCGTCTATTTGTTCAACAACGCTCTTGGCGCTGTCCGTTGCAACAAAGCCCAACGTTCCAAAGGCGAGAAGAGGCACGGACACAACTATCGATACCCAAACGGGAACGTTGACAAACGCGGCAACGACGCAAATCACCACACCTGCCGCAAATTGCACGGCAACATAAATCAACGCCACTTTGAATAGCGGAAATCCGTACAGCTTGCTCTTGACACTCCTGCGGAAAGCATAGGCAAACACCGCTCCGCTCAAACATATTGCAAGCACCGTAAAACCGAATTCTACCCAAGACGCCGCCAATTTGGGAAACGGAATGACGAGAAACGCCACACAGTAAACGACAAGCACCGCCGCAAAGGCAATAATCGTGTACAAAACACTCTTTTTCATGGTTCACCTCACTCCTTTTTTGCACCACATTCGGGGCAAAATTTGGATGTTATTCCTTTTGTGCCGCACACGGGGCAATCCCAAGCAATCGGTCCGTCGGACTTTTGCGTGCCACATTCGGGGCAAAACTTGGACGCAATGTGCTTTGCGCCGCAATTGGGGCAGTCCCAAGTTGCTGTTTCCGGTTTTTTTGCGCCGCACTCCGGGCAAAACTTGGTGGTTATACCCTTTTTACCGCACGCTGCGCAATCCCAAGCGTCTTGCGAAAGCATAGTTTGAGCAACCCGGGCGGTTTCGTTCAAATTGGGGTTGAGCGCGTCCTTGGTCATGCCTATCACGCTGCCCATTGCTCCAAGCGATATGCCCAACGCCGCCAAATCGCCCATTGCGCCACCTGCGCCGCCGTTACCCGTAAGTCCGTTTTTCATTGCTTCCGTGCCCACCTGCCGTGCGGTTTCCTGTTGGTAGGTGTAACCTTTGGCTTTCATCTCGTCCGCCTCGGCAAACGCTTTGGCGCGGTAGGCCTCCGCCTCTGCTTGCGCTTTGATTTTCAACGCCTCCGCTTCGCCTTGCGCATCTACCATTTTGAGTTTTGCGTCGGTTTGCGCCTCGACAATTTTGCGTTCCTGCGCGGCTTCCGCCTCTGCCTTGCGTATTTGTTCTTGACGTACAAGCAACGTTTTGTCGGCGAATTGCTGTTTGAGCCGTTTGAAGTTGGGGTCGTCATCCGGAGTGAGTATGTTTGTTATGTAGAACTCCGACATGGTAAGTCCGTATTCTTCCAAGGTTTGGTTGATGATAACTCTCAATTTGTCGGAAAGAATGTCGAGATACTCGTCTATTTCCAAAATGTTGATGCCTGTTTCTCTGATGGCGCGGGCGAGGTTGGCTTTTACTTTGTTCATAATAAGCGCCTTGAATTGCCCAACAACATGGGTTACGCCGTACTTGTCGTTACCCGTCACGTCGTCGCGAGTGAAACTACTTGTCGTTCCGACAAGTTTCAAAAGCAATCTTCGCGAGTCGATCACACGCATGTTAAAATTGCCGCATGCGCCCAAGTCGATATGCAAGCCGGACGCGGGATCGAACATGCGCACCTTGCTGTCCGTGCCCCACTTGACGCCCATTTGCGTGGTGAGGTTGACAAAGTACACCTCGGAATGGAACACCGCCTCGGGCGAAACGGGCAACTTGTACAAGTTCTCCAACAACGGCAAATTTTGCGTTGCAAGCGTGTAGCGACCTGCGCCGAACAGATCCAACGCCTTGCCGTCGCGGAAGAATATTGCCTCCTGCGACTCGTGTACTATCAACTGCGAGCCCAAATTGAAATCTTCGATTGGGTGCTTCCACACAAATACGTCGTTGCCGCCCTCGTATTTTATTACGCTTGCCATTCCTTGGTTCTTTACTTCTTCCTGCCTGATACGCTTTTGCACGTCGATCTCCGTATCGCACAGCGGGCAGACATACTTGTCCGCCGACTTGTCCGCGGTCAACGTGCAGCTGCAAGAGGGGCAGGTAAATTTGACAAGCGCCTTCATACTCTCGCGCGTGTTGATATGCTCGTGGCACACAGGACAAAGCGCGTCCTCGCCCTTGGTTTGATCGAAAATAACCGTGTTGCCACAATGCGGACACACGCGAGAAGTCAATTTTTCCGTTCGCACGTCAATGACGTGCCCGCAGGAACACTCGATTTTCTTTTTTGCAAAAAATCCCGTTTTACCCTCGGCATAATTGCCGCATTTGGGACATTCGATTACAAATTTAGACATTTGTCTTTTTCTCCTTATTTTTTATTTCACTTATTTTGTTCGCTATGTCGTTAATTGCCTTTTTATAAAATTCGTAATATTTGATATTGGAAGCAGATTGGTCATCATTTTTGCTCTTTCTCGGAATCGTCACGCTCATATCCTTGACTTCTTTTGCGAAAACTCGTATAAGTTCCAAACGTGCGTCAATGTTTTCCGAATCCGCATTTTCCGCGTTCTCCACTGCCGGCTCGTAAAAATATATATCACCATGTTCTGCTTTTTCTCTTTTTTTGCGATTGATGAGCCACCACAAGTCAAATTCAGACAAATCCAATTTGTATCCAAGCACATACACATCGCCCAAAATAAATGCGTCAACCCAACTTCGAAATTTCCATTCTTTATATTGTCCTTCGTAATTTTTATATCGATTTTCGGTTTTGGCAAGTTTGTTAAGAGTTTCAATGTATCTATGTACAAGTTTTCCGTAATTGTAATGCCCCAACACAATACTGCTCGGCTTGCGAGATTCGCCGTGTATATGCCAAATACAATTGGGTGTTTTTTCGTATTGTACTTGGTTGTATGTGCTCAACAGATATTTACTTTCCGCCTTGTAAACGGCATCGGTATGTGCCATCATTTGCTCGATTGCATAGTCCGACAACCCGCTTTTTACGTTTTTTGCCGCCATTTCCAATTCGTAACTGTAATTGGTGGTAAGAATATGATCTGCACCGATTGATAAAATTTTTTGGAGCATTGCGGCATGTTCTTTTTGTACAATTGCGCCATATGCCTGCTGCCTATTTTGCTCGATATGGTTTTTGAGCGTTTTATCGATATTATCGCCCGTTACGAGAATTGCCTTAAGCGGCATGGGACACTCTATTTGTTTGTCTTTATATTTTTCATCTGCGATTGAGTTCAACAAATCATTCCACGACACACCGTTGAATGCACGATTTATCCCATTGCCGAGCAAAATTACCTGCGGTCTCTTTGGTAGATTTGTCATTATTGTTAGCTCCACATTAACATGTTTTTATATTACCCTTTTAATTTACTTGTCTGCCTTTTGTCAACAATATCCCGACTATTCATCGGAATATTCTTGCGTTAATTCGTTCAATAAATTCTCACATGTGGCGATATTGCTTTTTTGATTTTCAATATCAGTTTCAATGGTTGTAATTTTGGCAGTTCCTTCCGATATATCAATAGCCTTTGACTGAATTTCAGAATATCGCTTTTTATATTCCGACACTAATTTTAGACTTTTGAAAAAATAAATTTTAACTTTCAATGCTTGTTTTAATTTCGCTCTACCAATAGAAATCATAATTATGCCGGGCAACACTGCGGGTGCAAGGATTACAAAAATCCACGCACTAACACCCTCTGCCACGTTGAAAGTTATAATACTGACTTGAAGTGCAATCCAAAGCAATGCCCCCAGAAGAATGCCACCTAAAACAATTAAGTTGCTACTTTTCTCTACCCTTTTAATGTCATAGGTTGCTAATAATTTTGCCTGTTCAATGCCATCATGCAGCGTTGCAATTTGTTCTTCGTCTGATAAACATTTTTCATTGCATTTTTGGGCAACAAATTTAATTGATTCTTTTAGCATTTTTCCACATTTTGTGCGGATTTCATCATTCAAAATCTTTGCAAGCAGTTGTTTCGCTTTTTTGCAGTTTTCAAATGGGTTGTAATTTTCATGTTCGGTTTTTTGGTTTTCATCTTCTCCGATAAGTTTTTGTAACTCGGAGAGTCGTGTCTCTTTTTCGGCGTTCCACCAATTGCTTGTTCCATGCAGTCTCAAATCGGATTCGTACACATTTTTTTCAGCCAAAAGCGTTTTATATTCTCTTTCGTGCAATGTGGCGTAAGAATCATCGTACTCGTTATAATCATTGTTCTCTTTGATAATTTTCTCTATATCCATTGCAAGAACTTTATCCCTTACATCAGGTAAAAATTCAAGCAAATCCTTGCTGTCGCGGTAATCGCCGAGTGCGGCAAGCTGATTCTTTGTATCTTCGTATATTCTGTCGTCGCTCAACAAATCGAATTTTTGTGTGGCAGAGCAGTACATTCTCCAATTTTCGTTGAGTTGCAACAACTTGTCAATGCGCGCTTTCAATGCGGGGTCGGCATAACGGTTCAAATTGCGCCAATTGTTGTTGCTTGTAAACGGAGCCGAACATTCTTCCAAATCTTCCGGACGCGATAACCGCAAATCGCACAGCAGGCCAATTAAATACACTTCGCCGTTTTCCGGGTCGATATCTTGCATCTTGTCGAATTGAGTCCTTGCGCTATCGAAATTGCGACTTTCGAGATCGAGGTAGGCGCGTTTGAGCAGATTTTTGAGGCTGCCGCCGCCAATGCTTTCAGAGGAGCGGCTTTCCACTTTCGGTTCTTCCTTGCGCACAATCTTCTTGATACCGCGTACAATATCGCTGATAAAGCCGATCTTGCTCATATCCTGCGCTTGCAAGTGTGCAAATTCCTCGGGCAGTTCGTAGGCATCCATATCGCGGTAGCAGGGTATGAGTTGTTTGGATTTGTCGCTCTTCATCATTTTGAGATAGCGCGACCACTCGTTCTTGACCCAAACGGCACTGAAATACTCCGGCTTGGTACCGATAGCCAACATCACTTTTGCCGAATTGAGCGCGGCAAAAATTACCGGTTCGTAAGCGGAACCGAGTTTGTTTTCCAATGTGATAGCGGCATAGAACACCTTGAAACCTTCGCTTGTGAGTTGGTAATAGATGTCATTGGCGATTGCGCTATCCTGCGTGCGCTTGCCGTTGTCTGTTTCCTTGTAGCAGATGAACACGTCGTAAGGGTCTTCCTGCTGAGAAAGGGCAAGTATATCCTTTTGCACGCCGTCGATGTACTTTGCTTCCTGCTCGTAAATTGCCTTTTGCACGGGGTCGGCATACTGCAATGCCGACTTGTAGTATTCGTCGGACGTAATTGCCTCAAACGCGGTGCGGTGGCAGGTGGAAATGCGTTTGGACGAGGCGGGATCCTCAACATACTCGATGCCGTACCTGCACAGCAACACGCCCCAATATGCCTCCGGCTGTTTGTCGTCCTTGACAAGGATCTTCTCGTACAGCTGTTCTGCCTTGTCAAATTCGCACTTGCGGCGCAATGTATTTGCGCGGTTAAACAGGCTTGACAACTCTTCGTCCCGGGCGGTGGGGACAGTCTGCTTGGAGCCGCAGTAGTCGCACACCACTACGGTCGTGTTTTCGGCGACGTCCAGATCTCCGCCGCACATTTTGCATTTGTAAATTGCCATTTTTGGTTCTCCTTTTGCGTGACAAATGTTTGTTTTATTAGACAACATATGCACAAATTTTGGGTGATTTTTTGTGTGCCTATTAGCATAATAGATACACAGAAACTCGGAATTTGCTTTTGAATTGTTGTATGTTGGCACAAAACTCGACAGGAAAAATCAAAAGAAAAGCGGAAACTATTTACATTTCAAAGCAAATGATATATACTTTTTTATGTATTGTGTATCTATTATGCTAATACATTCCCATTTTTGGCGATACGTTTTCGAGCGTTTTCGTCATTTTTTATGCAAATAATCTGCCGAGTTTGTTCATCATCTGAATTTTGTATTCCAACATACTGTGTGCATAGCGTTTGAGCGTTACGGTCGGGTTGGAGTGTCCGAGCAATTCCGCAAGGGTCTTTACGTCCATACCGCATTCCAACGCTCGGGTGGCAAATGTGTGCCGCAAAGAGTGGAAACATTTGTGCGGAATTTTGAGCTTGATGAGCAGCAACTCAAAGCTGCGTTGGTATGAATGCACCGAAACAGGGCGTCCTTTCGCTTCAATTACATACTTAGTTTTGTGCGCCTTGTACATTTCCTTGAACAGAGGTAATAGTTGTTTTGGAAAAGGAATGGCGCGCAAAGAGTTTGCCGTTTTGGGCGCGTCCAAAATTCGCTGTCCATTGACATAGTAACAAGTCTTTTCCACCGTCAGTTGGCAAGCGTTCAAATCCACATTTTTCCACTCCAAAGCAAGCAGTTCTCCAAGACGCAATCCCGTGTACATGCAGATTATGATTCCATAGAGTTTTAGTTTGTTACTGTTTTTTATGCACGCCTCTATTTGCTTTTGCTCCGCGACCGAGAAACACTCTACCTTCTTTTCCACGGTTCTCGGACGACGGATTTTATTTGCGTCATACGCTTCAACATATCCCAACGTAAACGCAGTTTTAAGCGAATTCTGCACAACGGAGATAACACCGTTTACCGTGTTCGCCGAGAGTGGCTTGCCCTCACTAGGATTTAACAGATCCGTTACAAACTGTTGCAATATCGACAAAGTTAGGTCGTGCAACTCGTACTCGCCTAAAAACGGCACAATGCAATGCTCAACCCTGTAACGGTAGATATCGCTTGTGCGCACTTTGCATGTTGTTTTTACATAGTTGTTCAGCCAGATTTCCAGCCATTCTTTATACTTCATATTTTTCTCCTTTTTTATTTTAATTTTAACCAATAATTATAACATTTGTATCAAAATGACAATGGGACATGTGCTTGTCTTGACGCGCGGCGCGTTGTACTTTGCTACGCTTCGTGGCGGGCGCAATGCGTGCTTGGTTGAGGGCGTTCGTCGCTACGCTCCTCGGTTGAACGAACCCGCGAACTCGCTTCCCACAAACGGTGAATTGTCAAATTAAGTTCAACACTTTGTTTGACAATTCACCCCCTCACCTTTTCTATCCATAAACGGCATTATCTTTGTTTTTTGTGCAGCCAAATAGCTGCACACGGTTGCTTTTTCTTTTAATCTATGCTATTATATATTTATGCATAGTGATTTGGGCGCCATCATTAAATCCCGCCGAGAAGAAAGGGGCTTATCGGTTAGGGGGTTGGCCAAACTTGCCAACATTAATCATACCGATGTCAGCAAATTAGAACACAATAGGTTGCTGAAACCCTCCATCAAAATGTTACTTTCGCTATCAAAGGTATTACAAACCAACCTACTTGCCGCCTACTTGGAAAGCGATGAAACCTACTTGTTATATAAACCTCTTATTGACAGTTGCGTTGGTTTAAATGAAGACCAATTAAAAAAAGTTTTGCTTTTTATAAATGAATTAAAGGAGGGCAAATAACGATGCAATTTAAATTAGGGGAATTATTTTGCGGTCCTGGCGGAATTGCCTGGGGAGCCCTCCATGCGCAACAACAGACAAATAAAAATGGTGAAAAATTTAGTATAGTACACGCCTGGGCAAATGATTATGATTTTGACACTTGCTGCACTTATTCGCACAATATTTGCAATACCCCTGTAAATAATCAAGGGAAAATTGATAGATTGGCACCAAGTGTTTATCATAAAGATGTTCGACAATTTGATTTATCACAGCTTACACCAATTGATGCGCTGGCTTTTGGTTTTCCTTGTAATGATTACAGCGATGTCGGAGAAAAAAAAGGATTAAATGGCACATATGGCCCTCTTTATACCTATGGCATCAAGGCGCTGACCCGTTTCCAGCCCAAATGGTTTATCGCTGAAAACGTAAGCGGACTTAAAAACGATAATGAGGGGAAAACACTGACCAAAATATTACATGAAATGCAAAACGCCGGTTATGCACTTTATCCGCACCTTTATCAGTTTGAAGACTATGGCATTCCGCAGGCAAGACATAGAATAATCATAGTTGGCATAAGAAACGACCAAAAAATCGAATTTCGCGTCCCTTCTCCTCGACCCTATAGCGGTATTGATAACACTTGCGAGACGGCGTTAACGGTTCCGCCGATTGCTCCAGATGCTTTTAATAATGAACGCACTAGACAATCCGAAGCTGTCATTGCAAGATTAAATCATATTCGTCCGGGCGAAAATGCCTTCACGGCCGATTTGCCCGAGCATCTTCGCCTGAATGTTGCTGGGGCAAAAATAAGCCAAGTTTATAAACGTCTTGACCCCACGAAACCCTCTTATACTGTAACAGGTAGTGGCGGCGGCGGTACACATATTTACCACTGGGAAGAGCCCCGTGCATTAACGAACAGAGAACGTGCGCGGCTACAAACATTCCCCGACAGCTATCGATTTATCGGATCTAAGGAGAGTGTTCGTAAGCAAATTGGTATGGCCGTCCCTTGTCAAGGGGCGAAAATCATTTTTGAAGCGATATTAAAATGTTTCGCTGGCATTCCTTATCCCTCCATTGAATGCAACGCTTTGGAATTCCTCTATGCCAAGGATTCTGACATGAAGTATCAGTTTGATACCGATTTGGAAAACAGAGTATTATTGCAACCGGCATTGGATGGTGCTGATGAGCTACGGATTGTATCCGCTTATGCATCACCCAGCATGGCGGCGTATCATATCGACAAATTAAAAGAAGTTGGTGCTATTCCCATAAAAATAAAATTGATACTCGGCATGTGTCCTTTTGACGGATTGAGTCTTGGCGTTCATATGGGGTTTAAGGAATTGCAAAAAAAGTATTCTGAAAAACCCGATTGTTCGGATATATCCTGCCAGTATAACTACAAAATGCCCCCTATCCACTCCAAAATCTACATTTGGTTAAAACATGACAAGCCATACAAAGCGTTTAGTGGATCGGCGAACTATATGCAAAGCGCATTTAGTAAAGACTGCGGCGAAACACTTATGGAGTGTTCTGCTGAAGATGCAAACGAATACTATCTGAGCGTGGAACGCAATTCGATTATTAACATCGATAACGAGGTGGAAAATTATATCCGTATTTATAAAAATCAACCCCAATTTGATTACGAAACTCGTGAATTGCATCCCGAAAAGCTATTAACTCAAACAATTAGTCTTGTATCTAGAACTGGCGAGGTTGGCAAATCCTCTGGACTAAATTGGGGTCAACGCCCCGGAAGAAATCATGATCAAGCATACATTCCGCTTCCTCGGTCGATTGCCTCAACTGGATTTTTCCCTTTGAACAGACGATACTTTACCGTTATTACTGACGACGACTATTGTATGCAAATGCGGGTTGAGCAACAAGGTGATAAAGCGATTACTTGTCCTGACGACAACTCGCTATTGGGTCGATATTTCCGTGATAGATTGGGTGTTGAAAGCGGACAACCCATAACCGCTAACGACCTG
Source organism: uncultured Clostridia bacterium (assembly GCA_947630425.1). Lineage (GTDB taxonomy): Bacteria > Bacillota > Clostridia > Christensenellales > CAG-314 > Fimimonas. The sequence continues at coordinate 78,659 of CANRHN010000001.1, read as the reverse complement.
CAAAACTATAATAGAACTGACATCTTATTTGTCAAACTCAATGACGAGCTGTTTTATTTGGATTTTTCAAACGGGCGAGAAAATCAAGACTAGCATTAAAAGAGAGCGTATTAGACGCTCTCTTTTAATGTATATTTGCCGTCATTGTATATAAATAATTTTGACTCTCTTAGTTCATTAGGAAGTACACCCTTAATTACCCCGGCAAGAACTAATAACGTATATAACTCATTTTCTGTTAGGCTTTGGCGACCATGCGTCCGCACCGCGCTTTCCACGACCCCGTCATATGTTTTAAGTGCGCTATTAGCCGCTACTATTAACCCTCTCTCAGCTTTACTTGCTCCATAACAAGGCAATATCATCCTATATTCGTCAACAAACCATGTCACAACCGTATCCAACAAATGTGGCGTCCACTCATGTCCAATGTTAGGTAACAAATGGTAGTTTATTTCCCAAGACCCAAGGAATGGTTTCCCATAAAGATGCGAATCCAACACTTCTTTTATTAAACGAATTTGTGATCCTGTTAAAACAAGTTTATCCTTTCGCAAATACTCCCTTCTTGATACCCTATAATAATCCGCATTTACTATGCTATTAAAAATCATATTCGCCGTACTCTGCCCCCAGCCCAAATGCTCAACAAAAGCAGAAAATTCGTTCCAATTCAACACTTCAGCATTATTTATAAACTTCCGTGCAATATCTTCTGTAGTCGACACTCTGCTGTCGAGCGGCAAAATATGGGGAAACCTGCACTTGTATTTGTCACTCATCAAAGTTGCTACTATATAGAACAAATTGGTGGGATTTTTTATGTTGTTGCGCTCAATCATCTCTGGCATTAATTGATTACAATACTCGTAAACCATTTTAGCACTACAATAATTTTGGTTCTTGGCAAACAATTCTGTTATTATTTCGTGCAACAAGTCTTCTTCGGATGGCATTATTTTAATATTCCTCAAACAGTTATAATAGTTAAACTCCCATTGAAACAAATCCTTATTGGAGTTTATCGTATTGGAAATCATCACGTCTGAAGTAATTTTCAGAAACCCCTTTAACTCCTTTCGGCTGACCGCTTGTCCCTTCTCAGCGATATAATCATAAATACGCTTTGCTATACTACCAGATATATTGCCTGCCTCTTTTTGTAGATTATCACGACCAAACGTGTATTCTGCCCCATAATAGTACCTTAAAACCCCATGCAGATAATGATAATTTGAAATACTGCTCGTCATTGTGAGTAGCCCTTCAAATTGGTTGAACAGCGCTTGATAATAAATAATATTATTAGGCGACTGGTCGATATACTCTTTAATTGTTTCCAGGGTGGAAATTTCTATTTCTACCCTATTGGGCGCAATCCATTTCCCTCTGCCGCAAATCACCAACAAGTCAGTGACACGCGCAATTAAAGCTCTGTTTTCCTTTGGTAAATTTAAGTTGCCAAATCGCTCAAATGCACGTTGCCGCAACCTATCAACTGCCGTCGCGTCAGAAAATGATATTCCTTCGGAGAATTCTTCTTCTATGATGATTGCTAAGAGTGTACCATAGGACACGACACGAGGAGCGACATATTCGCCGTACACTTTATACCCCATACTTAGCATATAGCGCCACGCATCGTCTATTTCTATAAAAGACAAGTTTTTCTCTTGTAAAACATCAATTAGCTGATTGATATTGCGCTGCCAATTTATTCCTTCTCCCACATATTCTTGAATAACACTTTTGAGGATATTATTGTATGAAACTTCGCCTTTAATGAAAAACAGGTCTAACGCCTCAATCGTTTCAATATCCTCTGACTCCCTTAGTGCATACGAAATAATGGCATCATAATCGTCGTTATCGTAAATATCATAGATGTCTTGTAGCGTCAAAAATTTAACTTGCCTTTCTTTCATGATTGCTTTAACCAAGCAAACTGCTACTGGTTTTATAAATTTAAGTGGTTTTTCAACTTTTTGCCTTATTCCCTCTCGCGTTGCGCCGTATTTGTTTCCAAGCTCCTGAAGGGTTGCACCTCGGCTACGTTCAATAATGAAACTTAGATCCTCTTCTTCACTGATGTTATCTAAGAACATTTTTGTTGCATGGATAGCACCTTTAGAGAACTCCTCCAAAGTGAAGTGCAATAATTTAATCCATTCCGAACCCATTGTTGTCTTGATCTGCAAGTAGTCCATTGACTTCAACTGTCCAATTTGACTTATGCCCTGACCCAGCAATTTCCGAACCAATGAGGGTTGCATGCCGAAATACACCAAAACGGACACCAACATATGTTCGCACTCAGAATTTATATTTATATACGGATATTTTATTAATCCATAGTTTTGCCCACCATCATCAGGCGTTTCGTCTGCTAATTTCTGCTTCAGCGTGACCGAAAACAGAAAAATCTCTTCCACGGTGTTGCTGCCGATTTTGGGCAACGACCACAATTCGGACTCGGTTAATTCTAAAATATCGCCAACGACTCGATAGCCACTTTGTAAAAGTGAATTTTTGGCTCGATTGCTTAAACTTGTGGACTTTATCGGTTGTAGTAAAATGCTGTACTTGCCCTCCTCTTGCTCGTCATCGAAGCCGTTCGCAATTCGAAATTTTTTTACATACCCCAAAATTTCCCGAATGGTTAATTGTCCCAAGTTACGGTAAGAAGCTAATCCCTCCTCAGTTACATTTAAAATATCGCCGATTTTATTATAGCCCGCATGAATCAGCACATTCTTTGCTCTAACACTTAATGAAGTGTCTTGAAGCAAACACTCCATATCCGATTCTTCAAGTTTGATAGCAGTAGTATTGGGCGCATCATCACACAACACGTTAAATCCGTGGTGATAGTCCGAAATAAGGTTCTTGACCTCCTCTACGGACTTATATCCCATATTTCTAATTCGATATAAATCTCCTTCGGTGAGATTAAGAATATCGTGTATATATACATATCCACTTCTAAGCAAGCACCCCTTGGCTCGCTTGCTTAACCGTGTATGCTCAATGGGAATAAGGTTTTCATTCTGTCGATTAGGTTGCTGTGGCTGAGCGCAAATATTATCCGCTTGTTTTTGGAATATGCTTTCAGTTATAGCTCCGTCCGCAATGATTCCATCCATTTTTGAATAGTACAGGGTTAACTTTTTTTCGAGAAGCATTATTAGATTATTGCACTCAACTTCAGTTAATGTGCTCGTTATGTCCTCGGGCAAAACAAAAATCAGCTCTCCCCGACTATTCTTCTCAAGAAACAAAAAACCTTGATTGTTAATAACATTATAGGGGTTCGCCTTAAATACCGCCCAGATGTCATATATTGACGTCTTTTCCGAAATGTTTTTGATTCTATCATCGACTTCATAGTCCGCAGGAAGCCCCTGTTGCACACGAGTTAAATAAAATTCTTTTATCGTATACATGATGCTGTCAACGGATAATTGCTGTCCTGAACGCACTAGTTCGAGAATATTCTTGAGCAGGACAATTTTATAGGATTTTTGATAGCCCACTAGGCTATTTCCATCTCCTATATATTTGATAAATCTAAGCTTTTCAGCATTATATTGCGCATGACAAAACGGACACTCCGTTAGATTGTCCTGTATTTGTTGCCGACAGCTTAGACATATCATATTTTCACCTCATCATTCGAAGATTTCTTTAACTCGCTGATAAATTTCATCGTGCTCCCACGAATCAATTAAATACATACCACCAAGTGAATTAACAAATCTGGACACGGAACGAATTTCCTCTCGTCCCACCGATTTGCCTTCTTTCTCGGCGTCCCTAATGGCTTCAATTATGGCAAGCACTAACTCCTTGTTTCCGTTAAAACCTATATCCAGCAACTGATTTATTATATCCTGTTTCGTTATTACATAAGCCGTTAACTCAAATGGATCCGCCCTACCTTTATCATAGGTACACCTACCTATCCACCAAAGACGCGCAATACCATGTCTAAATAATGAACGCTTGGCAGCATAACCGAAGAGCCATCTATTCTTAATCGTACTCTCATCCTTTGCGGGCCAACGGTAGTTCATATAGTCTTTGAATACGCCGAACGAATATGCCAACCATATACGCTCATCGGATGCCTGCGAATTACTCAACCCCAACATCGCTTTATAAACCCGTCTTACATTCTCAAGATCGGTTAAAACAGCATTGCTTTCCGACATATCGAGTGTGAAGTCTTCGATAATGATATTCGCATCCTGTACCACGCAATCTTTCCCTAAGTACTCTTCCAAGGATTTTCCACCACATACCACTTGCTTATATAATTCGCCAATATTTCCATATAGCTGAGCCACATCCTCTTGCCTGATAAATTTTGCGTTCATAATTATTAGCTCCTATACAATTCAAATGCTTCATTCATGGGATTTTTAAGTAACATTTGAGCTAATTCAAGCGACTCTTTCGTTCTCAGTAATTCTTCAAGAGATTTGTTAAATCGTGTTTCTGCGACCTTTTCTAATGACAACGTCCACCTGCTACTAGCGTAATCCGCAAAATCACCCTGGTCGTCTAATCGATTTTTTAACTCCACTAGAACTTGCATCAGTGCTGGAACAAAAATCATAGCGTGCATGGTTTTTTGCGTAGTAGGGTTTTTGCTGATACTTCTATAAATGCCGTGTTGCTCTTGGGGTAAAACCACATAGATTTTGGAGTCCCGAATATCAATTCGCATGTTTTCAATATTGGGCGCTGTTGTGACCTTAAAAATGGAAGACTTGTTATTTAAGTCGTTGAGGTCTTTGTTGATAATATGTTGACTTTGGTCACCTATTGCAAGGATTCCTCCCTTGTCAACATCAAAGCGAATACCCATATAGTCGGCACTAAAGCTTTCGCTTGAGAAAGCCCTGATATTTTCTTTTGCAATAATGAACGGACAAACCTCCACTAAACCATTAAGGTCATCTTCCTTGATAATCTTTTTGAAGCTTTTATCTTTCGTTTCAAACGAGGCTCTGTAGCACGTCTGCGCGCATTGAATATGGTACGCAAAAACAGCTTTACCAGTAGCTATAAGATTCGCTATTTTTTCATCTCCTATAAATGAATTGAATTCAAAAATAACATTATACCCTTCAACCTTCACTGTCGTTGCGACATTAAAAGAGAATTCTTTATACGAGTGGTTACCCCTCTCCATCACAGGATAAGGATAGAACTTTTGCCTAATCCGCATATGCACTTACCTCCAATGCACAGTAGTCTTTGCACGCCAATTCAACCGAAATGCGCAATTGTTTACCCTTTTCAAATTGTATGCCCTTAATACGATTCTCTTCGACCATCAATGCTAAGCCTGATTTTGTTGCACTTTTGATAGTTGCAGGAAAACTATAAACTTCTCCTGCTATTTGCAACTCTATTGTGCCGTTTTCACCACTCTCGGCAGGAACAATACTGAGAGTATATTTTCCCTCTTTCCGGTTGGGCGAATAGAAAACAAATTTTTCAATACTTATAACATTAGGCTGTTGCACCTTCGTCTTATCCCCCGGAACAATTTCCACAGGCTTAGACAGATGAGGGCGCGGTGGATTAGGATTAGAATCAGGGTTTGGTAACCAGTCTGGTTCCCAATCTCTTTCTTCTGCGCCATCTAACGTTTTAGTCCTGGCTTTACTTGCCGTTATTTTTCTTTCTTTTTGTATAATCACCTTACTTTCGATTACTTCGATTGCATTGCTCACATTTTCCTCTTTAGACTTGTCGGCATCTGCATTAATGTCATCAGGTAGTAAATCGCCTAAGCCTACCGCATCAAGCTCCATTGCGTCACCTTGCGAAGCTAATTCTCCCACATACTGTTTCATAAAATCGTTCAATGCTGACAGCAATTCCCTCGCCTGCTGTTCATTAGCCGACCTTTGAGGCTCCCACGCTGTATGTTGAGGGTTCTCAATCAACCTCAACCGAGTATTTATTTCATCACCTTCTATCAGCATTACTCCCATAAACGGAATATAGCCCGAAATGCCACCTTGATCCTTAATTTTCATACCTGTCTGTCTGACCATGGCAACACGACGGCTGGCATCATCATCCATCAGTAAAACACCAAATTTAATACCGCCAAGTCCGTAGAAATTTTCTTCTTCAATCCACTTCGTTTCGGGAGAAGTCAAGACCTTATAATAACTGCAGACATATCCATCAACGCTACCCTTATATTCGTCCATCAGCGTAGCGAGGGTATCCTTGCTAATTTCAACGTCTTCTACCCACACCTTCAACTTATTTTTCCAAAAAGCGACAAGAAAACTGTCCAGAATTGAAACGATGATTTCCCTCTTCCAATCTGTCTGTGCTTGCGCATAAGCCATAATGTAAATATCCGTGCCATATTGCTCCAACTTTCTTGAAAAGTTAGGATCGATATTTAACTGGTCGAATACAGGTTTGTTTTGCTCTTCACCGTAAAAACCCAAACCGGTAGTATCTTCTCCGTCTGCTCTCGTAAAAGTTACTATTCTAGAAATTCCCTGATAAGCCCGCTCATTATTTATATCGTAGGTGCTGTAAAAAACTGTAGAAAATTTAGAGCAAGCAAAAGTGGCATATTTGCCAATTCCATACGAGCCCCCAGCCGCTCCATGCTTATCGGATACGCCCGACGACTTCGTAAGGTTTGTCCAGTCCGTATCTTTCAGCTCACGGGATCCGCGTAATCCCTTTGTATTAAAATCGCTAATGCGCAAAACGGAAGTAGTGCCTTTCTCATACTCCTTTAATGCGGCATCAAAGAAATCACGTGTTTGCGATGTTTTTTGCCCGCTCCAATAAACCCTTGACCGTTCAAAAGCATCTTTCAGTTCTTCTGCGCCGGGGATGCTAATTACTGGCAAATCAAAAGCGTGGAACACTACCACAACGGGATTATCGTCCACAAAAGCATCCAAAGAGTTTTGGCAAATTTCTCTGGCCAACGATTTTAACGGTGTACCTCTAAAGGTAGCTACACCCGAATCATTTATACCTTTAATCTCGCCGTGCTGATTAGAAATAAACGACCAATTTATAGCCATGCTTCACCTCAAAGTTTAAATTTAGAATTCGTAGTTGTTACAGTGTCAAATTTTGTCTTTGTCGCCTTCAGTTCTTCTTCTATGGCTGCAAAGATTTTTTTGACGTCTTCCTTTGTATATTCGTAAGTAGCAACATTCGAGCAATTGCCAAGCAATCTTAACATATCAATTATTTTATTCGTTCTTGCCTCTGCGATTCGAACAAAGCATTCGCGCTTGCTTTCATTTTGTTGTTTCATATAACCTACGCTCCCTTATTGTTTCTCCATAAGAATACAATATTATTCGACAAATGTCAACAGTATTTCAAAAATATTTTTTATTTATTTTCAACCAGATGAGTAATTTAGGCGGCGCTGTCCGTCATATTTTAAAAATATTTTTTAAATATTGTTCGGTTTTCGTTACAGATTTTTATCTACACAATAAAAAGTGGTTAATCTCTCTTTAAAACACAAATTGTCCGCTTTACTTTCTCAACATTAATTACAAGTATTAGAAATTCATTATAAACGTAGCTAATCAATAAGTGAAAGCAATTTTCAATGAATAGCTTGAAAAATGCGAAGTGAGCACTTCGACTACCATCTATGCCTCAACCCTAACCGATATATATGTAGTCTGCAGAAGTTAAAATCTGTCACCTGTTAGATTATGCGAGAAAAAGGAAGGCATGGGGAAAAATACGCCTATTACTTTCTCTTACCAAAACGACGTATGACACCTCGATTAAATTCTCACCAAACGCCCCAAGGTGAATGCCGTGCAGATTATAATGGACTATTACGATTGAGGGAAACTTCCGTTCGACCGAAAGAATGCTATGGGATTGCCCGCAAACACGACAAACAAGTTCTCGTTATGGAACCCGTAATGAGCAATGCGCTTACCAAACCGCCATCGAGTACGAAACATATCCTCGAAAACATTGACGAGGGCGTACTCGTTGTCCTCTCCAGCATGAGCAATTTTACGCGGGTTGCAGAAAACACAGACATAGGACTGCAAGCTGCTGAACGAGGTAGAAGAATGCGCCCTAAAAGAGAACCTAAAAACATGAAGAGGAAGCTTTTTTCAATAATATATGGAAAGATTGGTCGAGGTCTTCCATTCACAACGCAAAGGCAAGCTAAAGCGACGAAGCGACCAGTAAGTACCCAACGGATTAAAGGTGCTTGTTAAAGAAGAAAGGTTTCATATCGAATATGAGAAACGGAACAGCACGTAGCATATCCTATATGCGGATATAAACTATGAAGAGGGGCGCCAGCTCCGATGTAGATATTGTATGCCCTCGTTGCGGTCAGCTGGTACAAATTATCATTAACGAGAACGGGGCAAAAACGGAAATCATAAATTCGGCGAAAAAGCCAAAAGACGGTTTATAATCCTCGTTTACATACGCCTGATGTTCGGTTTCGGCAATAAGATCTTCTTCTACCTACTTATCTAACGGTTTTTTCGGACGTCCGCTTTTGGGGCTTCGCCCACGGCGTTCTTTCATAAGTCCGTCTGCTCCTTCCTCCAAGTATATGCGCTCCCAACATTGTATCATTTTGCGCGTCTCGCCGGACTCGGGATTGCCGAGATTGAACTTGCGCATAGTTTCGTGATAACTAAGTTTGTTTTTGCGCATATACAGTATAACACATAGCTTAAATTCCGAGCTATACTTTTTGAATGTTTGTCCTTTTTTTGCCATAAAAATGCACCTCCTAATGTTGTTCACTTTGTGTCAAATTTTTGGGGTGCATTTCACCAAAATCGGCTGTTTTTTGTTGTTTTTGCCCGTTTTGTGTGGATAGACTGCTCGCTTAGGAGTAATCCCCGAATGAGAAAACAACGTTTATTACGCAAAATATCGTCCAAAATGCCCGTTTTTCGCATATTTTGCGGCAGTTTTACGCCCTTTTGTGCATTAAATTCCATTTTGCACAAGAATCTCAACCAAATTTGACTTATTTTTAATAATTGGCAGAATTTTGTTTGAATTTTATTTTATAATGATAAAATTTTGTAAAAAACTGTTTACTTTTTTATAAAATTCGTTATAATATAAACAGGGGGTGAAGATATGTTCAGCAAAAATTTAAAATATTATCGTTTGTTAAGATCCCTTTCCAAAAAAGAATTGGCAAACAAGATAGGCGTTACGCCTATGGCTATTACCAATTACGAAAACGGAACGAGATCACCCCACATAGAAATCATTAAAAAGTGCGCCGAGGTGCTGGGTGTAACAGTTTCAGATTTTTTGGTGAGCAGAAATCAACAACTTATTTTTGTCCACAATGAATTTCGCAAAAACTCTACTTTGTCCGAGAGCAAAAAACAATTGATACAAGAAAGTGTTGAAGAATATTTCAGCAGATTTATGGATGCAGTGGAAATCCTCGGCGGGGAAACCTTGCCCGAATCGCCTGTTTGCCACTGTCTGACCATGACAGACAATCCCGAGAATGACGCCTCGCAGTTGAGAAAACATTTGAGTTTTGCCAATGACGGACCCATAGAGGATTTGATCGGCAAGTTGGAGAATAAGGGGTTTTTGATTTATTTGCAACAAATAGATGACGACAAATTTTCCGGAATAAACGGCTTTGTCAATAACAGACCCTACATAATGCTCAATGACAATATGTCTACGGAGCGAAAAAGATCAACCATCGTTCATGAGTTGGCGCACTTGATGTTTGATTGGTCTACCTCAAACAACCCCAAACAAGTTGACATAGAAACCCGCGCTACTGCCATTGCGGGAGCATTCCTTTTTCCAAAAGTTGATGCGATACGAGAATTAGGCATACACAGGAGTTATATCAGCAATGATATGCAATTAGTGGCCAAAGAATATGGAATTTCCATGTGGCTACTAACCAAAAGAGCCTTTTTGTGCAAAATCATAACTAAACCGGCGGAAGAGGCGGCTTACAAACGCTTTTCTCAACTTGGATGGAACAAAAAAGAGCCAAGCCGAATTGCCGCCGAAGAGCCATCTCTTTTCAATCAATTGGTATTTAGAGCAATAAACGAAGGGGAAATAAATATAACTCGCGGCTGTGAATTACTGAAATGCACTCACGATTTCGTAGAACAAAAATGCAATTATAGCGAGGACTGAAATGCAACTTATAAGCAGCGATACTAATATTTGGATCGACTTTGCCGTCATTGACAAGTTGTATTTACCTTTTCTGTTGCCGTATACGTACATAATGCATTGGGACGCGGTAAACAAGGAATTGCTCCATCCGGACGGTTTGAAAGATAAACTTCTTCAATCGGGACTGGTCGGTGTTGAATTGACAACAGAAGAATACTTGCAGGCAGAGCGTTATTCAAAATTTACAAAATTATCGGTGTACGACAGAACGGCATTGGCGATTGCTAAATGCAGAAAATTATGTTTACTTACAGGTGATAAAGCACTGAGGAATGCCGCCGAAAAGGAATCCGTCACTGTGATGGGCACACTTGGAATTCTTGACAGATTGTTTGGAAAAAAACTTATTACCGAAACGGAATACGACCAGTGTCTACATTTGTTGCTTGCAAATAATGGTAAAGTGCGATTGCCCGAAGCCGAGATAAAATGCCGCCTATCATCATCAGGAAAATTATATGTAAAAAGTTCAATTGAATTTTCACAAAAAAATATTACATCCTAAAATCCACCGAGCAAACTGTGACGCGGCAAGCGAACGGGAGCAATGGGAAAAGGGTCCACCTTGCGTGAACCTTTTTTTTGTTGCGACATATGACGCGGCCGCCCGTAATGGCGTTCTCGGCGGGAATTGAACCCACAGCCTATCACTTAGGAGTAGACCCCAAAATGAGAAAACAACGTTTATTACGCAAAATATCGTCCAAAACGCCCGTTTTTTCGGATATTTTACGGTAGTTTCAAGCCCTTTTGTGCATTAAATTTCATTTTGCACACTACTATTAACCGACTTTCATATCGAATTTTAACCAATTTTTAACCAATATTTTTTCAAGTTGCACATAGCCTTGTCTATTATATTAAGCGCAAAATCAATAACGCAATTTTTTCGCATACTAAATCCACAAAACCATACTGTTCGTAAAAAATTGCCGCCGCATAGTGCAGCCGTTATGGTGGGGGATTAAACAAAATTTTAGGGAAACCAACTGTAACGTTCGTCTCCCTTTTTTGAATGATTTGCTTGAAAGATTTATGTTCTTGGGGTTCCGATTTGAGGTTTCAACATTTCGTGTAAAAAACCTTCAATTGTGGGAAGTATAAGTTCTTTATGTTCTACCAATTCGTCTTTCAATTCAAAAATGTAAACCTTGGAGTTCGTAAACAGTTGTTCCCTGTTTGGGTGGCTACACTTTAATGAATATGGCGATTTGTCTTTTTCAGACAAATGTTCTTTAATGCGTTTTTTTAAGTCATATGATTTTCCCACATAAAGGCATCGATTAGCATTTTCATTGCCTTCATTTAGTTTTGCGCCATAATTTACGTTATCAAAATTTTTCGGTATTTTAATTTCTGTTTTATTTGAACAAAATACATAAATACCGGCGTCCGTTTTGGGCGTAAAATTACATATATAACCCTTCCCTTCGTCTTTTTTTAGTTTGCGTTTCTTGACCTTAAAAAGGCTTAAATCTGCTTTCTTTCCATTCACTTTATCGGCTATTTTTTCACTTTCTGTTTTAAGATAATTCTTAATTTCTCCTATCTTGGCTTCTAATTCATCATACTCTTGTTTGTTGATGGGTTGTTTTACATCACTCATTTTGTTCGTTCTCCCTTTTTTATATTTGTTGATTTTTCTTTTGCCATATTTGTTGGTCCTCCTCTTTCCAGACGGTTGGTTTGCCGTCAACCCAACGCCATTTGCGGCAACTGCGCTTGTAGTTGCAACGGAAAGGAAACACGATCAGGTGCTTCCTTTTCCATTGTAGCCTTTTTATTGTTGCCTTTTTGTTTCGGTGACGGGAGTACGGAACAATGTGACCTTGACTTTACAAGCAACAATCGCTTTCGGACGAGCGCAGCGAACTGCCAACTAGTTCAGGAGCAAGCAACAGGCTTTTTGATGTTCAAAACGGCTGAAAACAGCCGTTTTTTGCATTTTGAACGCCTGTTTTTTTGTTTATTGCGCGTTTTGCGCGGTAACTTTTATCTTGCTTTATTCTGTTCGGGTGTAAATCGTCGGGTGTAAAATCCGCAAAACCGCAAGATCACTTTGCGGACACGGACTATACGATACTCGTTTCCAATTCTTTCAAAAAGACCTCTGCACATTTGGGAAACACTTGATACTTTTTCCAAGCAATATCAAGGTGGGAAACGAGCTTCGGGAAAAGCGGACGGAAACAAAGTTCGCTTGTACCCGACGTATTGATGATGTGTTCAAGCCCCACGGCATACCCCACGCCCTCGGTGACGAATAGCGAGGCGTTATACATAAGGTTGTATGTGGCGACGATATTCAGCTCGTCCGACCGTCTTTGAAACCAATCGGTGATGACGCTTTTCCCAAGCGAATGGCGGGAGCGGATCAAAGGCGCGTCCCTCAAATCTTCGGGCGTGACAAATTCCTTTTCCGCGAGCGGACTGTCTTTTCGCATAAGAACGCCCCAAGTATCTACGAGGGGAAGGCGGAGATAGTCGTACTTTGTTAGGTCTGCGGGTTCGATGAAGATGCCGAAGTCGATAAGCCCTTTATCGAGTTTCTCCGCAATTGCCGCCATATCCCCGCTGAACAAATGAAATTTGACGGCGGGATATTTTTCCCTCACGGCGCGCGCCGCTTTTGCTACGATTTTGAGAACGTAACTTTCGCCCCCGCCGATATAGACGTCACCGCGAATTTCCGCAGACGGCGAAGAAAGTTCCGTTTCCGTCTTTTGATACAGGTCTAAAATCTCTTCGGCGCGCTTTTTGAGAAGTTCTCCCGCTTCGGTAAGCGTGATCTTTCTGCTTCCGCGGATAAAGAGCTGTTGCCCGAGTTCTTCTTCCAAATGCTTCATTTGTCGCGACAAGTTGGGTTGGGATACATACAATGCTTCCGCCGCTTTCAAAATACTTTCTTCTCGTGCGACAGCCAAAAAATATTTGAGTTCTCGCAGTTCCATAAAAAACTCCTTTGAGAATATTATATCGGCAAAAACTATGCTTGTCAAGCATAGGAAATCTATAAAATATAAGTATTTAACATATTAGATGCTTTCGTATTATAATATTGATGTAAATTCGAGGCGAATATGACGAGAGAACAATTTACCGAAACTACAAAAGCAAGAACCTACCTTGTCGCAGGGTCTGATACGCACCTTTATATGCACGAGATGTCGCAGCGCGCGCTTGCGTTTACGGCAGAGATCAACGGAAAGTATCATGCGCCCGAGGAATTAAGACGGTTGTTTTTTGAACTCATCGGAAAAGAATACGATGAAACTTTCGGACTGTTCCCGCCCTTTTCCACCAACTACGGACTGAATATCACGCTCGGCAAGCGTGTCTTTATCAATTCGGGCTGTTGCTTTCAAGATCAAGGCGGGATAGAGATAGGTGATGATTGCCTCATCGGACAACAGGTGGTGATTGCAACCTTAAATCACGATTTGGATCCCGAAAGGCGCGGCAATATGTTCCCCGCGCCCGTAAAGATCGGAAACAAAGTTTGGATCGGCGCACACGCTACGATTTTGCCGGGGGTAACAATCGGCGATGGGGCTGTTGTCGGCGCAGGCGCAGTCGTCACAAAGGATGTTCCCGAAAATGCCGTTGTAGCGGGCGTTCCCGCAAAAATCATAAAAACCATCAAGGAGTAAAAAAACATGGAAGAATTGAAGTTGACGAAGGAATGGGACAAAGTGTTCCCCAAGAGCGAGAAGGTGGAGCATAGCAAGGCGACGTTCCACAACCGTTACGGCATTACGCTTGCCTGCGACGTGTATAAGCCGAAAAATACAAGCGGAAAGTTTCCCGCCGTCGCTGTGTGCGGTCCTTTCGGCGCGGTGAAGGAACAGAGTTCGGGGCTGTATGCACAGGAACTTGCAAAGCGCGGCTTCCTTGCGATTGCATTCGACCCCTCGTTTACGGGCGAGAGCGGCGGATTTCCCCGCTATGTAGCTTCTCCCGACATCAACACCGAGGACTTTTCCGCGGCAGTAGACTTCCTCTCCTGCCGAGAGGACGTGGACGCGGACAAAATCGGCATCTTGGGCATTTGCGGTTGGGGCGGAATGGCAATCAATACGGCGGCGATGGATACGAGAATCAAGGCGACGGTCGCCTCCACCATGTACGACATGACGCGCGTAAACGCCAAAGGCTATTTCGACGCGCAGGACAGCGAGGAAGCGCGCTTTGAAACGAAAAAAGCCCTCAACGCACAACGCACCGTGGATTACAAAAACGGCACTTACGAACTCGGCGGCGGAGTCGTCGATCCTCTTCCCGACGATGCGCCTTTCTTCGTAAAAGATTATTACGACTACTATAAGACTAAGCGGGGCTACCATGTTCGCAGTTTGAACAGTAACGGCGGGTGGAACAAAACTTCCTCGCTCTCCTTTATGAACATGCCCATTCTTACGTACAGCAACGAAATTCGGAGCGCGGTTCTTCTCATTCACGGCGAAAAGGCGCACTCCTGCTACTTCTCGAAGGATGCTTACGCAGCAATGACAAAGGACAGCAAATACGCGGCAAACAAGGAACTTCTCATCATCCCGAACGCCGTGCATACCGATCTGTATGACAGGCTCGATGTTATTCCGTTCGATAAAATCGAGGCGTTTTTCAAGGCAAATTTATAAAAGAAGCGAAGTTATGAGAAAAACACTCGGAATCATCTTGATTATCATGATGGCGTTATTTTCTTTTTCGGCGTGCAACAATACGAATCAAAACGGCGGAAACCATACGCCTCCCGAAAGCGACACGCCCGCGGCGGTCTCAAACGTACTGATCGCTTACTTCTCCTGCACGGGGACGACAAAAGGCGTTGCGGAACATATTGAGGCAAAGACGGGTGGCACGTTGTATTCCATAGTTCCCGAAGAACCCTATACCGAGGACGATTTGAAATACTATACGGACTGCCGCGCCGACAGAGAGCAGAACGATCCCGATGCCCGCCCTGCGATAAGCGGAAGCGTGGAGAACATGGAGAAATACAAAGTCGTCTTTTTGGGCTATCCTATTTGGCACAGTCAAGCGCCTAAGATCATCTATACTTTTCTTGAAAGTTACGATTTTTCGGGCAAGACGATCATACCGTTTTGCACCTCGCACAGTAGCGGCATCGGTTTGAGCGCGACGAATTTACATTCGCTCGCAAGTGACGCAACTTGGCTTGACGGCAGAAGATTTTCCTCGGGAACTTCGCAAAGCATGGTCGATGAATGGGTGGCTTCGCTCGGACTGAAATTCGCGCCCGACGTTTCCGTGTTCGACCTTAATAGCGGCGAAAACGGACACGCACCCACGGTAACTCTCAGCAGCGGATATGAAATGCCGATCTTGGGACTTGGCACTTATTCTCTTACGGGCGAAACGTGCAAAGCCTCGGTGAAAGCGGCACTTGAAAGCGGCGTTCGCCTTATCGACACCGCGCACATGTACGGCAACGAAAGGGAAATCGGAGAAGCGATACGGGAATCGAATGTGCCGCGCGAAGAGATTTTCGTCATTACAAAAATCTACCCCGGCGAACAATATTCTCACCCCGAAGAAGCAATACAGGAGTCGCTCGACAAACTTAATATCGGCTATATCGACATGATGCTCTTGCACCATCCCGGCGCGAATGACGTTAAGGCGTATAAAGCAATGGAAAAAGCCGTGGCAGACGGAAAGATCCGCTCTTTGGGACTGTCAAATTGGTATATCGAAGAAATAGACGACTTCATTTCACAGGTGGACATCAGACCTGCGCTCGTGCAGAATGAGATACACCCGTATTATCAGGAGCAAGCCGTCGTGCCGTATATGCACAATTTGGGAATTGTTGTGCAGGCATGGTATCCGTTCGGCGGCAGAGGGCATACGGGCGAACTCCTTTCCGATGAAACGATCGTAAAAATTGCCGAGGCGCACAACGTGACGGCGGCGCAGGTGATCTTACGTTGGCACTTACAGCGCGGCGTTGTGGCGATCCCCGGTTCAAGTAATCCCGCCCATATCCTCGAAAACATTTCTGTGTTCGATTTCTCGCTTTCAAACGAAGAAATGAACGAGATCGCTGCCCTCGACAGGAACGAAAAACACGATTGGTATTGAGGCAATATACATCGCCGAAACATGAGTGAAGATGATTTCATGGTTGCATTTTTCCTTTTTCACCATTTAGGGGCAGTTCGTTTTTTACAGTCAAAAAATATGAATGCTAAAAAAAACGTAAAGAGTTTTTCTCCTTACGTCTTTTTTGGGTACTCCCGAGCAGAATACTTCACTACGCTTCGTGGCGTGCGCACTGCGTGCTTGGCTGAGGGCGTTCGTCGCTACGCTCCTCGGCTGAACGAACTGCCAATTAGCCATTAGGTGGTCCGAGTTATGTTCCTTTAACTACAAATATTAAAAATTTTTTAACCAAAATTTTAACCAACTTTTTTGAATAGCACAAATTTTGGTGAAAAACAGCTGTTTTACTGCCAAAATCGGCTGTTTTTTGTTGTTTTTGCCCGTTTTGTATGGATAGACCGCTCGCTTAGAAGTAGACCCCGAATGAGAAAACAACGTTTATTACGCAAAATATCGTCCAAAACGCCCGTTTTTTCGGATATTTTACGGTAGTTTCAAGCCCTTTTGTGCATTAAATTTCATTTCGCACACCACTTTTAACCGACTTCCATATCGAATTTTAACCAATTTTTAACCAATATTTTTTCAAGTTACACATCGCCTTGTCATCATATTTATGTATTATATTAAGCGCAAAAGCAATAACGTAATTTTTTCGCATACTAAATCCAATAAACCATACTGTTCGTAAAAAATCGTCACCGCATAGTGCAGCCGTTGTGATGGGGATTAAACAAAATGTTAGGGAGACCAACTGTAACGTTCGTCTCCCTTTTTTTGATTAATCATAATCGTCGCCACTCGCCTCTTGTTTTACGCGCTCCCACTCTTTTTTGAAGTATTCTCTGCAATAATCTATTATTCTTTTTTCTTTATTTTCAAAATCGCTAATAACTGTTTGATTTCCAGGCTTTGCTTTTTTGACGAGTTTGTCTATTTTTTTAATTTCTTTTTCCAACTTTTTAGGTAAATCTTCGTTTTTATTCAATCGAATCAGAACCTCTGCTTTGGCATTATAGTATCTTTCGCGACAGTCTTGGATGATTGAAGGATTGTTGTTGGCGGACTGATTGACAATGTATTCTAACTCCGATTTTTTTGCGGCAAGCATTTGAGATATGTACTTGCGCATTTCGTTAAGCCAATTGTTGCGGCTTTGCGACACCACTTGCGCATACAGCGACTTGTAGTTGAAGCGCAATGTAAAGTATGTGCCCAATGCGCCCACGACGACGCCTATCACCGCGCTCAACAGACCTATAAGTGCTTCACTCATTTTGTTCGTTCTCCCTTTTTTATATTTGTTGATTTTTCTTTTGCCATATATGTTGGTCCTCCTCCTTTCGGACGGTAGGTTTGCCGTCGACCCAACGCCATTTGCGGCAACTGCGCTTGTAGTTGCAACGGAAAGGAAGCACGATTAGGTGCTTCCTTTCCATTGCAGCCTTTTTCTTGTTGCCTTTTTGCTTCGGTGACAGGAGCATGAAACAATGTGACGCGATCGACTCTACAAGCAACAATCGCTTTCGGACGAGCGCAGCGAACCGCTATTGGTACTCCCGAGCAGAATACTTCGCTACGCTTCGTGGCGTTCGTCGCTACGCTCCTCGGCTGAGCGAACTGCTATTGGTACTCCCGAGCAGAATCGAACTGCTAACTAGCCCTTAGGAGGGGCTTGTTATATCCATTTAACTACGGAAGCATGTTGAATTGGTTTACAAAAGATATTATAGCGCAAAAAAAGCTATCAGTCAACAGTATCGGCGTCTACTCCCCTTTCGACGGTGACGTCAACATCGTAGTCCCCCAAATTTTTGACAACGGCGACTGTCTGTTTTTCAATTTCGCCATCGGGCAAAGTGCAATCATAGGGCACTCCCACATCGAATACAAGCTTGTCAACCGCGCCGCGAATAATTCTGAAATCGTGAATTTCCACTCCGACTATACGTTTTTCCAAAGCGGCACACAATGTTTTTTCCAACTGCGCCGCTTGCTCGTCGTGCGTGTCAACAGGGTCGAGGTGCGCGGTCAAATACACCTTTTCCGCCCTGTACACCGCCTGTTCCAATTCGTCCAAAACGGCATGAGACTGCATTGCCGACAGCTCGGAATCCATTTCCACGTGTACGGTTGCATAGGCAATTCCGTTGCCGTAGGTAAACACGTGCAAATCGTGCATACCCAGCACTCCGTCAAAGGAACGTATCAGTTCCTTTATGCGGTTGACCTGTTTTGCGTCCGGAGCCTGACCCAACAATTTGGAGCTTGCTTCTCGCACGAGCTTGACGCCCTGCCAACCCACAAACAACGCAACGGCAATGCTCACCCAGCCGTCTGCCGCAATGCCGAACTCCGCAAGAACCGCGCCCACAACAACCGCCAATGTTGCAATACAATCGCAAAGGCTGTCCGTCGCCGCCGCTTTGAGCGAGTCGGAACAAATTTGCTTGGCGGTAACGCGGTAGTACGCAAACATTGCCGCCTTTACAACCACCGACGTGCCCAACACAACGTAAACAACCCAATTTACGGCGTCAAATTTGCCGTCGATGACGCTGAACACGGATTCCTTCAGCAGTTCCACCGCCACTATCAGCACCAAAAATCCCGTTACCATTGCGGCAATATACTCGGCGCGGCGATGACCGTAAGGGTGAAGCTTGTCGGCGGGCTTGGAGGCAATGCGCACCGATACAAGAGCAACAATTCCGCTGCAGCAGTCCCCCAAATTGTTGAAGCCGTCCGCAACAACGGAAATCATGCCCAACACCACGCCCACGGCTATTTTTGCGGCGGAGAGCAACAAATTGCATGCAATTCCAACGGACGAAGCGACAAGCCCCTTTACTGTGTGTTTGTCAAGATTTCTTTTCATACAAATATTTTATACACAAGTTTGTTTTGTTGTCAACGTCAGCCTAAAATAAATTTTTCAAAAGAAAAATTCGCAAAAGCTCAAGCTTCGTCGTTTTTTACTTGACGGCACAAACACAGTTGAAAGCGACAAATTTGTAACTCGTTATTTTTTTGATATCGATGTGTTGACTGCCTTACAAGCAAATGGTATAATACAACTACACTCAAAAAGGAGAAAATGTTTTGCAAAAACTGTCAAACGCCGGACGAAATGCGAGGATGGGGTGCGAAATACGAAAACTTTTTGCATTGACGGAGAATAATTTATGATAAAAAAATCGCTGAAAAACTTTGGAAAAAACCTTATTTACGTGTTTGTGCCGATGGGCATTGTCTATCTGTTTTTGCTCATTGCTGTATTTTCGCTGATAGGCACGGTTGCAGGCGCGGCAGGAGATGCCGTAACCGCCACCGTAGATGAGTTGAAGGTCGCCTTGGAAGAATCCGATACGTCGGTGACGGAATTTTTGTCCTACTCTTTCGGCAAAATCAATTGGAAAGATAATCCCTTTACTATAATCAAAACGATTTTGGATACAAAGTGGCTTTCCACAACAATAAAAGGTTTTTTTGAAACATTGAATGTTTCTGTAGAAGGCTTTGGCGACAACATCAACGCCATTGTGGCCACTTTCAAAAAGGAGCTTGTGGCGGGTATTACTGTTGCCGCGGTACTTGCCGTGATCGGGTTGACCGCCGCCAACTACGCCACAAGATACGTTATGCGCAACCGCGTTGCCAAGCGCAATTTTAAGCAATTTGTTATCGCTCACACGTTTGTGCCGCTGTTTCAAACGATTATGGGGCTGTTGTCAATTGTGCTGCTTGCCACAATCAGGCTGTACAGTTTGCTGGTTTTTGTCGCAATAGTTTTGCTGATGGGCACGGTTTCCATTTGCACCTCCTACTTGATTTACCGCGACAACACCATTAGTCTCAAGCAACTGCTGACAGGCAAAATGCTTTTGCAATATGCGGCGGTACTCGGAATTATCTTTTTGCTCAACATCGCTATATGCGGCATACTGTGGTTGATAAGCCCGCTTTTGGCAATTCTGATTGTCCTTCCGCTCACCATATACTCGGCAAACATTGTGGAAGTAAACACAGACAGTTACGTGGCGGAGACGGTGGCAAAAAACGCCGTTCAACAACAAGAATCTCTGCCCGCAGAGCAACAATCGTAATTTCCACATTGACTGCACGTACAAAATGTGCTAAAATGTAATGTTGGACGCGGGTTCACACACAACGCACGCGGAGGCAACTATGTTTGAAAAAGCGTTGGAAATGCTACGCAAATACGACACCATTATAATTCACCGTCACAGCAACCCCGACGGCGACGCTTTGGGCAGTCAAATAGGGCTGAAAGCCCTCATAAACGAAAACTTTCCGCAAAAAAAAGTTTTTATTGTGGGGGACAGAACCAAACGTTATTCGTTTATGGAAGGGTGTGAACCGGATGAAGTGTCGGACGAGCTTTACAAGACGGCTTTGGCTGTTGTGCTGGACACTTCGGCGCGCTTTATGATAAGCGACGGACGCTACTCCACCGCCGCCGCGACGCTACGCTTTGACCACCACATACACTGCGAAGATATATGCGACTTGGATGTGATCGACAGCAGTTTTGAAAGCTGTTGCGGCTTGTTGACGCAATTTGCCGTGGAAACGGGGCTCAAGCTCAACCGACTTGCAGCCAAATCGCTTTTTACCGGCATGGTGACGGACAGCGGACGTTTCCGCTACGACTCGGCAAACAGCCGCACCTTCCGTCTGGCGGCAGTGCTGACGGAACAGGACTTTGATCCCAACGAGGTGTACTGCGAGCTATATGCCGACGACCTGCAAAACGTGCGATTGCGCGCGCAATATGTACAAAAAATACAGGTTGCGGGGGACGGCGTGGCGTACATTCTTACCCCAAAAGAGGAATTAAAACGCATTACCGAACAGTACAACACCGACAGCTTCGGCATTTCGCGCGGAATGGTGGGAACAATGGCGGACATTCGCGGAATAGACAGCTGGGTCAACCTTACCGAAACTGACGATGGCGTTTTGTGCGAGCTGCGTTCCAAAAAGTACAACATCAACCCCGTTGCCGTAAAATACGGCGGCGGCGGTCATGCCAAAGCAAGCGGCGCGACGGTTCCCGACGTCGAAACGGCAATGAATATGGTAGAGGATCTGAGATCCCTGCACAGAGGAGAATTCGATGACGCAAAAAGAGACAATGCAAAAAATACTCGATAAAATTGTTGAGTATGACAAAATAATAATCACCCGTCACGTGCGTCCCGACGGCGACGCAATCGGTTCGTCACGCGGACTTGCGGCAATGCTCAGGCTGAGCTTCCCCGACAAAAAAATATATGTTCAGACAGAGGACAAAAGCGACTACCTGTCCTTTCTCGGTCCCGATGACGAGACCATTTCGGACGCGGAGTACGAAAACGCGCTGTTGATAGTGACGGACACCGCGACTGTCGATCGGGTAAGCAACAGTCGTATAGATTTGGCAAAAGAAGTCGTCAAGATAGACCACCACATCGACATCAAACACTACGGAGACATCAGTTGGGTGGAAGATCGGCGTTCGTCCTGTTGCGAAATGATTGCTTTCTTTTACGAAACCTTCAAGGACGTGCTGAAGCTTGACAAGGAAGCCGCCACTTACCTCTACTGCGGATTGGTGACGGACAGCGGACGTTTCCGTTACGAGGCGACCAACGGCGACACTCTGCGCCTTGGCGGAATGTTGTTGGACTTCGGCGTGGATATCGACACTCTGTACGCTCATCTTTACTTGGAGGACTACTCTCAACTCAAATTTCAGGCTTACGTGTTGGAACACATGAAAGTCACGTCAAACGGGCTTGTATACCTGCATGTAGACAAAAAAATGCAACGGAAATTTGCCCTTACCACCGAACAGGCAAGCGAAGCCATAAGCTATCTTAAGTTCATCAAGGGGTGCATTGCCCAATTGGCTTTTATAGACATGCCCAACGGCGACATCAGAGTGAGACTCCGCAGTCGTTTTATGATGATAAACGAGCTTGCGGAAAAATACGGCGGCGGCGGACACCAATTTACCTGCGGCGCAACGCTGCACAACGTAAAGGACATCAAACGCATGATAGCCGACGGAGACAAAATGGTTGCCGACTACAAAGCCGAAAACAAGGGGTGGCTATGAAAATCCTTGTTTGCAATGACGACGGAATACAATCCGAAGGCTTGAAAATTTTGGCAAATTGGGCACGCAAATTGGGAGAAGTGACCGTGTGCGCGCCCAGCGTTCAGCAAAGCGCAAAAAGCCACGCCATAAACATTCACGACCCCATACAAGTGCGCAAGGTGACTTTTGCCGACGGCATCGAGGCTTACTCCGTCAATTCCACTCCCGTGGACGCAGTGCGGTTTGGCACGCTCGGACTCAACGCGCATTACGACGTTATTCTTTCCGGCGTAAACAAGGGCTTCAACGTGGGCGAGGACATACTGTACAGCGGCACCGTCGCAAATGTCTACGAGGCGGCGCTGCGCCACTGTCGCGGCATTGCCTTTTCCACAGATCCAACGGATTTTTCCGAGGCGGAGACCAAGCTGGACGAAATTTGGCAGTACTTTGTGCAGCGCGACTTGTTTGCACACGCGGATTTGTTCAACGTAAATGTTCCTCTCGGCAGCCATGGTATCAAGTGGACCAAGCAGGGCGGAGCATACTTTACGGACGAATTTGTCAAGATAGAGGACGACCTGTACAGTCAGGAAGGGTACAGCGTGTATCAATACGGCACGGATTTGTCGCTGGATACCGACGCGGTTATGAACGGGTACATCAGCGTTACGCCCCTTTCCGCTCGCCGAGACAATTTTGCCGTTTGGAAAAAACTGAAACGGTAAAAAACAACTCTCCTTTGCGTGAGAGTTTTTTGTTGGCGTTTGTTTTGTTTTTACAAGCAAAAACTGCCGCGGAAAAAGCTTCCGCGACAGCTTTTTATATAAAATTTCTTTACTCTGCAAGTTCCAAAACTATGCTCTTAAGTCCCATTTGTTGATTACCTTTGGTTGTGGCGTCTGTGTAGCTGACGTAGACCAAACGCACGGAAGTGACTCCCTCGGGCAGCGTTCCGGAGGACAGCGTTTGGTGATCGGTGATACGTTGCGCCTCACCGCTGAAACCTACGCCGTCAACTACCGTCCAAGCGCCGTCGCCGATTTGATACTCTATCTGCACCTTGGTAAACTTCTTGTAAGCTGTCGAACCGCCGCCGGGTATCCATTCTTTCAAATTGAACGTCACGGACTTTATCTTTGCGCCGTTGCCGTTTACAGTGACATACTGCGGCGCGCCTTCCTTGCTGGCAAGGACAGGCATGGTGCTTATTGTGCTTGTTTGCACGCCCGCATTTGAAAGCACAAATTCCACTGTGCTTTGAATGCCGAGTGAGGCAGAGCTAATGGTTCTTTCTTCATAAGTGTTTTCTCCACCCTCCCAATCGCTTTTGTAACTACTGAAATTCTTTTCAAAATCGAACAGCAACGCGCCTTCCGGAACAACTACCTCGCCGGAACCGCCGCCGCCTTGGTCGCCGCCACCGCCTTGACCGCCGCCTTGGCTGCTGCCGCCGTCAAACGTAACGATGATGCCCGCAATACGGCGATGTCCGCTCGTTCCGCCAACGTTAAACGTTACCGAATCGGCAGAACCCGTCCATACTTGGTTGCTGTACGTTCCCACGTTTGTTGTGATTGTATTTGAGTCGCCCCCGCTACCGAGGATCAACTCAATTTTGGTCATCTTTGCGCCGGAAACAGTCATCGAACCGCCGCCGTAAACTCGAATTGCCGTTCCTTTGTCAAACCATTTTGCGGGGGTTGCGTCGCCCGTAAACTTAAACGTCAGTCCGCCTGCCGTAAACGATTGAACCTCTTGTTCATTGCTGTACCCTTGATCGGAAAATTCAATTGTCACCGTTGAGCCGGGAACAATTTCCCCGCCGACGTCACCGCCGCCGATGTCGCCCTCGTAATCATTGTCATAAGCAAAGGTATAGTCGTAGTTGGCAAAGTCAACATAGCCGTCATCATAAAAATCCACGTAGCACAACTCGTCGTTCCACATAAAGTAGAAACAGTCAACCACTTCTTCAGACCCGTCTGAGTAATGAATTGTTTCTCCGACAAAGTATTTCAAGTTCTCGGGAGTTATAATGCCCGTCTTGCCGTTTTGCGTAATGGTAATGCCGCTTGCGTCGATTTTTATTTGTGCCGTGTCGTCGGGAATGTAATCGTATGCTTCCGAATAAATATCGTATGCAACAAGGTTGTAAGTGCCGTAGTGATCCGACCAATCGGTGGAAAGAGTGCCGTCACTTTCAACGTCGTCCAAGTCATTTCCGCCACCGACATCGGGATTACTTTCGTAACCGCTATCGTAAAAAGCAGTTGCGCCCACGCTCAATTCGACATAATCGTCTTCGTAAACGCACAACACACATTCTTGGTTGTTCCAAGTAAAGTCGAACTCGTCATAGGCTGATAAATAGGAAACGCCTTCAACAAAGTATGCGATATCGTTGATTGTGGTCGTTTCTTCGCCCTTGGTTATAGTAATGTTGTCGGCATTGATCGTCACCGTAACGCTGTCCGTTGTGATGTACTCTTCGTTTTCGAAGTCATACGCCACCAGCGTAAAGCTGCTGCCCACATGTGCGCTCCAATCGTTGTTGGGTGTGGGATCGACATTGGCATACTGCTCTTCTACATAGTAATATCCGGAGAGGATACCTTGCATTATAACAAAGCCGTCGCTTGGGTAAATTTCCAATATGTATATGTCCTCATCCCAATCGAACATAAACTCGTCGTAGATGTCGCCTGCTTCGTCCTCTTGTTCTGCATAAAACGTGACATCGGCAGCGGCAATCGTTTCGGCTGCGCCGTTGTTGTAGGTGATAGTTACGCCTTCTGCCGCGATCTCTATTTTCAGCGGAATTTGAGCGTCCTCTATGTCTACAAGATTGTAGGTTGTTCCATTATAATCCGACCAATCGTCTGACGGTTCGTCCGGAACATATTCACCGTAAATCTCCTCGTAGTTGTCATAAAAATCGTAGTTTTCAATGTCTCCCACATACAATTCCGAGTATCCGTCATCATTGTATACGGTCAACTCGCACTCCAAATTGTTCCATGTAAAAAGGAACAGGTCGTAGTAGTAACCTTGAGAGTCCTCCTCGTCCGCATAAAATTCGATATCGGTGATGGTCTGCGAACTGCCGTTTTTTGTGATTTTGATGCTGTTTTCTTGAATTTCTACTGTAACCGTGTCGGTGTAAGTGTATTCTTCGGTATCCCAATCAAAATACACAAGATTGTATGTACCGATGTCGGCGGACCATTGACTTTGACCGCCGCCTTGACCGCCGCCGGAGGGAGCTTGTCCGTTGACCTTGACAATTGCAAGTCCAACTCCGCTATTGTTATCGGCGATTTCCGCAGTGGAACTGCTGGTTGTTTGGTTGTAGAAATTCCAAAGATAGCCTTTTACAACTACCGTGTCGCCCGTTTGACATTGCACGGCAGGGGCATACCACACGGTGATGCCGTCTCCTGTACCGTTGTCGGTAATGGTAAATAACAATTCGTTGTGGTCACCGGTTTTGATTTCGCCGGTTATTTTGCCCTGCACGTATGACAGTTGAGTAGATTGTTCGCCTTGCGGCAAGGCTTGTATCACAGCAAGCGCGTCCGCAACGGTGTACGGGCTGGCTTCCGTGCCTTGTCCTGTGGTTGTTCCACCACCGCCGCCTTGTCCGCCACCGCTACCTGCAGTGTAGGCAGTGATTGCGGGCTTGGGGGGATCGGTCTTGCCGTACATTTGTGCGCCGTTGAAGTTTTCAATGTAGCCATATACCGTTACCAAATCGCCCGGGTTCAGTTCGGTTATGGTAACTTGCGAAGTAGCAAAATTGACGAAAAATGCACCCGTGCCGTTCACGTCGTCGGCAATATAAAATCTCCAATCTCCTTCTTCGCCTTTGAAAGGAGTAGCCTTGTTGTTGTAGTCGTTGTGCGCAACAACGTAACCGCGCACGTACACTGCCGTTGCCGTGTATGCGTTTGAGGCAAGAGCTTCTCCTACCTCGTTGGCTTGCGAAGGTGTGTACGGGCTGGCTTCCGTGCCTTGTCCTGTGGTTGTTCCACCACCGCCGCCTTGTCCGCCGCCACCATCGCCGCCGTTACTTTTGGGAGCGACGCGCGAGCTGACTGCCGTATAATTTTGACCGTCGGCTTTCTCGTAGGCTGTGCCCTTTTCGTCCACGAGGGTTGCGCGAAGCTTGTACGGTATGTCTGCGGCACGCTCTGCGGGAATGTTGACTGTAACCGTCTTGTCGCCATCGTCGCTGATGGTGATCAGATTGCTGTCCTCGATGGTCCACTTGACGTAAATTGTTGCAAGATTGCCTTTTGCGTCGTAGCTGTTTTCGATAACGCGGCTAAGCGGGTAGCTTTGCGGAGTTTGCGTGGTCGAAAGCATGTCGCGCTCCAGATTGGTGATGGCAACTTTCAGTGTGTCGTCGTCAAACTGCGTTGCGCAAGCGGCAAACACTCCGACGCACAGTGCCAACACAATGAGTATACTGATGATCGCACGTCTTTTCATGTTTACTCTCCTTTTGATTTCTTTTATAGCTTGTAAAGAAATAAGGGCTATCTACTTGTTATTTTACAACTTTCGATAACCCCTGTAAACACAATTTATCAGATTTTACAAAATTTATTTCTTCCTTTTACGTCGAACCGAGATGACTATCACTGTCACGACCACGCCCACGACAATCAACGAACCAACCACAATAAGCACTATCATAAGAGTGGAATCAGGTGTGTTTTTACCCAAATCGGCATCTCCGCTCGGGTTGGGAATGGTTATTTCGCTACCCATGTCCGCCAAACCGTCAAAATTGTAAGGAACTACGGGCAAATTCACAGCCGAGGACAATTGAGCCGTATTGGTGTGAATGTCGCTGCCTGAGGTGTACGGCGTGGTGTCAAGCGTGCCTTCTTGTTTCAACAAGAAATCTCTTGTTATCAAACGATAATTGTATATCTTGACTCCTTTTTTCACCAAAGGAATAGGCTCAAGTCCGCTGGAAAATGCCGACGCAAAGTAGTTGTAGTTTCGTCGGGCGTTTTGGTGGTACAAAAGATAATCTATCACAGCTATGTAGTAATATTGATTGCTATCGCTGATGGCGCGACCGCTCACCCGCCATATACTTTGATTAGAATAGCTCGCCTCTTTGAGAAGCTCTTTTCCTGTTACTTTGGCTATGTAGACCACGTTGTCAAATGGCAACGCCTCATACAATGCGGTATATGTCACCGACCCGGCTGACAAATTTTCGCGTGCGCCATTGGTGATGGCGAGGTCTATCGTCACGCCGTATTGCCCGACGTAATCGGCTATCGCATGGCAAACAAGGCGCGGAATCTGGTTTGCCTTGGTCAAGCTGCTACTGAGTGTGGCGAGTTTTTGATTGCGTTCCTCGGCTATAAGTGCATTGGAATTGTCTATCAATGTCTGCACGCCACTCTGCGCCGTCGCGTCAATGTTGCCGAGACTGCTATAAGAAATGTTTTCGTATGTCGTCGCGCTCACATTACCATTGTCTACTGAGAAACGAATGTGCGAAACGTACGCACCTTCGTTCTTGCCCTGCAAGAATGGTAAACCGTTGACAACATACTTTTGTTGGGAGTGCGTGTGGGCGCAAAACATACCATCTACATAGTTCTCTAACTCTGCTGTTGTGGAGGGTTGGTTGTAGTTTTCTTCCTCACCTACTATTTCCTGACAACCCGCGTGCGCGCTTACAACCACAACATCACAGTCCTTTTCTTCGCGCAGTTCTGTTGCAAGCTCCTTGATGATGGGAAGTGGGTCCTTAAAGCCAATCGTTTGCACAAGCTGGGCATTGATAGATGTTATCTGACTTTCGCCTATAACACCGATAACGCCCACTTTTAGGTCGCCCGATTCCACAATTACGTACTCGTCCACAAGGTCGTCGGCAAAGTCGCCCCAACCGCTGCTGCGATCCCAATTGTATATGTTTGCGCCGAGGAAGGGTACGCCGCTGTTTTGCGACAGTTCGCGAAGGTTGTCTAACCCCCAATCGAACTCGTGATTACCAAGCGTCATGGCGTCGGTCTTTGCTTCCACCATGCAATCCGTCAGCAACTTTCCGAAATTGCTGTTGGACTCCATAGAGCCTTGGAACATGTCGCCCGAGTTGATGATAACCGCACCTTCCGCCTTGCGCGCGGCAAGATAGCCGGCTACGCGAGGCATTTTGGTTACTGCTCCATGGAAGTCGTTTATGGCATAAACATCCACCGTTTGCGCTTCTGCTTGCGCCTCAACGGGACGACACCACATCAGCACCGAACACAAACCTAATGTAATAAATATCACTGCCAATAACAATGATACAAATGTTTTTTTGTTCGTCAAAATGTTTCTCCTCGATTTTTTCCGCAGGACTGCGCAGCCGAGCGGACTTGTTTTGGGTACAAAGATACAAAAATAAACTATACAGCGGTAATGGGTTTACGCGCCCCAAACGGAACGCTGAAAGTTTCGCGGTAAAACGAACAAAACACAAAAATCCGCGTCGGCGTACAACACCGACATCTGTAATACAACTATTATATACTATTTTTACGATTTTGACAATAGTAAAGGAAACGAAAAATGAACAGATTTTGCGTTTGAGGGGGGCAAAACGCCGAAAATGGCAGCCTTAGCTACGCGTGAGGGACAATTTCTTCTATGCGGACGAGCTTCCACACGTCGCGCAGGGTGCTTTTGCGACCGCGCCCGAAACGAAAAATTTTGTTGTCGCGAAAGCCTTTGTAGTATGTTACTCGTTCCTTGCCGTCCGCGGTGAGCAAAAATTCCACCAAAACCGCCGCGCCCTGCTCCGCGCGGCACTTGATGACGCAATTGGAATAGTGCCCGTAGCCTTCCAGCCGAAAACGGACGGTATCGAACTTGCCGCCGTTGAGTTCTTCCACAAATTTTTCGTAAGTATACTCTTGCATAACTCTCCTTTTGCCACACGAGTTCTGTGCGGCAGGACATTTTTTTACGCAACTCTGAAGAAATCGCAATTTGAGATTGTGCAAAAAGCGCAATTGTTTTGATTAAATATAACATATCGCCATGTGTTTTGTCAATGCCGAACAACCCGAATTTTGGCGTGTTTTTCCCTCCGCAATGTCGCCGCAATGTCGTCGGCTGTTTGCTTTGCCCCTTCGGCGCGTTTTTGTGTGCGGTAGCCAACACATTTCAACAAGGCTTTGTTGTTGAGGGCGTCAATCATTTTTTCGTTTTTTTTGTTACATTGTTTAGAACAAAAACGGAAAATTTTCTGCAATTCTGCAATGTAAAATGTTTGACAAATTCGCAACGGGGGGGGTATACTTACTTATTATTTTCTTTTTCAGAAGAAAGTAAAAAGGAGGGTAACACAATGAAAAAATCAATCATTTCCGTGCTTGCGGTTGTGCTTGTTTTGACGCTTGTTGTCGTCGTTGCGGTTGCTTGCGAACAGCCCGCCAACTACACAATAACATTCAAAAACGGCGAAACCACCGTCGACACGGTAGAAATTGAGCAGGGTAAGGCTCTCACTGCGGAACAAATTCCAGCAGATCCTACCGCCCCGCAAGGTCAAACTTTTACGGGCTGGTATGTGGGCGAAACAAAAGTGACCGCGGGTTACACACCCACAGACAACGTGACGGCAACAGCCAAGTTCGAGACGCAGACGCCAAGCATATACTTTGTGACCGTTAAACAAGGTGACTACACGATTGAAGGCATAAACGAAGATGGCTATGAAGCGGGAAGCAACGTTGAGTTCTCTGTGGAAGTTACGAATAGCGAGAAATTTTTGCAGTCCGTCTCTTCGCCCGACGTGACGATTGAGGGGAGTGACGGGAATTATAGCTTTACAATGCCCGCAAAGAACGTCAACATTGTCATCGAACTCGAAAGCTACAGCGAACTTCCGGATGACGAGCGCATAGAATTGTTTATGTATGGTCCGATGAGTGCGCAAAATCGCATGAATATGCGTTCGATTTATGCAAAGTTGAACGGGCTTGAGGGTGAGTTTGTTTGGACGTCATCCAATCCTGCAATCGTGACAGTGGACGAGGAAAACATTGTGCATGGCTCTATGCCCGAAGCATTGCTACTTGCAAAAGCCCCCGGTACAGCGACCATCACCTGCACGCTTGCAAGCGACCGGAAAGTAAAGAGTACGTTTGAATTGCAAGTCTACGACGTTGCCGATGGCACGGCTATAGACGATGATGTTTACGGAGCAATCACGGGCGGCGTGAAGCTCGACGTTGCATATACGGAGTACAACTATGACGAAGAATACAACGCGTCTGTCAACGGCACGTCGTCACTCACCATCATTTATGAAGAAAATAAAAACTACGGCGACGAGTATACCGCCGATGTGACAGACGCCTACTTCATTGAGGAAAAGAGTAGCGACGGCACGGTGACTTTTACTCGAAAATACGTAACTTACGCAGGACGGTATATCGGCACGGAGTACATCGACGAACACAACAGCGTAAAAGTGCGCAGATATGAAAACGAAGAAGGAGAAGCGGAACTTTGGGACAGCATGTTCTATAATATTTTCGGAATTCTTTTCGGTCCGGACGATTGGGTGAGCTTCGACGGCGGAAGCACCTACCACTTTGTAGGCAGTATCGATGACGTTTTGACGTTATTCCACGATGTTTACAGAGTGGCGGAATACGCATTCGTCCCCGACAATTTGTACCTTAAGGTAGAGAACGGCGAGATTGTAGAACTTGTCGCGGAGGCAGATCCCGTGTGCGACCCCGAGGCAACGGCCGATGTCACCGAAAAATACGGAGCGAAATATGTGACGCGTTTTACGGAAAAGGGAACGGCAGAGGTTGAGCATTTGCAGCCTTATGCGCACGAGGAATTCCATGACGACATTGCTTCCGCAATAAGTGCCATGGCAAACCTCAAGCAATATAAAGCCGAGTTGAAATTTACCGAGATGACCTACACCATCACCTATCTTTCGGACACGATCGATGTTGTTACAAAAAATCTGGAAAAAGTTGTGGCGCATGAGGGCATTCACACAACGGACGGCGGCAAGACATACTACGAATACTCCGTTGACCTTGAAAGCGGCGCTATCACCATTGACAAAACACATGATACTGTTTGGGAAAGCGACACGATAAAACGTTATCCGACATTCGATTTTGTTGCGGAGATTTTCGGCGAAACCAACACGGCAAACACATACGTTTCGCGCATTTGGGGAAGCTATTTTGTCAATTACATGTTTTACATGCCCACAAATCTTAGCTATGCCGATTGGGACGGAGACGCTACGCTTGTGCTGGACGGAGGCTACATTGCTTCAGTGACCGTTGACGAGGTGGTTTTGACTGCGGTTGGCACCAAAATGGTGCAAATTACCTATTCCGATTTTACTACCGCAACAGTCGACCTTGATTTCGATTCTGCGAGCGAGGACGAAACTCCCACAACTTGGGCAGAAGCCTCACCGGAGCTTTACGACGCAATGACGCATTGGAACTTCCCCGATATTCCTTACGTTCATCCCAAAAACATCAAAGGCGGCAGTTGGGGCACAGAGAACGGCTGGAAAACAGGTATATATCAGCCTTGGGATGCGGATAATTATGCCTACTTCGAAAGCGATTACTTTGCAAGCAGCGAAGCGAGAGACGCGTTTATCGAAGAATACAAGCAGGCGCTCATTGCCGATGGCTGGACGCTTTGCGAGGAAAAGGACCCGAAAAACGAGCATGATATGTATCAAAAGGGAGATGTCAAAGTAGCGATAGGCGCGTCCGGTAGTTTGAAGGTAAGAATCAGCGTTTACAGCGACCAATTGACTTATTGGGACCCGTATGCGGATTTATAATGCGCGGTGTTTTTTGAAACCAATCGATTGTTGACAATTTTCACAGCGGAAGGTGTCTGTTCGGACACCTTCCTTTTCTTAGTTCGCACAATAAAGTTACGAGACCGTGGGCGAAACCTAAAGGCAGCAATGGAAAAGGGAGCAGCCACCTGCTCCCTTTCCGTTGCAACATAAGGGCGAATGTCCGCCCACATGGTCTGAGTGACCGGACTTGCAAGGAGCGGCGAAGCCGCGACGGAACAGGGATTGTTACGCGAAGCGTCAATCCCGACACATCATTTCAAACGATTCAGTCACGAAAGACCTGCACAGGCGCGCCAAAAGGAAGAAACGAAAAAAAGGCACAATTCCCTTGTGCCTTTTTCGTTGCGACCCCACACGGCGTCGCCTGTGCATTGGTCTGAGTGACTGGACTTGTCTCGGCGCAGCCGAGTGAGCGAAACGAAGTGGAGCGCTACATTATTTCGGACTATCCAGTCACGAGACCGTGGACGGACGAGCCTAAAGGCAGCAATGGAAAAGGGAGCAGTTATCTGCTCCCTTTCCGTTGCAACATAAGGGCGAATGTCCGCCCACATGGTCTGAGTGACTGGACTTGAACCAGCGACACCTAGACCCCCAGTCTAGTGCGCTACCAAACTGCGCTACACCCAGATGCTTTACTATTGTACAACAAAGCGGCAAAAAAATCAACCGCTTTCAAACAAATAATAGTCAATGTTTTCAAAATAATCCCCCGTCGCTTGTGTTTGAGCGGCGCAAGTGCTACAATATAACGGTACGAGGTGCAAAATGAACAAAAAAGAAACATACAAAAAAAGAATGTCGTTGTTAAAAAGCGATTTGAACAAATTTTCCAATGAGCAATTTGTCCGAGACAGACTGTTACCCAACGGAAAGGTGCAAATAGACATTGTTTTGCCTCCCGATTTGGAGCTGTTCCACCCCTTGGCCCCCAACAGCTACAAGGTGTTAAATCCCGAAATTTACAACTATATAGACGAGCAGGTTTACTTTGTTCCGTCGGAGTACGACATTTGTTTACACTTTGTCGGGCGCGAGTTGACTGCCGAACAGCAAAAACAAATAGACCTTGCCGTACACAAGCACTACAATTTGCAGGTCTACGACAAATTGGACGACATTCGCCGAAACAGATTGTTGGGAATATTTTTGCTGATATTCGGCGTGATTGCATTGGCGTTGTACTTCTTTTTGCAAATAAGGAACAAAAACCTTTTGATGTTGGAAGTGGTAAGTATTGTCGGCACTTTTTCCGTGTGGGAAGCCGTCGATTGCTGGTTGATACAAGGTCACGAACGGCGAACCGCGCTGCACAACGCGTTGCAGATGGCTGTTGCCGAGATTACTTTTGAAAACGTTAACAAAGAAACACAAAACGACCAACGTTGACCGCACCGCAAAACGATCTTGCGCGCTTTAACGGGCACATCGCCCCAAAAAACGCGCCGACGTCCCTTGAAAAAGGGACGTTTTTTTTGTTGAAAGCAGGTATTTTTTCCTATATTGGGCATACTAACAACGGAGGTTCGTCTATGAGAAAAATTGCCGAAAAAGTGGCGATAATCGCGCAAATTTGCATTACGTTTGTTTTTGTGGTGACAACGCTGCTGTATCTGTTCAACATTATTCCCGAAAACACCGCGCTTTCAAACAACGGGGTGTTGGGAACGCTGATAGGCGTTCTTGCAATTGTGTACCTGCTGTTGTCCGGCTACATCATTTACGTAAATTTTTCCGAAAACGCAACGCTCAAACAGGTGCTGCTGCACTGCGACAGTGAAAGCGCAACGCATGCAAACGTAAAAGTGATAAAAAACATTGTAAAAAACTGTGCAAAAAAAGTTAAAGGCGTGCGCGTACGCAAAACAAAAATGCGCCTCGATGAAAGGAACGGCATTGTTGCAACCTTCAAGGTGGACGTCGCCACTCACAACGTTTCCGAATCGGTAGACGTGTTGCGCTGTTTGATTGCCGACGCATTCAAAAATACGCTGGGGCTTACCTTTAATTCGGTAAATTTTGTGATACGTCGTCTCAAAAGCAGCTACAGACCCGACCTCGACAAGGCGGAAAAGCTTGCGAAAACGCTTACTCAACAACGAGAGCTGTCGGCGGATATATACGAGCAACCGTTTACGGACAACTGCGAGGAATGTGCCAAAGCGGACGAAAACGCCGACAGCAATTCCGAACAGACGGATGTTGACGCGGTACGCGAAATTCGAGAACAACTGCATGACAACGGTCAAAACGGCGTTTAACGTTAAAAGGGCTGTCGCTTGAAACGACAGTCCTTTTTTAGTTGCGTTTGGATTTGAAGTAGTCGCTGAGTAGCTCGGAACACTGCTTTTCCAACACGCCGCCGTTTAGCTGCAGTTCGTGGTTCAACGTGTGTTCGACCATTTCCGCAAGGGGCAAACACCCGTTGCCGCTCAAGTCAAACGCTCCGAACGTGACCGAGGAAAGGCGCGCGTTGTAACACGCTCCGAGACACATCACGCAGGGTTCTAACGTGACGTACAGGTCGCAGCCCGTCAATCGCCAATCGCCGAGACGTTTGCAAGCGCGGCGTATTGCGACCAATTCCGCATGCTCCGTCGCGTCATGCGAAGCGTTACGCCTGTTGTGCGCGCGAGCAATAACTTTGCCCTGTTTTACCACCACCGCTCCGATAGGCACTTCGTCCGCTTTGGCGGATATTTTTGCCTGTCTGAGCGCAGCCTTCATAAATTTTTCCGCTTGCGTCATGTCGTTTCCTCGTAGATGGGCAAATGCACTTCCGACGGTTTGTACTTGCCTTGTTCCAAAAGCTCCGCAAGCTTGTTAAGATTGAGCTTGGCGTTTAACTGCCGCATTTGCTCAACGTCCACCTTTACCACTTTGCGGTCGTAGGTGACCAATCCGTTCACTTCGTCCTCTACGTCGCTAAGCTGCGTATAAACGGCGGCGCACAATCCGCGATTTATATACGGCACAACGTCCCGTTCGTACAGCTCAACCAATCCCGCGTTGTACTCGTGCAAATCGGAAAACTGTTTGTAGCTGAATGTGTTGTCGAGGTTTGCGCTGTGCTGCTCGTCCTTGTAGCTGTACCCTCCGAATTCCGTCAGACACACGGCGCGCCTTTTTTCTTTGGGCATGCGAAATTTTTTGAAGTAGACATGCAGACTTTTTACGTCTCCGCCGCCCTGATCGTGCCAACCGCTTGCGTGATCCACCGTGCGCGTGGGGTCAAGCTTTTTGGTCAGCGCAGCAATTTTGTTTGCGTCAAACTGCCCCCAGCCCTCGTTGAAAGGGACCCACATTGCAATGGAAACGCAGTTGTACAGTTGATCGATCAGCTCGGTGTACTCCTTGACAAACAAATCGCGGCTTTCCTGCTTTTTTCTACCAAAGCTCGAGTACCTGCTGTCTTTGAAATTCATTCCCACGTAAGGCGCGTACATTGTGGTCCACTTGCTGTACTTTGTGCCTCCGCTGGGCATGTCTTGCCACACAAGCATACCCAATCGGTCGCAGTGATAGTACCAACGGGCGGGTTCTACCTTGATGTGCTTGCGCAGCATGTTGAACCCGAGACTCTTTGCCAATTGAATGTCGTAAACAAGCGCGGCGTCCGACGGTGCGGTGTACAAGCCGTCGCTCCAATACCCCTGATCCAACAACCCCGTGTGGAAGTAGGGCTTGTTGTTGAGCATCAAGCGGGGGTATTTGCCTGCCATTTCGCAGCCGAATTTGCGCATGCCGAAATAGCTGTCTACGCGGTCGCGCCGTGAAATAAGTTTCAAACCGTACAGGTGCGGATTTTCGGGCGTCCAAGGCACAAACTGTTTGTTCGGGAAACGCACTGTTATGCGTTTTTTTCCGTCATTTTTGGCAATTTCCACATCGCCGTCCACTATTACAACGGTGACGGGCTCGTCAAAGTTACATTGTACCTCCACATTTACCTCGGCGTTGTCGAAGTCGGGCGTTATGCGCACGCCGGAAATGTACTGGGCGGGCACGCTCTCCATCCACACCGTTTGCCAAATGCCGCTTTGAGGCGTGTACCATATACCGCCGCGATGAGTGGATTGCTTGCCGCGCGTTTGGTAGCCTGCGTCCGTTGCGTCCGTCACTTTCAGCATAAGTTCGTTTTCGTCATCGGGCTTGATATGCTCCGTCACGTCTACGCTGAAGGAGTTGTAGCCGCCCTCGTGATGACATACGTTTGTTCCGTTGACGTACACGTCGCACACGCTGTCTACCGCGCCGAAATGCAACAAAATTCTGTCCTTTACAAATGTTTTGGGCAACGTGAAGTTTCTGCGATAAAACAAAAATTCCTTTGGACGAAGCTGGTGTCCCACGCCGGAAAGCGAACTTTCGGGCGAAAAAGGCACTAAAATTTTGCCGTGAAAGTCGTCGGGAATGACATCTTTGACGGTAATTGCATATTCCCACCAACCGTTAAGGTTAAAATAGCTTTTGCGCACAAACTGCGGACGCGGATATTCCTGCAACGGTTTGGAATCTATGTTCTTTCCCCAAGTGGTGGTCAAATTGCGAATAGACATAAAAAACTCCTTTGTATAGGCAATATTGTAGCACAAAAATTGCACAATGTAAACAATCATAAGGTTGAGAAAATTCAAATTGTGTGCTACAATGGTGTCAACAAGGAGTACGGTAATGAAAACAACTGCCAAATTTGAAAAGGTTTCGTTTGATGTTTTTGCACAAAACGGCACGCGCGAAGCCTACGAAAACGTTCGCCTGCCCCGCCGCGCCACAGCCAAAAGCGCGGGCTACGATTTTTTTGCGCCGGCGGCATTGGATCTTGCTCCCGACGAGACGGTAACCGTGGCAACGGGCGTGCGTGCGCTTATGCCCGACGATGTGTGTCTGATGATCTTTCCCCGAAGCGGTCTCGGCTTTAAGTACCGTTTGAAACTAAACAACACCGTTGGTATCATTGACGCCGACTACTGCGAAAGCGACAACGAAGGACACATTTTCGTGCGCATGACAAACGAAAGCGACAAACCGCTGCACATCGACGCGGGAACGGCTTTTGCGCAGGGCATTTTTGTGCGGTACATGCTTACAGAGGACGACGACGTAACGACAAAACGCAACGGCGGACTCGGTTCTACCAACCCCGAAAAAAAGTAAAGTTTTGTAAAGTAATTTTTGATTTGTTTTTAGAAAAATTGTTTAACGCGACAGCCCCGCTTGTTATTCGTGAAGATACTTGTACAACGCTTCCGCCGCGGGGCGGGTCATGCCGCGAGTTTCGGCAATTTGTTCCACTGTCGCCTCTTTCAACGCGTCCATAGACTTGAATTTGCGGTGCAACTCTATGCGCCGTTTTTCGCCTATGCCGGGCACGTCCTGCAACACCGACTTGATGCTCGTTTTGTTGTGCAATTTGCGGAAGTAAGTGATGGCAAAACGGTGACTTTCGTCACGAATGTTGATGAGCAAGTTCAACGCATAGCTGTTGCGCGGCAAAAATGTCGGTTGATTTGTCCCCAAGGTGTACACAAGTTCCTGTTGCTTGGCAAGGGACACAAGCTGAACTTCCACGCCCGCTTCTTCCATCGCCTGACGCGCGTAGTCCAACTGCCCCAAACCTCCGTCCACGACAATAAGGTCGGGAGTTTTGCCGAACACCCCGTCATCTTCTTTCATACGCTCAAAGCGGCGCAACAGCACCTCGCGCATGCTTGCAAAGTCGTTTGCTCCCTCGACGGTGTTGATTTTGAACCGTCTGTACTGCGAGGCGTCCTTTTGCCCGTTGGTAAAGACCACCATGCTTGCAACCTTGTCTACGCCCTGCACGTTGCTGATGTCGTAACACTCGACGCGATTGGGAAGTTTTTTGAGATGCAACATCTCCTTGAGCTGCAAAACTGCGCCATGGGTGGCGTTATATTTTTTGTCAAGTGCGGTTTGGCTTTTTGTAAGGTACTCCACCGCATTGCGGTATGACATGTCCACAAGACGCTTTTTGTCCTGCCTTTTGGGGCAGTAAATTTTTGTTTTTGTGCCCGTTTTTTCCGTAATCAGCTGCTGAAGCTCCTCGGCGTCGGGCAGTTCCACGTTGGTATACAATTCGCCGCATAGCTTTACCAATTGACAGTACTCCGCCAAAAAGCTCGACAATGTTTGCGCCTCGTCTATACCCGCGTCGGACACGGCGTTGTTTTCGGAAAAAATAACTTTGCCGCCGCGTATCATTGTGTGGTTTACGACGCAATTTTTTCCGTTTGACGCCACGGCGAACATGTCGTAGTCCACAAACTTGTTGAGAACCACTATGCGTTGTTGATTTATTTTGTCAATTAACTGCAAGTACCTCTTGTACGTCAAGGCTTGTTCGTACTGCATTTTTTCGGAGGCGGCAAGCATTTTTTGTTCCAACACCTGCCGAACCTCGCTGTCGTCTCCCGACAAAAACGCCATTGCCCTGTTCACGATCTTGCGATATTCCTCTTTTGTTACGTTGCCTATGCACGGGGCGCAACACTTGCCTATGTGATAGTTGAGACATGGGCGAAAGTTTTTGGGCAATTTGGCAAAATTGTTGTTGCAACTGACGGTCGGGAAAACGCTGCCGAGAATTTCCAAAAATGCCTTGGCTCCGCCCTGCGTTATCGGTCCGAAGTAACGGCACTTGTCCTTGCTAAGCTTGCGCGTAGACACAAATTTGGGGTAGTCCGCTTTGAGATTTACCTTGATATACGGGTACTGCTTGTCGTCCTTTAACAAGATGTTGTAGGGCGGGGTGTACTGTTTTATCAGAGTGTTTTCCAAACTCAAAGCGTCCGTTTCGCTGGCGGTGATAATGTACTTGAAGTCGGCGACGTGGCTGAGCATTGCAAGCACCTTTTCCGTCTTGTTGGTGGACGCGTGAAAGTACTGTCTGACTCGGTTTTTGAGAATTTTTGCTTTTCCCACATATAAAACGTTGCCGTCGGCGTCGTACATGATGTACACGCCCGGCTCGTCGGGAAGATTTTTCAATTTTGTCTGAAGATCGACGTTCTGTATCATTTCTCTCAACCTGTTTGTTTATTATACCACAATTTTACAAAGCATACAATAAAAAAATCCCCCAACCGCAGTTGGGAGAATGATTTTCAAATCGACTTGCGAGCCGCATTTTTTGCATAGGCTTGCAGTAAGCCGTTGAGCGCAACGTTGATACGCCGCTGTTCCTCTGTTGTGCGAGGTTCTTTGCCGTCCAGCCCTTTGTTGCGTAGCAACTCGCACGCTTTTCCTACCGTTTCGTCCGTCACGTCCGCCTTGTTGAGCTTTTTCAATGCGGTAACGGTGTCCTCCACTACCGTTGTGTGACTTGCTGGCGTGCAAGCGGTCAACTGCGCCACCATTTGTCCGAACAGCTGTTTGGCGCGGCGCACGTTGTGGCGCGCTATGACGCGTTCGACCAACAATATGATCGTAAATGCCAACCAAAAAACAACCTGTAGCACGATGTAGGTAAAATTCATGCTTACCAAAGCAAAAACAGCCACATAAAAGGTTGTCGCCACCGAAGCGGCAATGAGCAGCCACAATGCGACCACGCGCTTTTTTTGGGGAACAAATTCAAACACAAGCGATGGTTTGTCTGTCTTGCAATTGACAAAAGCACGCCACTGTCTGCGATAGTCCGCCGGCAACATTGCCATGTACAGCGCAACCTTGGAAGGGTATGCGCGCATTCCTTTGACGCACGCTTTGAGCTTTGCGTTGCTTTTGCGATAGGGGTCGTACGCCCAATTTACAATGCCGAACACAAGCAGTGCCGCAAAAAGCGCGGACAGAACAAACACGCGGTGATTGTTCAAAATGTTGAGAATTCTCATTACGTAATACATATTTACCTCCGTTTTGTTAGATTGTTGCCACTGTTGAGGCAATTCAAACGGAAGTAAAAAGTTTTGCGTTACATTTTTATCAATTTGTTGTCCGCAATTGAAAGCACGTAGCACTCGACGTTTTTCACGCCGCATATACGTTGCACGGCAAGTCGGTAGCTTTTTAACTGCGCCGCGTAACGTTGTTCGACCAAATCGGAGCGCGTTGTGTACTTGAAGTCAACAACAACGGCGTCGTCCCCGTTTTTGACAAGCAAGTCTATAACTCCTTGCAGCATCACGTTGTCCTTAAAACGTTTGTCCTGCGACAGCTCGTCGTAGGGAACATACAGCATAAAGGGTATTTCGTGGTACGCTTTGCCTTTGCTCAACAGCGCGCGCAACTCGGGATTGTTCAAGACGTCGAAAATCAATTTTACGTCCAGCTTGTCCGCAAAACGACGATCGACGCGTTCCTCGTTGACCAAATCCTCGACACATTGCTTGATTTGCTCCGTATCTGCGCGGTAGTCCACATACTGAAGCACCTTGTGGTAGGCAGACCCGACTTCGTTTCTGTCGCCGTCAACGTTCAAAACAAAATCCGGCTTGGGTTCGTCCGTAACGTCGATGTACTCCTTGTCCAACAAGGAGCTGACGACCTTTGAGGGCATTTTCGTCTCGTTGACATAAGAATAGGCAAAATTGAGTTTTTCCCGTACTTCCTCTACCGTTACCGTTTGCTCGCCCGCGTCCGAACCCTTGCTTGGCAATTTTTCCACCGCGCCGACAAGCTCGACTTCCACGCCGTCACTCACCGTTTTTTGGTCGTACTTGCCGAAAAGCAGCTTGTGCAGCCAATCAAAATGACTTGTTGCGCGCGTTTGTTGCTTTGGCAATTGCGTCAAACGCGCCTCGTCAACCGTGGCGACAAGTTCAAGCGCAAATTTTGCGCGCGTAAGAGCCACGTAAAGCAACCGCATTTCTTCCTCGCGCTGTTTGAACTGATTTACCGCGTCGCACACAAATGAACCTACCGTTTGCGTGACGCGCATGGTTTGTATGTTGTAGTAGTCCAAAGCCGCGCCCAATTTGGAGTTGGTTTTCAGAGAGTAACGATCGAAATTGAAGCTCGCTTCCAAACCGGCAATTATCACAATGGGAAACTCCAACCCTTTGGAAGCGTGCATGGTCATCATGCGCACCGCATTCGGGACAATGGGGGCGTCTGCGCTTTGCTCTTGCGTTTCGTCAACGTAAGCAAGGAATTTGGCTATGCTTTGCGCAAATGCGGCGTCCTTTATGCTGTCTACAAAAGCATGTAGCTTGTTCAACCGCATGTTGCCGTTGGGCAGCTGTTGCACGGCAAGGCGGTAGTCCGTCAATTCGAAAATTTTCAGTACCGTTTCGCAAACCGACGCGCCGTACGAATAAAAACGTATTTGCTCCAAAAATTGCAAAAACGTGCGAACCTTGCTTGCAATTTCGAGAGAAGCTCCTACGTCGGCATAGCTGACCAACCTTTCGTAAAAGGGTACTCGCCCCGTTGTATCCAAGCGAATGGGTACAAGCTCGCTTTCTGTCAGCTTGCCGAAGGTGAGACATGCGCCCACCAGATAAATGTCGTTATACGGGTTGTCTATAACGCGCAACAAATTTATAACGTCCCTGACTTCCTTGTTGGAATACCCCTCCACCTTAAATGAAGCCGCGACGGGTATGTTGTTTTCAACAAGAGTGCGGTAGATATCCTGCGCGCGCTCCGTCATAGAACGCATAAGTATAACTATGTCGCCGTAATCGATTTTTCTTTCGACAAGGTTTCCGTCGTCGTCTTTTACAAAGTATTTCTTGCCAACGTAAGCCTTTATTCGATTGGAAATCAGCTCGCCCTGCTTAACTCCGTCCTCCGCGACCTTCGCCGTGATGTCGTAAACGGTTTCTATGGCTTTCTTTTCCGATTTGGGCTTTACAATCACGTTGATTTTTACGGGAACTACGTCCAA
Organism: uncultured Clostridia bacterium; assembly: GCA_947630425.1. Taxonomy (GTDB): domain Bacteria; phylum Bacillota; class Clostridia; order Christensenellales; family CAG-314; genus Fimimonas. The sequence goes on along the minus strand of CANRHN010000001.1, from coordinate 36,446 downwards.
TGGGGAAGTTTTACGTCCGCTCAATTTTGCGTCATTGGCGTAATCGACCTTGCCAAAACGTTCCGTCATCAAATTCTCGAACACTTTGTTGACAAAATTCAAAATTCTGCTGTCGGCGCGGAAATTGTCGTTCAGCTCCTCCGCTTCGCCCTCTTTCGTACGCTTGTAACGCTCGTACTTGTCGGCAAAAATGCTCGGTTCGCAACCGCGAAAGCCGTAGATGGATTGCTTGACGTCCCCGACCATAAACAGATTGTTTTGTTTAGAGAGCTTGTTTACGATCGCTTCCTGAACGGGGTTTGTGTCCTGATACTCGTCAACAAACACCAGCTTGTACCTGCGTTGAATTTCGGCAAGCGTATCGGGGTCGCTTAACAGTTTGAGGGTGAGATGCTCCAGATCGTTGAAATCCACTCCGCCGCGTTGACGCTTTTCTTCCCAAAACAGCTCGTCAAAGCGCGTTACAAGCTCCACCATTTTATCTACGTGACAAACGGAAAGAGACATTTCCCGCCAAAGCTCGGAAAGCTGTTCGCCGCGGCACAGATTGCTGTACTTTTTTGCGCGGTCGTCAAAATCCTTTTTGAGCTGCTTGTAATGTTGCCGTATTTCTTCCTCATTTTTGTCGGTTTGGGCATTCTTTTTCTTGGGGGGAAGCGATTCCAACGTGAGCGTGTAAAGTCCGTTCAAAATTGCTTGCAAATCCCGCTCGGAAAGGCTCTTTAACACGTCGGCGTTGTGTTGAAATACGTTTGCGTAGGCAAGTTGCGCTTCTTCGGCGCGAGTGGCAAGCTTGCGCATGTTTTCCGCTTGGTAGTCAAGCGTCTGACAGATGTCCTCTTTGAGCGAACGGGCAATTTCGTTGCCCTCTCCAAATGTCACAAAGCTCTGTCTTGTTTGTTGATACCATTGCTCGAAGTTTTCTTGGCAACGCGAAAAGTCGTAAAGGCGCAAAAGCGTTTCGCGAAAGTTGTCCTCTCGGCGGTTTACGGAAAAAATCTTGTAAATCTCGCGAAAAACGGGGTCGTCTTTGGAAAAATACTCCGCAAACAAATCGTCAAGAGCATTTTTGCGCAGTGACGCAACCGTCAAGGCGTCGAGTATGGCAAAGGCGGGGTCTATGTTCACCACGTAAAAATAGTTGCGCAACAAATCGCTGCAAAAGGAATGTAGCGTACATATTGCCGCATTATCCAACTTTTCCAACTGTTCGGCAAGCCAATTTCTGTCCTTAGCCCCTTTTTCGCCACACATGGCGGACAGCTTTTGCGCAAGTTTGGCTTTCATCTCGGCGGCGGCAAGGTTGGTAAAGGTAACAACGACAATTTCCGACACGTCCACGGGAGTTCGTTCCTCTGTTCCGCGCAACAGCGAAGCGATACACTCTATCATCGTGGTGGTTTTGCCCGTGCCGGCAGACGCCGAAACAAGCATGTTTTTTTCGCCGCAAAAGTTTTTTACTCTTTTTTGCGCATCCGTAAAGTCAATTCCGCTCATTTTCCACCGTCCTGTCTATCACGTTTTTGTCCACGTCGTCATCCACCTTGCGCGCATTGTAGTGGAAGCAGTCGCCGAAGTCGCAAACGTCCTTGTAGTCGCAGTAGCTGCACGCGCCCTCGTAAGGATTGACGGCGGCGTAACCGTTTTTCATCATGTTGCCGGCACTGCGTATCAAATCAAAGGCGTACTCCACCTGAGCGTCGAACTGTTCGCTTTCCAAAAGCTTGGTGCGTCCGCCGAGCATGTTGAAAGTGCCGTCCGCCTTGAGAGACAGCCCAAGCTTGGTGCTGCGTCCTTTTTGCAGTTGACGATCGATTTGACAAGCGACGTCCACGTCGTTCAAAGTGCGACCGTTGTACACATAGTCGTCCTTGGCGTCCAAGTCGGCAAACGTGTCGTGCATGTTGAAGTAGTAAAAGCCCGCAGGGCGCAGTCCGGTGACGTTTTCCACCGCCCGAACATAGACGGGCAATTGCAATTTGTGCCCCACATACAGTTCTTTTTCGCCGTAGTGCGCCGCATTTGCCCCGCTCTTGTAGTCGATGACGATGAACCTGCCGTCGCATATATCCACGCGGTCTATTTTGCCTACAAGGTGGAATTTGCCCCCGTCGAAATCCACTACCACGGGGGGAAGCTCGCTGTTTCCGCCAAAACTCAACTCCGTTGCGTAGTTTTGAAATTCGGAGTTTTGAATTTGGTTTTTCACCACCTTGCACATTCTGACACTCTCCGACTTGAGCTGCGACAAAATACCCACCATTTTGACGTCGTTTTTCAATCCGCGGTAAAAATCGTCGTTCATCGCCACGTCGAATTTTTCCCGAGCCTTTTGTTCGGTAACGTCGTCGCTTTCGTTGACATCCATTTCGCGAACGTAGTTTTCCAACACTGCGTGTAAAACGTTGCCCAAGTCGCTGGATTTCAGTTCCGCCACGGTGCGCGGTTTGACATTGAGTCCGTACTGTATGTAAAAACGGTACGGACACTTAAAAAAGTCCGTCAATTGGCTGACGCTGGTTGCGGAATTTTTCAGATAAAGCTCGCTTCCGCGCGGAACATAGATGTTCAACCCCTCCTTGGCTGTTTCGTATTGCGCCAATTTGTCTCCAAAGTATGTTTTTAACGCTTGGTAGGAGGGCATTTTGACGTCCTGCGAATCTCTGATTTTGCGACTGTTGAGTACCAACCTTGCAAACGCCTGTTTCTCCGTATAAACGTCGTCCTGCAAAAGCTCGTTTGATTTGCAAAGATTGTTTTCGCCGTCAAAGTAGGGCTTGCCGTTTTTTACAAACAGCTTGCCCAATTCTCTGACAAAGCCGGAGGGTATCAATCTGTCTATGCCGTCGGAAGTTGTATAAGAAACGTACAACTTTTCCGTCGGTTCAAGCAACAACTGAAACAAGCTGAAGCGTTCGCGCCTGTTTTCGACGATTATTTTCGGTTCGATGTCTATTTGTACCGATTGAAGTTCCTCTATGTTGCGGTCGCTCAACAGCTTGGCGTCGCTTTTTACAATGGGCATTGCGCCCTGATTTGCCCCCAAAAGCGCCAAAAAGCCGACGTCGTGCTTGCGCGCCTTTGCCATGTTGGCAAAAATAACGCAATCGTTGTAAACGGGAATAACGGAAATTTTTACCGCAGCCACACCGGAAACAAGCAGCTTGACAAACTCGTCCAAGCCCACATAACGCTCGCCCAAAACCTTTTGCATCTGAGTAAGAACGCCGTCGAATTTTTCCACGACCTGTTCCGTCACCTTGCTTTCAAATTCCAGCCCCGCCTGTTGCTGCATGCTTGCAAAACGACTGTTTTTTTCATTCAGCCCAACGATCTCTATGAGTGACCGCACAAAATCCGTATATTCCTTAATTGTTGCATGGTTAGGGGCTTTAAGCGTACTAAATAAGCTGTTAAACTGCCTTCTGAAGCTATCTGCCTTGTCAAAGTAATCCTCGTGGCGACCCAATGCAAAGCCGTCGTACCTGTAGGAAACGTTGTACTTCAGGCAGTAATTTTCAAACAAGTAAACGCTGTCGTCCTGCTCTGCGCCGTCGAAGTTGCCGCAAAACAGAAAGTTTTTGACAAAGGGCAAAACGCTTGACAATTTGCCGTTGTTGCGGCAAAGCGTCAGGTAGTCCACAATGTAACGCGCGTAAGGGTGATCGGAAAGCGCGTACTGTCTGTCGCAAAAATACGGTATGTCGAACTCCGCAAACACGGTGGAAATTGCGTTGGAGTACATGGCAACGTCGCTTGCTACCACATAGATGTCGCGAAAGCGATGTTTGGGATTGCTCCGAATGTACTTCTGTATTCTGCAAGCCAGCGCGTACACCTCGTCCACTCGCGATTCGCCCTCGTAAATTTCCAAAAATTTGCCCGCTTCTAACGGCGCAACGTCGGAGTAACGAAACAGGTTGTCGCCTATTTGTTTGGCAAATCCGTGCGCGTAGCTTGTTCCGTTGATGATCTCGAACTGTACTTGACGACGTTTTGCCTCGTCGCTTGAAAACAGCTTCAGAACCCCGTGATATATGTCGTTGAGGTAAAGCCTTTTGTCCTCGTCGCGCTCGCTGACGCAGCATGCTACCGTAACGCCGAGACTTTTGTATATCAGCTGTTCACAAATTGCCAATTCCTGTTTGGAAAGGTTGTCGAAGTCAAACAGGTAAAAGTAACTTTTTGCGGCAAAATCCGTGTCGCGTATTGCCTCGCACAGCTTTTCCAGCTTGTCTGCCGAGTCGATAAAGCGGTTTTCGGTAAACTCCAGATAGGCTTTGTACAGCAACGCCAAATCGTGCGCTTTGCCGCTTACGCTCGGCGGCATTTCCCGGTGGAGCATTTCCGGCTTTATGTTGCAGTATTTGAAGGTGCAAACGGCGTCGTAGACGCTTTCGACAAAACCGGGGGTCTCCACGCCGCGTTTGTAGCACACGAGCTTGTCCTTGTTGTCTTGTATGATGCCGCTGAGCGCGAGAATTCCCGCCTGTTTGGAGAGGTATTCGTACTTTGGCAACACATCGGCGGCAAGGCGTCGGAATGTTTTGACCTGTACGTTGAAGCTGCCGCCCAACTCGTTGAGAATGGCGCGCTCCGCTTCCAAAGACGCGCGGTCGGGCACAATTACCGTGTGCATAACGTCCAAATTCGACTTGTCTATGCGTGAAAGTCGATCCAAGACATACTTTGCCGCGTCTGCCATGGAGTTTGTTTTGTATATCACGTTGTTGGAAATTGTTTTCATCAAGTATATTGTAGCATTTTTTACCGCCATTGGCAAGAATAATGCAAATTTGCCATCTGTTTTGCCGCTTAACTCGCTTTCCGCAGAAAAAACGATGTTTTCGTCAACAACCGACATGCAAAATTTGCGTTGTCGGTCGCCGCGCCAATTTACTGTTTGCAAATTACGGATATATGTGATATAATAAAAAATACAATATAATCTGCTGCCGAGTCCAATCGCCGACGCGGTGTGCAAATGCAATTGAACGGAGAAACTATGAAAAGAAAACTTGCATTGTTACTTTTGTTGCTTGTCGCCGTTGCGACGATATTTGTAGCGTGCGGACAAACTGCCGCCACAAAAATATTGATACGGTGGGAAGATGCGGAACAATACGATTTCCACGTGAGTCTTGCAGCCTTTGATCCGGACTACGGCACACAAAAAGCGACGTCGCTCACAGAATTGTTCCTATATAACGAACAAAACGGAGTCAAATTCTACAAAGATATGGCTATCACCGGCGAAGTATTTTCCGATCTCGACGAAATTCGCCCCGTGGCGGTAGACGGAAAATACCACTTTGAAATTTCCAAGGAGTCCGGAAATTGGAAATTTGCCACAGAGCAGACGTTGTATGTTCAATATAACAAAAGCGACATAAAAATATCGGAAGCGGAGTTGAAGCCTGTCGAGGACGCCGAAGTTGCCGCCAACACGAACCTTTCTCCGTCGGAAAAAACGGTGATTTTCAGATCCGTTATCAAAACGGACGTCACGTTCGAGGACAACACAACGCAAAATCCCGTCAGCTCTTCCACTGATTCGAACGGATTTTATATAGGAAAGTCCAACCAACAAGCAAGCAAATACAAGATAGAAACAACCTACGATTTCAGCGGAAAACGCCCGACGGCGAAGGTTTCGGTGGACGGCAAGGAAACGACATACAAATTGGGTCGCAACGCCACATTTATCGACCCCAACCAACTCTTGCTTTACATTCGCAGCTTTGACAAATCATCATCGAGCTTTGCGGACAATCCGGCGGTCAATGTGTTTAATCCTCAAACTGGCGAGCTTGTAGCGGCGTCGTTTAGATTTGTTTACAATGAGCCGCTGGTGATAACAGACTCCGCAAGAGAACAAAGCACCAAGAATGTAAGCCTAAACGCTGTTACCGTTACAATTGGCGGTCTGGCGTATATGATGCAAGAAAACATTCCCGACTATGCGGAAATTTCAGGAGAAATCCTTAAGGGTGAGAACGACGCTACAGACAAGCGTAAGTACACCACCAATCGTTTCCGCGTGGGCTACCTTGCGTATGAATTGGAACAATACGACAACTCCGTTTGGGACGCTCTCAACTACAAAAAAGCCGATTAAAGTTTCCGGTTCAAAGCCACAACAAAAGCCCTTGAAATTGGTCGCTTGCCAACTTCAAGGGCTTTTTGTTTTGCTATTGTTATTGCAAAATTCTACTCGCCGTCCTTTGGCGTTTCCGCAGGTTGTTCCTTGATGGGAACTGTCTCGGACGGAACGGTTTGTTGCGGTTCTGCTGCCGCCTCGTGCGCTTCCATATAGGAAATAACCTCCTCAACAGAGCTTCCCTTCATAAGCATGTCCACTTCTTCGGTGTGTATTGTTTCTTTTTCAATCAACACCCTCGCCATGTTGTGCAACACATCCAGCTTGGACGAGAGAATTTCCGTTGCGCGCTTGTGGCAACTTTCTACTATGTCGCGCACTTCTTCGTCTATTATGTTGGCAATTTCGTCGGAGTAGCTCTTTTCCGTCTGATAGTTTTTGCCGACGAACACTTCGCCCTCGCTGCCGTAGAACAACGGCCCGATACGGTCGCTCATACCCCACTCCGTCACCATTCGGTGCGCCTTGTCGGTAAGCGCCTTTATGTCGCCGCTTGCTCCGCTGCTGATGTTTTGAATGATAAGTTCCTCGGCAACTCTGCCGCCCAACGTCATTGTGATGTCGTCCAACAATTGCTGCTTGGTTACGTGGTTGTTGTCGTTTTCCGGACGAGTCATTGTGTAGCCCGCCGCCATTCCGCGCGGAATGATGGTAACTTCGTGTACGGGGTCGCAGTATTTGAGGCTGCACGCCAATATTGCGTGCCCCGATTCGTGATAGGCGGTGATGCGCTTGTCCGGTTCGGTAACGAGACGAGACTTCTTTTGCGGTCCCATAACCACCTTGTTTATACCTTCGTTGACGTCCGCCATGGTAATGACGCGTCTACCCTCGCGCACAGCCAAAATTGCCGCTTCGTTCAGCAAATTTTCCAAATCTGCGCCTGTAAACCCCGCCGTTATGCGTGCCACTGTACGGAAGTTGACGTCGGGACCTATCGGCTTTTTGCGCGCATGCACCTTCAAAATTGCCTCACGTCCTCTCACATCGGGACGGTTTACATATATTTGACGGTCAAAACGTCCGGGGCGGAGCAACGCCGGATCGAGAATGTCCGCACGGTTGGTTGCCGCCATAACGATGATGTTGGTGCTTGTCTCAAAGCCGTCCATTTCCACGAGCAATTGGTTGAGCGTTTGTTCGCGTTCGTCGTGTCCGCCGCCAAGTCCTGCGCCGCGTTGACGTCCCACGGCGTCGATTTCATCTATAAAGATGATACACGGCATGTTCCGCTTGGCTTGGTCGAACAAGTCTCTCACGCGGCTTGCGCCCACACCCACGAACATTTCCACAAAGTCGGAACCGCTCATGGAGAAAAACGGAACGCCCGCTTCGCCCGCGACAGCTTTGGCAAACAACGTTTTACCTGTTCCCGGAGGACCAACCAGCAGCACGCCTTTGGGTATACGCGCGCCGACATCGCTGAACTTTTTGGGATCTTTGAGGAAGTCTATTATTTCCTGCAACTCCTCTTTTTCTTCCTCTGCGCCGGCAACGTCGCTGAATCGTACCTTCATGTTTTGTACGACGCGCGCCTTGCTCCGACCGAAATCGATGTTTTGATTGTTTTGACGGGCAATTTGACGGAACATGATTACGCCGAGCAGTATGATCAAGCCGATCCACAGCACGGGAATGATGTAGTCCGTCCAACTTGTGGCGTTGGGATCTGTAACGCGGTACTTAAGTTCGCTGTCCGGACCGCCTTCAACTTCACCGTCTCCGGTTATATAGTTTCTTACATATGCGTCAAAATCGTTTCTGTCAACAATAACGCAGGTTTCCTGTACGTCGTTGCCTCTGTTGTCTTCGTATACACCCACAACTTTGTAGATGTTGAGCGTAACCTCTTTGTATTTGCCGCTGCTTAGGTTTTGCCGAAATTCCGCTTCGTTAATTGGTTGATTGTTGTTGCTGAGCAATACCCAAAGCAGCGCAAACAGCGCAACCGCAAGCACCACGCCGATAACCGCATATATTATTGCTCTTGTTTTTCTTTGATTCAAAATTCTACTCCTTTCACCGCTTTTGCAAAAGGGTGTTCACTTACTTTTGTTGCGCCCTGACGAACAAGGCGCATTTGCATAAACTTATACACATACATTCTATCACAATATACACATCTTGTCAAATTTTATGTTGTGTTGATGACACTACAATAGTATTTGTAATTATTTTGCTTTTTATCGTTGTTTTTCCCGCCTAACATTTTGCGGCTTTTGTGGTGTGCGCCACCCCATTTTGAGGACATGGGGTCTGAAAAATAAAACAAAGCCCACGCAAACATACTTGTGTGGGCTGACGTTGACAATCTGCTTGAGACATCTACGCCGTTTGAAAACTCGCCGCAATGGCGTCGGCAATGAATTGTGCAACTTGAGATACCAATTTGTCTTTTTCCGAGTTGAGCGTATAAAAGTCGCCCATTCCCCTTTCCGCAACAATTCCGACAATACCAAGGTCTCCGACGGCAGGCAGATTTTTGTTGGTTGCCGCACCGGGATGAATACCTCCTTCGCAAATTTGGATTTTTCCGATTTGATCTGCCGAACCTACCGCCGCGTCCACCACCACAATTGTGTTGTTTGGGTGCATGGTTTTAATAAAATTGTAGCAATAAAGCAGATTGTCCGCCGTGATGTTTTGCTCGCACATTCCGTAAACGAATATCGGAGCTTGCATGCAGTTGTTTAGCAATGTGCCCACGCGCGGTCCGAGACTGTCGGAAAAAACTTTTTCCGTGCCGATACACATAAATACGGTGGATTTGTTTTGCGCCAATTCTTTTGTTAATTTTTCCGCGTCCTGCGGGTTGTATATGCTGACTTCTACCATTTCTTTCTCCTTGTTTTTGAATTGAGTGTTGCCAACGTGAATTTTTTTAGTGCCGAACAGCGCTATTTTTTTGATGTTACGCCGTATTTTTTTGTCGAAGCCCACCAATTTTTCCGTTGGCGAATATAAATTTTGTAAAATGCTTTATTTTTGTCGTATTTTATGTTAATATAATAACTAACGAACACGTTGTTAAAACGCGCTGATCGTTGCAAATCGGAGGAAGCATGTCCGTCGGGTCTTTTATCGATATCGGTTTGGGCGTAATTTTTGTAATTGCCCTTATTGTCGGCGCCGTTCGCGGTATGTGCCGACAGTTTTCGCGCCCGCTTGTCGGGATCTTTTCCATCGCAGGCGCAATAGTCCTCGTTATGGTCTTGTACCCCCTGTTTGCGCTGTCAAGCCCGATGAAGTCCTTTATATCGGCTGCGTCGGGATGGTTCAAAAAGGAGCTCTACACAACCCCTGTTGCCACCGCCGAAGAGCTTGGCGCGGTTATGGAGGGGAGCTATCTCGGAGTTCTGAAGGGATTGAGCGGCAAAATGTTTTCCAAAATGGAGGCTATGCTTGTTCCTGCGGGACTTGAACTGACCTTGGGCAACTTTTTTGGCAGAATTATTGTAAACATAATTGTTGAGTTTGTAATGTGGCTGGTGCTTTACCTTGCAATAAAGTACCTGCTGTTCGGCATAAAATACTTGCTCAAAAAAATAACTTCGGTCGTTGTGTTCAAGTCCATCGACAAAATTTTCGGCATTATTTGGGCGATTGCGCTGACTTACATAATTACCATTAGTTTGATTTGGACCGTTGCGGAAATAATAATTGTAAAAATAAATTCCGACAACATTACCGCCATGTTTACGGGGTTGATTGACGACTCTGCTTTCTTTAAGTTCTTGCACAACACCAACGTGTTGGGATCTTTCCTTGCCGGCTTGTTCGGCTTGAAACTATTACCGTAACAAATTTGTGCGATGAGGGGGTCTTTACGATCCCCTTTTTTATAAGAAAATTTCCGCATTGGTGCAGTCAGATTAAAGGAATACTGAACTACAAAAAGATTTTACAAATTTTTCATAAATGTTGTATTTGCAAATCAATAAAGGTTTTAATTGAATTTATAACAGCTTGTAAACAATCGGCGCCAAACTCGCTCACAAGACTTTTACAATAATACGGAATCAATATTAAATCGTATATATCTGCTATTTTTTGTTTGTTACAAAACTCTGCAAATTGACTTACCTTTTGCTCAATTAGAATATCTTGTACTTTGTGCTTACGCTTAACAAGTTGCGATATTTTTTTATTTCCATATTCCTTAAATTCAAAGTATATGTTATTAAATTTTTTCTCTGCCCTATTTTCCTTCACATAATCCCCTATTTGATATAGAAGAAGTTTATCTATCTCATTTTCCGACTTTATTGAACTACCGCCTATTCGTATCAATGTTTCGGCATATTTTTTTTCATTCACAAATCGTCTAATTTCTTTGGATAACGTTCTTTCAAGCCGATCTTGATCAGAAAAAACCTCCAACCCATTATCAATTCTATCTTTCGCCCTAATCTTATATTCCCTAATTTCCGTCAAATACGCATGATAGTCCAGATATATTTGTTTCAGCTCATTCTTATTCATATAAATTTTAACGACGGGTCTATCATTGCGCCGACACACAATATACTGCTCTTTATGAGAGAGCTGAGTATTAAAGCGGCAGTCATTCTTTTCTAAGGGCATTTGGCTGCTTTTGGGCAATTTGTTGATTAAACTGTTCCAAATCAAATTGAATTTTGCTCTCTTTTTTTTCGTTATAAATTCTTCATTTGTCATTATGTATTCTCCGCTGTATTCCACTATATAGTCAGTTGTTGATGAAAGTTTCCTTGGTATCATTGTCCCAAAATTGCCGCACGTCGCCCTACGCTTTTTTATTCTTTTCTTCGTTTCGGCGGTTCGCCCTTCTCAGTAGCCTGCCCTCTTTCCTTGTTGCCATAAGAACCTTTGTAAATTTTTCATATTATAACACAAACAACAATTTAAAACAAGTAGCCGGCGCCCTATACAATCGTTGGTTGGCGCAATTTGACTTCCCTAACGAGGAACGGTAAGCCGTATCAGTCAAGCGGTTGGCAGAGTGTACGGAACGAGCAATTGAAACGAGAAGCCCTCATCGGATAGGAAGTAAATGACTTTTTTGAAGCCATATTGTGGGCGAGAAACATCATTCACTATAAAGTATTTTTTTGTAAACAAAAAAATTATAAATCCTTCATAATAAATGCTGAATTTATCCGACATTTCTTCTGTAGCACGCTCTGCAATTGTTGTAATATCAAAAAATAACTACACGGAGCAAACCATGCTGAATAAAGTATCGAATATTGATGAATAATCGATGTTTTTTTTGATGTTTTTGCTACGCTTTTTTAACAAACCAAACCGCTTGGCACTATTTTTTTAACAAAATATGCGTTGTACAATCTGATTATAGAAATTGTCAGCAAACTTTCGCTTGACAGGTCGCGCCGACGCTTGACGCTCGTTCGATTTTTGATTGCTAAAAAATTGGCGATAAATACAACTTGAATTGAGATTGTATAATAATCTTTTAAATGCTTATATCAGCTAATAAATTTCTTTCATTGTTTTTGTTCCGCTTTGTTACAATTCAACGTAAATTGCCATGTTACACAACGATTGTTTGTACAGTACAGCCTTTCATCGTTTTGTTTTTTCAAATTTGATAAGTTCTATGCTTTCTGAAAACACGTTTTTTTTTATTGACTTGCTCTACATTTTTCTTTAACACAATGTCCTTTGTTTTGGTCGGCATTGATTTATTGTTTTTCGTTACGATAAATTTATTGCTTTATAACATATTTATAACTTTCAATTTTGTCCACTACGTCGAGATTCTTTATTTAGATTTAGTCATTACTATGTCTGTCATAATCTTTGCGCCACTTTATTTCTTTTGCACCCTTTTTCTTTTAAAGTCTTGCGCCTGTCAAACCAAAGTTTTGCGCCGACGAATTATCTAATCAATTACTGCACATCGAAGATAGTCTCGCACCATGAATTTGTTTTACTAACCTATATCTTGTCGCTAAAATTTCCCCCAATCTTGTTGTTTGCCACAAAATGATGTGCGTGCAAACAAAAGAACCAAACACAACGCTTAAATCGCGGGACGAAGGCGCATATTCTGTGGTTACTCGTTCAGTTTATATTTTTTCTTTGTTTTTTTTACAAATTAACGCTCATTGAAGCGATTATTCAGTCGATTTGCCGACATATAATTAAAAAACGCAATACAAGTGTTTTATTGGACGCAATCGCGACAATTCTGTTTCACGTGGAACATTCAAACGGTTTGCAGGCGCGCTCGCACCAAAAATACGAGCGAAATGTTTTCTTGCCGAGAAAAGCCATGCCATTGATGACAATTTTTCTTTACACAACCTAATTTGGGCATATTTTTTAGCGTATTTGTAAAAATTGCCATCCGTTTTCGTGTAAAAAGCCACCATTACTCTCCTTTACGGCATAATTATCTGCTTTTTTTACAATATTGCCTCTTTTTGTCGCATTCAACGACACCAAAACGCAACAATTTACTCAAAAAAACACGTCAATCCTTTTGACTACAGGACAATCACAGCCGGCAGTCATCTCGTTGGCGCGTAACTCCTCTAATCAATTGACTTGTTTTGGCAAAATAAAACCCTTATAATTATTATCAAATCAACTTTCGATTTGGTTTTATTTTCTTTTCGTTATTTACATGTTTCACGTGAAACAAACAATCAAGCTTCCTTTTTATATTCTAAACAACACGGATTATCTAATTGTCACTTCCCCTTTTTCCGCCCATCAAACTTGCCTTTTTATCGCAAAAATTATGTTATAAAAGCTGGTTAAAAGAGCCATTCTAACAGAATTTTTAACCTCGATTTTTCAAAATTTCCGACCGTAAAAATATCCATTCTGTTAAAATCGACCTGTTTTTGTGTGAAGAATGTTATAAAACGACAGCCATTTTGCGGCTTTGTTCGACGGCTTTATTTTAACTTATTTTTATCTCATCAATGAGCCGGAAGCCAATTTTCATCAACAAAACCGCCCCGTATTTAATCGTTATATTCGTTCGAACAAACAGCTAGAAACACAACAAGTCCTTTCAAAGAAAAGCGGCTCTGAGTTTTCCTCGGGGCGAGCGATACTTTGGGGCAGGCGTCACTGTTTAGCACGATAAAATATAACACGCCAAATAATACAATTTATTCAATAACCGCAGCTTTTTTATTAAAAATTAGTTAGCACAAAATCAATTGTGTCAAATAGTGCAGTTCTTTTTCAAATATTATGATTATTAACTTTACAATATGCTTTTTCGTCAGCGCAGACAAACTTATTTGCTAAAAAAGCCAACAAAACCGTCTCGAATAAAACAAAAAATCATTCTCGCCTTGTTATTCCTACTTTGCTGCAAATCGATAGAGTTTTAGCCGGATCTGAACCGAACAAAGAATAGCGCCGCGACCTACAACTCCATTTGGCACCTAAAGAGCCTTTCGCGGTTCACCAACCGCATTTACGCCGAGAAACGGTGGTGCAACTACTTTTTTAACAAAAAACAACTTATTATTCACTGTTTTTATGGCATAATTTTTCCTATTTATGCAACAAACAATCAAAAAGCAAGCTACTTGAGCGATATTAAGCACAAAAACAACCGTAGTTAGCCTTTGTTTGCTACGCAATATCATTATAATCGCAATTAGGGTTTCACGTGAAACATCGCACCATAATAAAACTAGAAACAAAGGAGAGCTGTTTCACGTGAAACAGCTTTGAGATTAGTTTTCTGTTCGCCGGACAATTTCCGACACAACATAATCGCAAACTACGTTTGACCATAAAAATGCCTTTCAATGCAGTAAGGCGAACTCGAATTAAAGACAATAAAATAATTTATATGCAATTAAACCAGCTTGCGCTTACGAGAAATCGTCGATTTTGAACTTCAATTTATTATTTTGAATATGGCGCAATATGTAATTAGATTGCACATATTGCAAAAGTTTTATTAAAAGTAAAATATATAACATTACTTTTCATTATTAAGGACACGGCAATATCAGTTTTAAGAAGAATTTATATAAACAAGTGTTGGTTTGAAAAACAGACGTTTTGACTGCAATGCGAAACAAGATCCAAATGCCCTTATGGTAAAAGCACAAACTTTATATTAAGAAATGACAATTTCGCCTTTTCATTATTGGAAACAAATAAAATTTCCTGTGAAGCGGCAAATTTGATGACTACAGAAATCGTTGACTGCAGATATCGATATTCTGTTATGAACTCAAAAAGAAGTTTGATTACAGCTATTTTAAGAACACAAAATATTAAATAAAAATAGCCCGTTTTGTTTTTTCATGATTGAATAGTAATTAAATTTGTTTCAAAAAGGCAAATTTCTTAACAAACTTCTTTGAATATTGAATTTTTGACTGTAGACCAAAACGAAGTAAAATTACACTTAAAAAAACAACATATTAAAAATATAATGTTTCGCTTTTTTTATTTTCGAAAATATAATTAAATATATTTCAAGGAGACGATTTCATTAACAGGCTATAAATACTGATGACTACGAATAATGATGACAATAGAGTCTATGACTAAAGAAAATCGATCTTGATACTGTGATAATAACTCAAAATTTAGATTGCAGCATCTAAAAAACCAAACAGAATATTAAATAAACAATTTTGATTTTTCATTATTAAAACACAAAAATGTGTGAACAGCAACTTCTATGAATAAACTTTTGATGTACTTTAACTTTGTTCTTTTTTTTGAATGTAGCGCGAAATTATTGAATTACTTCCAAACCCCATAGAGCAAAATGATTGTTAAAAAGCAAAATTATTACACGTCTTTTCATTATTAAAGAAGGAACAACACATATTTTAGACAACAACGGTTATGAAAATGATATGGCTTTCGAACTCGAGTTTTTGTTTTGGCAATTGTGAGACTGTGCCCGCTCTCAAAAGAGCAAATAACGCGTTGGGAAAAAATATTCTGTTGATTTTTCATTATTGAATACACGGCACATATTATTTGGAAGGATAATAGTAGTGAATACATTGCCAATTTCAAGCCCGATTTTTTGCCCATGGAGTAAAATTATTTGGATTGCTTCCCAATAATCAAAGCAAATAGGTCATCGAAAGGCAAAATATTCCGTTTGGTTTTCATTATTAAGAAGTGGGCGAGAACACATTGGGCGTAGTAGTTGTTAAGAATGTTCATTTTTAAAAACATAATTAAGAATATGAGTATTTGGCAGCGCGAAAAGCCGACTTTACAAGTAAATATTTGTCGGCATGGTCTGTGGTTTTACAAAAGCAGATGATTTTGTAGCCATACAAAATACGCTGTGGCTTTTACTTCGCTTAGCTAATGAATTAAATTTTTTACGTTATTGAACCCGTATGTCTTGCGCAAAGATTTGTTGACTTTGTATATTGTTATCGGCGTAGCTCGTTTATATATGTTTTGTTGATTTGCTATTTATTATGCCTTTGTTGTATTCTTACTGATTGCGCCAAGTTTTACGATTACAGAAATTTGTGTTGCAAAACACGGACAGACACGTTCGGTTTTGTTGTCGCCCAAAGCGATCAAATTTTAACATTTGCAGCTAAAAGAAATATATTTCTACAAAAAAGATAGCAAGCAACGAATTGTTTTCGCAAAAAAGCAGAAACAGCCCTGTTTCGGTACGTAAAATTCAACTGCCGAATTGCGTATAACACCTTGCCTTTTGCATAAATAACATAATTTCCAAAGAAATCTTTTGGGCTGATTATTTCAAACACGCTTTTGATTTGTCGCATCGTGTCCGTCCGATATTTCTGTTCCCCATTAGCACAATCGACGTAAGACTACTCCTATCTGATACGCATCAACATCACCTTTTCTTTTCAAGATTTTATAATTTCCAATGCAATTCAGAGTGATATCTTAGCAAGCATTTGTGAACCATCGACTTCACACATTATTTTCCCAATTCGTACAAATAACATGGGATTACTCCAAGTTTTCTACGTTTTTCGATACATGGGGTGGAAAAACTGCATACGAAAGTAATTCAAAATTATATGCGCTAAACCGTGCGTGTCAAATATCACACTTGATTACACAGCGGTGTGTTGTGTTTGACAAGCTTCTTGATTACACCAATAAAAACGCACTTCTTTGCAGGACAGAAAGCAGCGGCGTGTTATAGAAACAATTTTAATCACAAAAGAGTTTCTACAAAAATCAACGGAGTACATAGATCGCTACAGCAAAATATAAGTCTGAAATTAAAAGAACTGAGCCCTGCACAACACAGAACTCAGCGCAAAACACAACCTGATTATTTTTCAAATTTTGAGGTTCACAACGTTTTTCAGTCGGAAAACGTCAGAACAAAGTCACTCGGAATCGGGACGAAATTTTTCGCTCATCCAATCATCGACCAAATTGCAAATTCTGTCAAGATCGTCAGCGGTAAAGTAATCGATGTAAATGCGACCTTTTTTGCCATTTCCAATCGCGGAAACTTTAGTTGCAAAAGCTCTTTGCATGTTGGCAACAAGATTTACAAGCTCCTTGCTGTCCTGAACGGTGGATTTGGGTTTGTCGGGTTTCGGGTTCAAAAACTCGCGAACCATTTTTTCCATTTCACGAACGGTCAGCTGATTGTCGCACCCCTTCAAGGCAAGCTTGTACTGCTGATCGCTTGGAACAACCACAAGCGCCCTTGCGTGTCCGGCGGAAAGACGTCCCTGTTCTATAAGTTCGATAACGTCGTCGTTGAGAGTAAGCAAACGCAATGTGTTGGCAACAGCGGAACGGCTCTTGCCTATGCGGTCGGCAGCCACTTCTTGCGTCATGTTGAACTCCGTCATCAAAGTACGTATGGCGCGGGCAGCTTCTATCGGGGAGAGGTCCTCGCGCTGCAAGTTTTCAATCAAGCTGATTTCCTTGATTTGTTGAGGAGTGTAGTGACGAATTATTGCCGGTATATCCGTTTGTGCGGCAAGCTTGCTCGCGCGGAAACGTCGCTCACCGGCGATGATCATAAATCTTTTACCAATGGGCGTAACCACAATGGGCTGTATCACGCCGTGCATTTTGATGCTGTCGGCAAGCTCTCTCAACGCCGTTTCATCAAACTTTTTGCGCGGTTGTTCGTAATTCGGATCTATGTCTGCAAGAGAAATACGCACAACGTTGTCGGCGTTTTCTTGCGCGGAAAACACATCTGCGGCAGGCTGACGCGACGGCTGTTGCGCAATGTCGTCGATATTGTTCAATCCCATCAAAGAAGCCAATCCTCTGCCTAATCCTTTGTTTGCCATGATTTTAACCTTCCTCCCTCTCCAAAAATTGTTTAGCCAATGCTTGATATGCCAAAGCGCCGTTGGAACGCGGTGCGTGCAACGCAACGGGAACGCCAAAACTCGGCGACTCTACCAACTTGATGTTTCTCGGCACGGGCACTGTGTAAATTTTGTTACTGAAATATTTGTAAATTTCCGCCGTAACCTGCTTTGAAAGGGTGGTTCTCATATCATACATTGTAAGCACAACGCCGTTTATTTCAATTTGAGGATTTAAGCGTTGTTTTACGATTTTGAACGTGTTAAGCAATTGAGTAACTCCCTCCAGCGCAAAAAATTCACTTTGTATCGGAATAATCACGCTGTCGCATGCCACCATGGCATTCAAAGTCAGCAAGCCGAGACTTGGCGGACAATCTATAAAAATGTAGTCGTAAGCGTCTTTAACAGCGTAAAGCGCACGCTTCAAGGCGCTTTCTCGAGCAGGTACTGCAACAA
Organism: uncultured Clostridia bacterium; assembly: GCA_947630425.1. Taxonomy (GTDB): domain Bacteria; phylum Bacillota; class Clostridia; order Christensenellales; family CAG-314; genus Fimimonas. The sequence goes on along the minus strand of CANRHN010000001.1, from coordinate 18,536 downwards.
GGTCCACTTCGGCGCCCGCAAGATCACTGTTGCTGGGCAGTATCCAAAGATTAGGCAACATGGTTTGCATAATAACTTCCCGTGCAGAGCTGTCTCCCATCAACACGTCGTACACCGTGCTTTGAAGCGCGTTTTTTTCTATACCGTAGCCGCTTGTCGCATTGCCCTGTGGGTCAAAATCCACAAGCAAAACTTTTCTGCCCGCAATGGCAACGTAAGCAGCCAAATTGATAGCCGTCGTAGTCTTACCTACGCCGCCCTTCTGATTTGAGAACGCAATGATTTTTCCCATAGCTTCACCTCAAAAAACTTTACTCGCCGCCCTTCTGCGTAACTTGCAGAAATCGGCACATTTTTCGACATATATAGTATAACATATAATCTTGTTATTTTCAACAATTAAAACACTTTTGTGAAACAAAACTTTTTCAGTCGTGAAACAACCGCGCTTGAAACAAAAGGTCACAAAAGCAGTTGTCGGTTTGTCGTCAAAGTGGTACAATATGTATCGGAGGTATTATATGCAAGATACCATAGTTGCGCTGTCCACCGCAAGAGGGCGCGCCGCGATCTCCGTGATACGCATGAGCGGAAGTCAAGCCGTTCAGATTGCTCAAAAATTCTTTTACCCGTTTCCATCGCAACCCAATTTGCTCAAGGTTGGAACTCTTAAAACAGAGTACTTCGACGAGCATGCGATGTGTGTTTACTTTGCCGCGCCTCATTCCTATACGGGCGAGGACACGGTGGAATTTCACTGTCACGGCGGAACGGCGGTGGCACAAGCCGTAATAGAAAAATGCCTTTCCTGCGGCGCAAGAATGGCGGAAAACGGCGAATTCAGCAAACGTGCCTTTATAAACGGCAAACAAAACCTTACCAATGCGGAAGGAATAATAGAGATGATCGACGCCGAAACGGCTTCGGCGGCAAAAGCGGGCGCAAATTTGTTGGAGAACAAGCTGGGAAAACAAATCGTCGATTTGCAGGACAAGCTCCTCGATATTGTTTCTGCTTGCGAAGTCGCGTTGGATTACCCCGAAGAAGATATCGAATTGCCCACCGTAGACACGGCAAAATCGCAATTAAAAGAAGTCGGCGACGCCCTCGGAGCGTTGATAGCCACGTCCGCTTTGGGCAAAGTTGCAAGGTACGGAATTGACGTAGCAATTGTGGGCAAGCCCAACGTAGGCAAATCCAGCTTGCTGAACGCGCTTTTGGGCACGGATCGCGCAATAGTGTCGGACGTGCAGGGCACAACGCGGGACACTTTGTCCGAAAGCGTCAACTACCGTGACATACGTTTCAATTTTGTAGATACCGCGGGACTGCGCGATTCCTCCGATAAGATAGAAATGGAGGGCGTAAAACGCGCCAAACGTGCCGCCGACAGCGCAGACGTCGTCTTGCATGTTACAGATGACCCCGACGACCGCTCGGTATATCCCACAATCCGTCCTCAAATACGCATTTACAACAAAAAGGACTTGTTCGACAAAGAACCGTGCTGCGTAGACAGCTTGGCTGTTTCGGCAAAGTACGGCAGCGTTGACATTATAAAAGAAACGTTATACGACATGTTCAGCGCGGGAGATATAGAAACAAGCGATTTGTTGATAACCAACGAGCGGCATCTCGACTGCCTCAAGCGCGCAAAGCAGCAGCTTTCCGAAGCCATTTCCGCTTGCGGCGCAACCACGCTGGACGTGGTAACAAACGCAACAAAGCAGGCGTGGGAAACGTTGGGTGAAATTACGGGAACAAGTACCAACGAGGACATAATAAACAGAATTTACAGCAAATTTTGCTTGGGCAAATAACGTTAGGTAAAATATACACCTAAAAAAGTTTGTAAAACCGCAAATTCGACAAAAACAGAAAAGCAGCAAAAAATTACGCACGCGTAAAAAAAACTTCGATGTTTGCTTGCGATGTTTTCCACATTGCGAACAAACTCAACAACAATATATACAAAAAAAATGACAAACAAAGAATACGATGTGATAGTTATAGGCGCAGGTCATGCCGGTTGTGAAGCAGCCCTTGCCTCGGCGCGTTTGGGTTGCAAAACATTGATGCTTGCCACCAACCTCGACACGGTGGCATTTTTGGCGTGCAATCCCAGCGTCGGAGGAACTGCAAAGGGGCAAATCGTAAAGGAAATTGACGCCATGGGTGGCGAAATGGCGATAAATGCGGACAAAAGTTTGCTGCAAATGCGCATGCTCAATCGCGGAAAAGGTCCTGCCGTATTCTCTCCCCGCGCACAGGTGGACAAAAACGCCTACCACGTCAATATGAAGCGCACGGTTGAAAACACCCCAAACTTGTTTTTACGTCAGGGAGAGGCAACGAAAATCGTTCGCAACGACAACGGCGGTTTTGATGTTACAACAGCCGTCGATCTTACATACAGCTGCAAAGCAGCGGTGCTTTGTTGCGGAGTGTACCTCAACTCTCGCACGCTTGTGGGACAGTGTGTGCGCGAAAGCGGTCCAAACGGATTTGCCAACGCTCGTTTTCTCACGCAAAGTCTTGTGGATTTGGGGTTTTCCGTCAAACGTTTCAAAACGGGGACTCCTGCACGAGTGCGTTTGAACAGCATAGATCTAAACAAAACCGTCGAACAGCGCGGCGAAAATGACGTTGCGCCCTTTTCCTACGTAACGGACAAAATTCCCGCAACAAAACGCAGTTGCTTTCTCACCTATTCAACTGCCGAAACAAAGCGAATCATTCTCGAAAACAAACATCTCGCCCCCATCTACAACGGAAGTATCAACGGAGTAGGTCCGCGCTACTGCCCCAGCATAGAGGACAAGGTGGTGCGTTTTGCGGACAAAGAAAAACACCAGATATTTCTCGAGCCGGAATCGGAAGATACATGCGAATTTTACGTTCAAGGCGCGTCGAGTTCCATGCCGGCAAGCGTGCAGGAGCAGATTTATCACAGCATAGAGGGGCTGGAAAACGTTGAAATAATGCGCGACGCCTACGCAATAGAGTATGATTGCATTGACGCCACCCAACTTGACGCAACTTTGATGGCAAAGCATGTTTCCGGAATGTTTTTTGCGGGACAAATCAACGGCACAAGCGGTTACGAGGAAGCCGCAGGACAGGGATTGGTTGCGGGAATAAACGCCGAAAGATACGTTCACGGCAAAACGCCTTTTACCTTGCGCCGTGACAACAGCTACATCGGCGTTCTGATAGATGATATCACTACCAAAGAAAACACCGAGCCGTACCGAATGATGACCAGCCGCGCCGAACACCGTTTGATACTGCGTCAGGACAACGCCGATCTGCGTTTGACGGAGTTGGGCAGACAAATAGGCTTGGTTGACGACAACCGCTACAACAAATTTTTGGCAAAAAAACAGCAAATCGAACAGGGCGAAAAACAACTTCAAACCGTTGTGTCTCCAAAGATATACGCTCCGCTATTTGAACAAAAAAACGAACCCGTAACGGGCGCGGGACTTACGGTAGATGAAATACTGCGCCGTACAAACATCACCGCAAAGGACGTTCAAACGTTGGGTTTCTTAAAAGACTTAAACGCCGACGCTCTGTACCAAATTGAAATCGAATGCAAATATCGCGGATATATAGAAAAAGAAAAAGAAGCGATCGCGCATGCGAACAAGCTGGAAAACAAGGCTCTGCCGGAGGATATCGACTATATGAAAATCGACGGTTTACGCTTGGAAGCGCGTCAGAAGCTCAACAATATACGTCCCAAAAATCTCGGTCAGGCAGGTAGAATACTTGGCGTTTCACCCGCCGACATACAGATACTCATAGTATATCTTGCACAAAATATCCACAAATAGTTCGTACAAGTTGGCTTGTTAAACAGCGCAAGAAAAGACGTTTAAGCTCGAAAAATGGTAAAATTATATTATGAATAACATAGATATCCACATTGACGACACGCTCCGCGCAAAGTTGGACGCGTATTGCGATTTTTTACTTTCGGAAAACACAAAGTACAATCTTACGGCGATCACGGAAAAAGCGGAAGTGTGGCAAAAACATTTTGTAGACAGCATGTTGGGCTCTGTTGCAATTCCCTTTGGCGCAACGGTGTGCGACGTCGGCTGCGGCGCAGGTTTTCCCTCCGTTCCGTTAAAATTGTTGAGAGAGGACATACAAATCACTCTTGTAGACAGTCTTGCAAAGCGCGTGGAGTTTTGCAGGTCACTGTGCAGCATAGTAAAAATTCCCGCGCAATTTTTTCATGAACGCGCAGAGGATTTTGCCAAAAGTCACTCCGAACAATTTGACGTTGCAACCGCTCGCGCCGTTGCTCCCCTCAACATTTTGTTGGAGTACACCGCCCAAATTGTCAAAGTAAACGGCGCTGTGGTCGCCTACAAAACGGATATGTCCGAGCTTGACGGCGCGCAAAACGCATGCAACGCTTTGGGCTTACGGTTCGAGACGCATTACGATTTTGTGTTAGACGACGGAAGCCGTCGTTCAATACTTGTCTTTCGCAAAGTGACGCACACGCCCAAAACTTACCCACGCGGACAGAACAAGCCGCGCAAACAACCCCTTTAACAATTCGACAAAGATTTTATGATAAGTGTTTGAACGTGAAAGTAAACAAATTTAGAAGCCGACTTCTATGCTAAAAAGGAATTTTCACGCGCGGAGACGGACGTTTCGTCCGTAGTAGCGGAAAAAGCGAAAATTCCGCACTGCAAGTGGCGACCTGCGCGGCACTTGCAGCCCTTGCGGGGGTGCTGGGGGTACGGGAGACCCCAGCGAAAGTCAAATTAAAAGAAGCCGCGTGTAGCGGCTTCCTTAGTAGTCCGACCGAGGCGGCGCAACGCGCCCGTAGGGTCACGATGGCGCAGACACCAAGCATAGAGGTATCTGCGCCTTTTTATTAAAAATTTTATAAAGAGTTTTTATCTCTTTTTTTTGAGGGGTGTCAAGTCCATCCGACCGCCTCGCGTTTGGTCGGTTAAACTATTTGTTTTATCGGCAAAATGAAGTAGAGTACTTCGTCGCTGTCCTTGATCGTTATCACGCAACTGTTGTGTTGAGCAAATTCCATTTTTATCGTTTCTGCGTCGATAACCTTGAGGCAGTCGTTGATATACTTGCTGTTGTAAGCGCATCTCACATCTTTTCCCGTAAGAGAAATGGTGATGTTTTCTTTTGCCGTGCCGTACTGACTTGTGGAGGAAATGTTCATGTTGTACTCCTCGATATCCAACACAACCAAATTGTTCTTTTCGCTGCGCGACATAATGGACGCCGTACTCAAAGCGCGCTCAAACGTTTCCTTGTTTACGTACAGCGTAGACAAAAATTCACGCGGTACAATGTTGTCGTACTTGATGTACTGTCCGGCAAGCAAACGCGTAAGCAGCTTGGTGTTTTCCATACTTATCATCAAGTAGTTGTTTTCGATAAACACCTTCAGTACGTTGTCGCTGTCGCTGAGCAATTTGGCAAGCTCCGACAAGCTTCTCGAGGGAATTGTCGCGGAGATGTAGTCCACCCTTTCTTCCAAAACTTTTTTGCTCATTGCAAAGCGGTAACCGTCTGTAGCCACTGCGGACAAGGTGTATTCCTTTGCCTCAAAGTAAACGCCCTTAAGCATCGGACGGCTGTCGTCCGTTGCCACGGAGAAGATAACGTTGTTTATCGTTTCCTTCAAGTTGGATTCCGTAATTGCAAAGTAGCTTCCGCCGCCAATGTCCTCAACTTCGGGGTAGTCCTCTACGTCCATTGTCCCGATGTTGCACTCGCTGTTGGCAGAGCTTACCAGCAAACGGTTTTCGTCCGTCATTTCCAACGAAATATCACTGCCGTTTTCCGCAATGTTTCTGATGTACTCGCCGAAAATTTTTCCCGGAACAAGGAATGCGCCGCCGACAATCACGTTGGCGTCTATCGTGCGTTCTATGGCAAGATCCTTGTCCGTTGCGAAAAGCGTCAGCCTGTCGTTTTCGGCGGTCACTTTGATGCACTCCAACACGGGAGCAACATCTTTTACAGCCAAAGCTTTCATCACCTTACCGACCGCGTCATTGAGTTCCAAGCTGTTTACAATGATTTTCATAAAATTTCGTCTCCTTTCGTCGTGGGTAAGACCACAGTAGTAATCTTTCTTTTGGTAGTGGTTGTGTTAGTCGTTGTGAAAATGTGCATTAGTGACGGATTTTCCGTCGTTCAGCATGTATATTGTGTTGTAACGCCGAAACTTTCGCAAGATGTTGTGGTATGCCACAAATAATTTGTGTGGATTTCTTTGCAATTATTTCCCCGTTTCAGGTGGAAAAATTGTGTACATCTCTTTGTTGCCACCCGACAACGCGTTCATACAAAACAATTATACAATAGTTTTACCGAAAAATCAAGATATAACTCCACAGAAAAAACAACAATTTTTACGGTGCGGCAATTTTGTTTTTCAATTGAAAACACCGCCGAAAAGTTGCCTATTGACAACGTTCGCGGTAAAGTTTATAATATTTTTTCGGGGACAACAATTAGTCTCCCCTTAAAAATATCGCTTAAAGGAGATTGTTTATGCCTATTCCCACCCCTCACATTGCAGCAAAAGCAGGAGATTTTGCCCCCACGGTATTGATGCCCGGAGATCCTCTGCGCGCCAAGTACATTGCCGACAACTTTCTTGACAACGCCGTGTTGGTAAACAACGTGCGCGGAGTGCAAGGTTACACCGGCTACTACAAAGGAAAGCGCGTTTCCGTCATGGCAAGCGGAATGGGTATTCCGTCCATCGGTATTTACAGCTACGAGTTGTTCAACTTTTACGGAGTGGAAAACATCATTCGTATAGGCTCTGCAGGCGCTATTCACCCCGATTTGAAGGTCAGAAACCTTGTTTTCGGGCAGGGGGCTTGCACAAACAGCAACTACGCAAGTCAGTTTGGAATGCCGGGCACGCTTGCGCCCATTTGCAGCTACGAGCTGTTGGAAAAAGCAGTTTGCAAAGCAAAGGAGTTGGGCTTCACCTACAAAGTGGGCAACATTCTTTCCAGCGACACCTTCTACGACGACGGCGGCAGCAGTGCCGTTTGGGGCAAAATGGGAGTGCTTGCGGTGGAAATGGAAAGCGCGGCTCTCTACCTCAACGCGGCGCGCGCAGGAAAAAAAGCGTTGTGTATTTGCACAATTTCCGATCATCTGTTGACGGGCGAGGAGCTTTCCAGCGATGAGCGTCAGAATTCCTTCAGAGAAATGATGGTTTTGGCTCTCGAGATAGCTTAGTCCGAAAGCGCGGGTCGTCAAAAATTTTTACCTGATTGCGTCAAAATACGCGGGAAAACTTCCTGCGTATTTTTGGTTCTGCGGTAAATGCTTGCTGTGTTTTTACTTGACTTATATGTATTTGTTTGTTAAAATGATACCGTATGCTATCGTGGTTGAGTATACGCACTTAACGGATAGCTCCATCAAATCAAATTACAACGCGCATATATTGCGCCGACAAGGAGAAGTTATATGAAAAGAACCTATCAACCCAAAAAAAGACAAAGAAGCAAAGTACACGGTTTTCGTGCGAGAATGAAGACCACCGGCGGACGCAGAACTTTGGCAAGACGCAGAAACAAGGGTCGTCACAGCATTTCCGCGTAACAGAGGACAATTTTGAAGTCTATTTACAGACTTAAAAAGAACTATCAGTACAACTACGTGTACAAACACGCCGATAGCGTTGCGGACAAAAGTTTTGTAATGCTGTACTGCACTTCACACGTCAGCCCAACAAGAGTGGGCTTTTCAGTCAGTAAAAAATTCGGCAAAGCAGTGCGTCGCAACAGAATACGCAGACAAATGAAAGCGGCGGTGTCGGAAGTTATGCCGAGAGTGTCGGATGGCTACAACGTTGTGTTCATTCCGAGGAAAAGCGAGGACTACGATTTTGACGAAATTCGTCAAAGCGTCAGCAGACTGCTTGGCAAGGCGGGATTGTTGTGATGAGGTACATAGCGATAGGCTTGTTGAAGCTGTACAAAGCAACGTTATCCAAGTGGAAGGGCGGCAAAAGGTGCATTTACACACCAAGCTGCTCCGTTTATTCTATGGAAGCGTACCGCAGTTTCGGCTTTTGGGCGGGCAGTTGGCTTACGCTCAAACGGTTATGCCGTTGCGCTCCTTGGGGGAAGGGCGGTTTCGACCCCGTACCTGTCAACCTTAGGGGCAGTATCAAGTGGCACGTATAGTATTGGTGGCAATTTAGGAGCAAACAATGAAAAAAAAGACAAAAAGTACCCTCATACTTGTAGTATTGGCAGTGCTTTGCCTTCTGATATTTGCAAGCTGTCAAAAAGCGCCCGATTATTTCGACTATTCCGAAGACGATCTCGGCGTGATGGGCAAACTTGTCAAGTGGATGCACGGTTGGGTAGGTAACTATGGCTGGACGGTCGTTGTTTTTACCGTATTTTTGAAAATACTGATGTTGCCTTTGGATATCTGGCAACGCTATGCTTCGCGCAAAAGCAGTCTCAAAATGCAACAGATGCAACCGATCATGGAGAGCATCGACAGGCGTTACGGCGCAAACACGCAAAGAGCCAACGAGGAAAAGCAAAAGCTGTACAAAAAACAGGGCTTCAGCGTTTTGAGCAGCTGTTTGCCCATGATTGTGTCGATGGTCGTGTTCTTTGTGATGTTTGCAGGCTTGCGCAATTACTCCACGTATAGCAGCATTACCAACTTTCAAAATTTGACGAACGAATACTATAACAACTATGCGCAACAAATTGTAAACGGCAAAACGAGCGATGAGCTGACGGACGAAAACGACATCGGTTATTACTACTACAACAGCTACACCTACTTAGACTCCGACGGCAAATCTCACACAGCCAAGGGTTACAACGAAACTTTGAATGACCTTGTTGAGGACAGCAAGAAAAGCGACAAAACAGGCAACGGCAAAACGCCGGAAGAAATACTTGCCGACCCCGAAAACAAATTGTTGTGTCAAAGCAAGGGTATCACTTCCGCGCGTGTCGCAGAGGGAAACACAACAGGCGATACGAAACTTTGTGATGCAGCGGAAGCCAAAGCGCTCGAGGCGGTCAAACTCTATTATGATGAAAATCACGAAAGCTGGTTGTGGATCAAAAACGTGTGGCAACCCGACACTTGGGCGCCCGTCATGCAGCCTTATGCAGGCAGCGGCTTCGTAACTCAATTCGAAGGCGGCGCATTTTCCGCTTCGGTAAACATGGAGAATTACCCTGACGGCGGCGAAGCTATTTACAACAAACTTCGTGACGCCGTGATGGAAGGCAACGGTTACAACAAAAATGGCGGTTGGAACGGCTTGATGATATTGCCGTTCGCTTCCATCGGATTGAGCTTTTTGTCTATGTTTATCTCGCAGAGAATGGAACGCAAAAACCGCAAAGGCGAGGTCGTAGAACAAAATCAGCAGCAAAAAGCAACAAACACAACAATGATGATAATTATGCCCTTGATGATGGCATGGTTCGGTTTTATCTACACGGGAGCATTTGCAATCTACATGGTGGCAAACTACAGTTTGAGCATCATTTCCACAATTGCTTTGCGCGTGCCTATCGAAAAAATGGTGGAGCGTCGAATGCTTAAGGATGAAGCCAAAAACAACGTCGGCAAGGCAAAATACATGAGGTAGTAAAATGGCAGAAAAATTAGAAGAACAGCTTGAAACGGTTTCCGCGGAATTGGCGGCAGAACCGTCCGACAAACAAAAGGTTGTAGAATTTTTGCAAAATGTACTTAACAAAATGGGTCTTGATTGCCACATAGAGGCAATTGATCAAGAGGACACGCTGCTACTCAACATCGTAGGAGAGGACGCTTTTGCGGCGATAGGCTACCGCGGCGAAACCTTGGACGCATTGCAGTATCTTTGCAGTTTGATGCACAACGGCAAAAGCGGTAGCTTCAAACGAGTCACTCTCGACGCGGAAAACTACCGCGCCAAGCGCGAAAAAGCCCTTCAACGGCTTGCAAGCAATTTGGAACAAAAGGTAAAACGCACGGGAAAACAAGCGTCGTTAGAACCCATGAATCCCTACGAACGCCGCGTGATACACACCGCACTGCAAAACAGCAAATTTGTCACCACGCAAAGTGAAGGAGAAGGAAACGCCCGTCACGTTGTCGTGACTCCGCTTGTAAAAAACGACATTCTCAACAGTCCCAACGCTCCGCGTAAAACCCTGAACTTTGTGTACCGCAGCGAAAAGAAGCGCAGACGTTAATGAAGTTTACAAAAACCCCTGTCTTTTGGGCAGGGATTTTTTATAAATGATTGTATAAAATTGTTTACTGCCGTAAAAATTATAATAAAATTTTCCGATAGTGGCAAAAATTATTATAATTTTACAGTGAAGCTGTCGATTGTTTTGGCAAAAAACAGCTTTAGTAAATTTTTATCGCTTATAAAACAAAAGTGTTGCGCAAAGAAAAGCTAATTCATGCTTTTCAGCTTCAGGCAAACCGTGCCTTGCTTTGCGCCGCACAGCGGACAAGTTTCCCATGCTTCCTTTCCCTTTGCCATGTGTCCGCAACCGGAACACATCCACATCACTTCCTTGTCCTTTTTGTAGAGCGTGCCGTTTTTCATTTGGTCGTAAAGCTCTTTGAAAATCGCTTCGTGTTGGATTTCCACTTTGGCGGTCAGTTCAAACAAGTCGGCAATGTCATCAAACCCTTCGTCGCGCGCCACTTTTGCGGCAGGTAGGTAGATGTCGTAGGCTTCCACGTGTTCGTCGTCGGCGGCAAACCTGAGATTTTCCTGTATATCCCACTTTTCCTTGAAGGGAAAGCCGCCCTTGATGTCGATGTTTTCAATGGGTTTGTTGCTTGCCTTTTGCAAAAAGGTGTAGAACATGCGGGCGTGGTTAAATTCCTGATAGGCAATGGAATCCACAATTTCCGCCATGGTTTTGTAGCCGTTGTAGCGCATGCCGTATTCCATAAATTCGTAGCGCGTGCGAGCTTGCGTTTCGGCGGAAAAAGCCTTGGCAAGGTTAAGATACGTTTGACTTTCTATTAGTTTCATACTTTTTCTCCTTGTTTTTTGATGTAATTTTTGACAAAGAAAATTTCTTGTAAACGTTTGTTTTCGCTGTTTTGCGGACCTGGGGTGGTTTTTTGTCGGATTTTGGCGCAATTGACCTTGCCCTGCCGCGCTTGTAAGACCGTTTTGCAGCTTGGCGGCAAGCTTGCTTTGTGACAAACTTTTTTGTACTTATATTGCCCAAACATATGTGTTTGACAGATTATGTCGTTAGTTATATAATGAACGTATTCTTGAATTTCGAGGCTATACCAATGGAGCGAAAGAAAAACTCTTTGCGTCCGCGCGTCGGCAAGGAGACGGAAAAATGATTTGTTTGTTGGCAATGAGCAACGCGGCAAAGATTGCACTGTACGTTTTGCTGGGTGTTATCATACTTGCGGAATTTGCGTTTGTTGTGTATCTTGCGACAAAAAACAGACGTCGCAAACAGCGTAACAGTGACAAGCCGTCCTTCAAACAGCGGTGCAAGGACTTGTGGAACTACTTTACTCTGTACGAAAAAATCTGGTTTTTCAGCATATTGGTAGTTGCAATCGTGTTTGCGTTTGTTTTCCCAGAAACGGACGAGCCTACCTACACGGTCACGTTGGACAAATCTCAGTACGTTGCAGACGCAACTGGCAATTTTGATACGTTGAGCTTTGAGGGGACTACCGACAAGTACGTCATTTGCAGCGTCAAAATAACCGACGCAGAGGGTAATGTTCACAGCTACAGCATGAAGGAAATCTCCAAATTCGGAGAGTGGTACGTCGATCCGGGCGACAGTGCCGACGACAAGCAAAGCATGACCCTCAAGCTGGGATTGTATGACAAAAAGTCCGACAGCGTAAAGCCCTTCGCTTTTGAAATAAACGCCTCTACCGAAATTGCGTTGGAGTGCTACTACAACGGCGACTCCGACGACCCGACGCCGCTCACGGTGTCTCTTGTCAACGGCAATGGAGACAAGCTGCTTGACGGCGTTCAACTCATGTTGGAAGAAAACGCTCCCAACACAAAGGTGAACAGCTTTTTGGTGGGCGCGGGGTGGATAACATTTTTGTACGTGCTGGACGTTGTGCTGAACATTGCGTGCGAGCTGCTCATTTCCAAGCAAAGCAAATGGAACTTCATCGTGTCGTTGGGCGTGGAGATAGTGGAAATCATCACGTGTATCGTGTGCATTTACCGTTTTGCGACAATGGCGGTCACGTTGCTGTTCTGGATACCGTGCGACATCATCAGTTTTGTTATGTGGCATCGTCATCCCGACAAACAAAAGGAAGAGCTTACCGTTGTAAAAAAACTCACTTGGTGGCAGGACATCATTTTGGTAGCCGCAATTGCGGTGTGGACGGTTGGCGTCGGCTACTTGCTTACGTTGATAGAGGTGGAAGGGGGTATTTTTGCAACCAACCTCACTTTTGAACGCATTGTGTGCTACTTGGACGCAGCCGCAAGCGCAGTGGGCATTGCCAACGGTTTGTTGATACTGTTCCGTTACCGCGAGCAGTGGATCGCTTGGTACATAGTGGCAATTTTGGAAACGGTCATAGACATCATGGCGGGACAATGGATCTTGCTTGTGCTTAAGGTCGGCTACCTTACCAACACCACCTACGGCTACATCAAATGGACGCAGTACATTCGCCAACACAAAAACGACGCGCCTGTCGCACAACAAGCCGCTTAGAAATTGCAGCCAAAGGGCGATTTCAACAAAAAAAGCATTTTGTGTTGACATAAAGCATATTTATGATACAATAATTGCGGCACTGTAAAAAGGAGCAAGGATGAAAGAACTTTTGCAAAACATCTACAAACGTAAATCCGTCCGTCACTATCTTGACGAAAAGCTTTCTCAAGAGGAGTATGCCGATGTTGAGGCGTATTTACACAAACTAAAACCGCTCACACCGGAAATTCACGTGGAATTTCAAATAGTCCCCTGTAGCGAAACAAACTGCAAGTTCAACGCAGAGTACTGCTTGCTTGTCTACAGTGAGGAAGGCAATTTTTGGCTGACAAACGTGGGCTACATGCTGGAGCAGTGGGATTTGTATCTTGCGTCCAAGGGCATAGGCGTTTGTTGGTACGGCATGGGCAAGGTGGAAGAAGAACGTCAATGCGATTTGGTCTATGCCATCATGCTTTCTTTCGGCAAATGCAGTCCGGAAAGCTTCCGCAACGGCGACTACGATTTCAACCGCAAGTCGGTAAACGATTTTTGGACGGGTATCACCGATATTCGTATTGGCGAAATTGCCCGTCTTGCTCCAAGTGCGGTCAACAGTCAGCCATGGCGCGTAGAGCAAGTTGACAACAAATTCAACGTGTACAGGCAAAAGGGCAACGTGCCGCTTTTGTCGGCGCAGCTGTTCAAGCGTTGGAACAAGGTGGATATGGGCATTTTTATGTGCTTTTTGGACGTTGCGTTGGAAAGCGAAGGGTACACGTTCAGTCGCACCTTGGGTACGGAATCGGACGAAGGCAAGCGCGTTCTCGTTGCAACCTACACGTTGGAAACAAAGTAGCCCTCGTCAAGGACAAAATTTTGACCTTTTTGTGGATTTTGGGGATTGCCGTAAAATGCGGTAGTCCCTTTTTGTTGCAAAATTCCAATGTTTAATGTATAATTGTTGTATGCTTAAGATAGATCAAATTTGGAAAAACATTCTGTTGGAAGCGGAGTCAAAGACAACCACGCTTGCCTACGACCTGTACATCAACTCTCTTGCGCCCGTGGGCATTTACCGCGACAGGCTTATTTTGCTTGCCGAAACGCGCGCAATCAAAAATATCGTTGACAACAACTACAAGGAAGTGCTGAAAAAGTGTACCAACCAAGTGTTCCCGTCCATTGTGGACGTGGAGGTTATCACGGAAGCGGAGTTGGAGAACGTCGGCAACGTCGCCAAAGAAGTAGACATTCCCGTCTCTCCCAACTATGTCAACGACACCGACGAAAAGGCAAGCTTTGTTTCTCAGTATACCTTTGAAAATTTTGTCGTGGGCAAATCCAACGAGTACGCTCACGCTGTTGCGCGCGCCGTTGCGGACAACCCCGGCACAAAGTACAACCCCGTGTTCATTTGGGGCGGCGTGGGGCTTGGAAAAACGCACCTTATGCACGCCATAGGCAACAGCCTGCAGCGCAATTTTCCCGAAAAGAAAATAATGTACGTCACCTGCGACCAATTTGTAAACGAATTTATCGAGTCCATTCACGACAGCAATCCCAACGCCACCAAAAACTTTCGCGCAAAGTACCGCAAGCTGGACGTGTTGATGATGGATGACGTGCAATTTCTTGCCAACAAGGAGGGCACACAGGAGGAGATGTTCCACACCTTCAACGAGCTGTACCTTGCCGACAAGCAAATCATTTTGTCAAGCGACCGTCCTCCCAAGGAAATCAAAATCGAAGAACGCTTAAAAACACGCTTTGCAACGGGCGTCATAGCGGACATTCAACCGCCCGATCTGGAAACGCGTATTGCAATTTTGCAAAAAAAGTGCAGCAACAAGGGCTATGCGCTCAACATTCGCGTTTTGACGCTTATCGCGGAAAAAATTACCAGCAACATTCGGGAAATGGAAGGTATGCTCAACCGCATAATCAGCTACTCAACGCTTGTGGGCGGCGACCCGAACGATATGAATATCGTGCAGGACGCATTGAAGGATTACGCCGACGCAAGCAGCGACATTATCACCATCGACCAAGTTGTCAAAGCCGCTTGCGAGTACTTCCGCGTCAGGCGCGAAGACTTGATTGGCAAAAAGAAAAACAAAGAGATTGTCGTCCCACGTCAAATTTGTATTTACCTTATATGCGACATCTTGGGACAAAGCGTCCCCCTTGCGTCCATCGGCGAGTACTTTGGGGGCAGAGACCACACGACGGTTATGCACGCCCGCGACAAAATCAGCGAGGAAATCAAAACAAACGACGTCACTGCCTCTCAGGTCAAGGACATTCGCGACAAAATATACAACCGCTAATCAAAAAACAAACGCATTGGAATTTTCCGTTTTTCGGAGTTAGAAGTTGAAAGTAGCAAACAAGGGAGCGCAAACATTATGTTTGCGCTCCCTTGTTGGTTTTGTTGAATTTTTTTTGATACTTAACGTTAAAAGTTTAATGTTTTTCGTTATTTATGCGGCGCTCCGCCTCGTCAAAGTACTGCGCGTAGGCTTTGGTGAGCATCTTGTTGTACTTTTGCTGCTCCTGTTCGTTTTTGGGTTGGGCAAAGGTGTACGGACCGTTGACCTTCCAACTGTTGAACATGCCGATTTTTATTGCGTTTTTGGGACACAGGTGCGCGCAGCGCATGCACATCAAGCACTTTCCGCCAAAACGGAATTTGCCCTTTTTGGTGATGCGAATGTTGTGCGTGGGGCAGCTGTTTACGCATTTGCCGCACTTTACGCAATCTTTGGAAACGCGGTACATTCTGCCGTTGAGTTGTCCGCCCCATTGTTGGCAACGCATAACCCAAGCTATCAGCTTGCCGCACTTTACGCGTTTAAGCAAGTGCTTTTGTCCTTGCAGTATCTCCTCCACGTCGAGGGGAACAAGAGCCTGTGCCGTTTCCCACATTTTGTGCGCCATCTCGTCCGAGTGGCGAAACATAATGTTGTAGGGCATGCAGTAGTGGTACTCGTTGGTAACGTCAAAGCGGCGGCGACGAAGCAGCCCGCACAGCTTCAGCGAGGAAATGTTGTTTAGCTTGAGCGGTTCGCCCGAGCAGTTGAACACAAAAGCGCGTTTGCTTTGCACAAGACGGGGTAGCCTTTTGGCAAAACCGAGAGCAATCGGGGGAGCGTTGAATGCGTAGACGGGGTAGCCAATACCGAACAAATCACACTGCTCAATTTGCTGCACCAACTCCTGCGGAAGTTTTTTTTCGAGAGTCAGTCCGTCGATGGAAACCGTTTGTACGTCGTTTCCGCGCACCTGCAGATTGTACGCAAAACTTTCGGCAATGCGGCGCGTGTTACCCGTACCGGAAAAGTAGCAAATCAAAATTTTCATTTTATCTTACCGTATTTTGCCTCAAATCTGTCGTTAAAGTAGTAAAAGTTGTCCTCGTTTTGTTCGTGACTGTCGTACCACACCTGCGCGTAAATACGGTCTTTTTTGGCAAGGCGGTCAAAGTCCCAACAGTAGTTTGTGTAGCTGGGATTCCACCAATGTCCCACAAGCACCGTGTAGCCCTTCATTGTAAAGCGTTGCCCGTCGCTGTTTTCCCATTCCAAACGGTCGTAAATGCCGCCCCTTTGAGAAAGCAGCTTGCCCCCGTGCAAATTGGCTATGCGCCTCAGCTCCTTGTAGCCCGCTTCACGGTTGGGATCGTAGCCTATATCGACAAGGGGCGCATGCTCGCGGTCGAGCAGCTTTTGGTAGTCCAAGGGGTTGCCCCATTCGTCCTTGCCTTCAAACAGCAGCGGAAACTTGCTCCAATCCTTGCCCAATTCGTCAAACTTGGAGTCGCCGCCAAAGTAGGCAAGCATACGCGCCGTGTCTTTGTGCGCTTTCCAATAGTGCGGGCTGTTCGGATTTTTACACAGGCGTTCTATTGCAAGCTTTTTTATCAATTTTTTCGGGACGATTTTGCCCGCCTTCAGTATGCCGTGTTCCCTTTTGAACTGCGCCCAAAAATCCTTGGTGCTTTGGCGTTGGTAGTGGAACATGTCGTTCAGCACGTTGCTGTCGTAAAACCACACGCCATGGAAGTTGCGTATTGCGTTGAAATCCGGATCGAAAAAGTTTTTTACGCTGCCGCCGATAATTTCAAAGCCGTCGTTCAGCACATCGTAGCCCGTCACGCAGTTGACAAGTCCGCCGCCGATGTTGAACACCTTGTTCCAAAACGTTTTTTTCAGTTCGGCGGTGCGCTCCATGTCCGCTTTGATGATGTTTGCTATCAACAAGCCCGAGTCCTCGGCGGTTGCCCATTCCAGCGGCGCGTTGAAGCAGGTGTGGAACATCAAGCCGTCGCTCATGTTGTCGCTTAGCATGTGGTTGTGCAGCATTGCGGTTTGGCGCAGCACCGTTTTGTATTTTATGTTGCTCTCCAACACGCGGAACTCGCCGCGCATTTTGGTAAGGGAGTAAATGTCGAAGGGACTGATCAAGAGGGGGTCGCCTACGCGCGCCCACATGTGTTTGCTGTTTCGGTTGCCGTAGAGCGCAACTGTGGAAATGTGTATCAGCTTGGGCTGTTCGGGTAAGGCTTCGATTGCCGCACACAAGCAATCCGCGCCCTTTTCGTTGCACGCAATTGCGTAGTGGGGGAACTGATCGCTGTGGGGCGGTATGACGGACGCCATGTTTACGACGTAATCCGTGCCGCTTACCAGCTGTTCGCACACCTCGGGGTGATTTATGCTGCCGTACACAAATTGTACGCGGTTCATTTGACCTTTGCAGATTTTTTTTATTTCCTTTAGGCGTTTTTCCTTTGGAAAGACCAGCAGCTTAAACTCCAGATCGGAAATCTTGATGAGTTCGCGCAGTGCCTGCACACCCATATTTCCCGTTACGCCTGTCAATGCAACCTTCATCGCTTTTACTCCTTTCGGAAAGTACTGCAATGGGCACAATACCCATTGTAACTTATTTATTATACCCAATTTTTTTCACAAAGGCAAGAAAAAAGGCAACAATTCGACAAAAAGAGACCTTTCGGGCTTTGGCGCAAACGCAACAAGCAAAGCATTGGCGGGTTTTTGCGAATTTTAATGTTGCAAGCAATCTGCAAAGAATGTCGGTAATCAGTTGCAAAAAAACAATTTATCTTGTATAATATTAAGGCAATCGAGGTGTAGCGCAGTTGGGGTGCGCGTAAAGCAAACACCACGGTGTGGTGTTTGTAGCAAAGCACCCACAAGAGCTAAGCTCGCAGTGCGGAAGCAAGTAAAAGGGGGTCCACGCCGAGTTGAAAACTCGGTGGGGAGAGGAGGCGGCGACCGCCAACAGAACCGACCGCACGCAGGCGGTTGGGAAACGGCAAGGGAGAACGCCGACGAGGGCGCTACCAACTGCTATCAAGTGGTTGGTTATATATAGAAAAGTAAATTTCATATCGAGGTGTAGCGCAGTTGGGGTGCGCGTAAAGCAAACACCACAGTGTGGTGTTTGTAGCAAAGCACCCACAAGAGCTAAGCTCGCAGTGCGGAAGCGCCTTGGGCGCTACCAACTGCTATCAAGTGGTTGGTTATATATAGAAAAGTAAATTTCATATCGAGGTGTAGCGCAGTTGGGGTGCGCGTAAAGCAAACACCACAGTGTGGTGTTTGTAGCAAAGCACCCACAAGAGCTAAGCTCGCAGTGCGGAAGCGCCTTGGGCGCTACCAACTGCTATCAAGTGGTTGGTTATATATAGAAAAACAAATTTTATATCGAGGTGTAGCGCAGTTGGTAGCGCGCTTGGTTCGGGACCAAGAGGCCGCTGGTTCGAGTCCAGTC